>JAHFRL010000047.1 GCA_023266235.1 Betaproteobacteria bacterium
CGGCCGTTCGTGGAGGTGGGGAAACGCGTCGAGGCGGACACCACCGTCTGTATCATCGAGGTGATGAAACTAATAAACTCCATCCCCGCCGGCCATTCGGGCGTGGTCAAACAAATCCTGGTGGGCGACGCGGAGCTGGTCGAGGACGGCCAGGTGTTAATGGTGATTGATCCACGGGGTTGATCGTGAGGAAGATTCAGAAACGCTCGACGCCGAGCCGCAGGATGCGGTTTATTGACGTGACGCTGCGCGATGCGCACCAGTGCCTGTGGTCAACGCGCATGACGACGGCGATGATGACCCCGATTCTCGGCACGCTGGACCGCGTAGGCTACGATATCATCAACGTGCTCGGCGGGGCCGTGTTTGACGTCTGCGTCCGCTACCTGCACGAAAACCCCTGGCAGCGCGTCAAGCTGCTGTGCGGGCGGCTCGCCACGCCGGTCGACGCGCTCACCCGCGGGCAAAGCCTCTACACGTTCGAGCTGTTTCCCGACGACATCGTCGAGCTGAATTCGCAAGTGCTCGCGCGGCTCGGCGTCAAGGTCCTCACCGTATACGACGCGCTGAACGACAACCGCAATATCGAGTCCTCGGTTCGCTCGGCGCACGTCGCCGGCATGCAGGTCAACGCGATGATGACATACACGCTAAGCCCGGTGCACACCGACGAGTACTACGCGGAGCGGACCCGCGAGCTCGTTGCGCTCAAGGCTGACTTCATCTCGATCAAGGATCCGACCGGACTGCTCACCCCCGAGCGCGGGCGCACCTTGTTTCCCGTGGTGGTCAGGGCGGCGCGGGGAATCCCGCTGCAGCTTCACTCGCACTGCCAGTCGGGGCTCGCGCCCGAGGTCTATTCGGTCGCAATGCGGGCGGGCTTTGAGTACGCCCACACCGCGCTCGAACCGCTTGGCAACGGCGCCTCGCTCCCGGCAACGCAGGACATCGCGCGCCGCGCCCGCGCGCTCGGCCTCGCTTGCACGCTCGACGAGGGTGCGATGGCCGAGGCGTCCGGATATTTTGACTGGCTGTGCGAGCGCGAGAACAAGCCGCGCGGCAAAGTCGCGCCATACGACCCAGCCCTGTACAAGCACCAGATCCCGGGCGGAATGATTTCCAACTTGCGCTACCAGTTGCAGGTCATGAACCTCGAGCACCGGCTGCCCCAAATCATGGAGGAGGCGGAGCACGTGCGACAGGATCTGGGCTATCCGATCGTCGTCAGCCCGTTCGCGCAGTACATCATCACCCAGGCGGTGATGAACGTCGTACAAGGCGAGCGTTATAAGACCATTCCGGACGAAGTGAAGAAGTATGCGCGCGGCTATTACGGCAGGCTTGCTGCCGAGCCTTCAGGCGAGTTTCTCGAGCGCGCCAACATCAAGCCGGGCGAGCTGGTCACCGAGCGGCCGGCCGAGCACATCGAGGCGTGGGTTCCGCGCCTGCGCGCCAGGCTTGGCGCCGATGCAAGCGACGAGGACATTCTGCTCTCCGCGTTCTATGAAGACACACTGCTGGTGCCGCTGAAGAAGCCCGCGCCGCAATATCAGTTCCGGACGACGCCGCTCCATGAACTCATTCGATATCTCGGCGAGCGCAGGGACCTTGGGCGCGCGCGCGTCAGGTTCGCCGGCACCGAGATCACCCTGGCGGCGTAAAGAAGAACCATGAAAACTGGTGAACGAAGCGTGCGGCTGCGAAGCAGAGCCACAGTCGTCAGCGGGGCGCCGGCGCGCGCGCATTCGCGCGCCGGCGGCGCGGCTGGTGCGATGCCCAAGGCACTGCGCGTGCTCGAGGCGGTCGCCGCACGCACCCGGCCGCTGTCGATCGCGGAGCTCGCCACCATGCTCGGGCTCTCGCTGCCCACGGCGCACCGCATTGTGACCGCCCTCGAAGGCCTGGGTTTCCTGTCGCGCGAGCCCGGCAAGCGCCGCGTCATCGAAGGCGACCGCCTGGTGAGCCTCGGTCTTACGGTGCTGCAGGTGGCGGTGGCCTCCGGGACCCGGCACGCGATCCTCGAGTCGCTGGCGAACCAGATCGGCGAGTCCTGTAACCTCGGCGTGATCGCGGGCGGCAATGTGCTCTACCTCGATCGCGTCGAGACGCATTGGCCGCTCGGGCTGCGCTTCGAGCCGGGCAGCCGGGTGCCGCTACACTGCACCGCGATCGGCAAGCTGCTGCTGAGCCAAATGCCGGTAAACTCGCTCGACGGATACCTCTCCAACGGGCAGCTGACCCGCTATACCCAGACCACGATCATCGATCCGCGGCGGCTGAGGGAGGAACTGAAGCGCGTTCACAAGCAGGGTTACTCGACCGACAACCAGGAGTTCATGTCGGGCGTGGTGTGCGTCGCCGTTCCGGTGCACGGTCCCAACGGGCGGGTGTGCGCCGCTATCGCAATCTCGGCGGCGGAAGCAAGACTCACGCTGAAGCGGGCGAAGGGTTTTCTGCCGGAGTTGCGCGAAGCGGCGCGCCAACTGTCGCGCAGCCTTGCCGCGGGATCGGAACGATCGGACACAATGCGTCGGCGACGGGAACCACGATGACGATAGGAGCACAGGAAATCACCCGCCTCAGCCGCGGGTTGCGCTGGCTGACCGGCGCCGTTCTTCGAAGGCTTCGACACGGCGGGTGGGCTGCTATAGACTTGATATAAACGATTTCATAAACAACTACCCAATGGAGAGGAGCTCAGAATGTTAAAGCGTCTATTCAATTTCGTTGTGATGGGTGGTGGGGTCTTGGCATTAGCGGCCGGGCTGGCGGCAACACCTGTTGCGGCCCAGGGCAAGATATCCGTGCCGCTGCTGCTCTGTCCGGCAGGTTGCGGGCCGACCGAGGGCGACACAATCCTCATGGTCCAGATGATCAAGGAAGGGTCCGCGGTCACTCTGCTGCCCCAGGAAACCCCCGGCTACATGTACAACATCCGGGAGATGGGGCAAGAGAGAAACTGGAAGCGCTTCGTCTTCAGCACGGAAGATGTGCTGATCCAGCTGGCCATGAAATGGGGCGGCACTCCGGAAATGAAGGAATTTCTCCCCGAAGCCGTGCCGATCAGGTTCAAGCTGCTCTACGGCGAAACCTGGTGGGCGCAGGGCAAGTTCTTCGTGACCTTCGATCCCAGCATCAAGACGCCCGCCGACTTCAAAGGCAAGCGCGTCTCGCTGGGCTTGCGCAGCCAGAGCGACTGGGGTGTGTTTTCGCGTCTGGTCCTGGAGGCCTACGGAATTACCCCGCAGAACACGGACATCCGCCACATCACGCCCGCCGCGCTCACCCAGCAGTTGATCGACGGCACGACCGACGCCGCGGTGAGTGTGTTTGGCATGGAGCCCAACATGAAGGAATGGCTGATCGGCGGTCCGCTGCGCCAGCTCGAGGCGTCCGGCAAAGCGCTGCGTTACCTCGGGGTGAGCAAGGAAGTGATCGATCGCATCAACAAGAAATACGGCACTACGTTCATCCACACGGTTATTCCAGCCGGGACGCTGCCCAAGCAGACCGAGCCCCTGCCGGTTGGTCTCGTGCGTGGCTACAAGGCGGCCCATCCGGATTTCTCCGACGAAGCCGCCTACCAGATCGTGATGGGCGTGGCCAAAATGGCGCCGAAGTTGCGCGACCTGCACATTCTCTGGAAGATCTGGTCACCCGAGCTGATGTTGGCCGGCCTGTCGGACGAGAACGTCCATCCGGGCGCCAAGAAGGCTTTCGTAGAACTGGGCTGGTGGGACAAGACCAAGAATTACCCTGCCATGACCTATCCAAAATAATTTTTCCTTGCAATCAGCGGCCCGGTGATAACCGGGCCGCGTCATATCGGTGTCCCTGGCGATCGACACAAGACCGTCGGTTGTAGGCGGGTCAATGGATCAAGTCACGCTGAAACGCTGGAAAAAAGCGGATCATGTCTTAGACAACCTCACATTGTTGGTGGGGGTGTCGATGATTATTTATCTCGCCATTGCGGTGTTTGGGCTGGTGTCGAGCTCAGTAAGGCACTATTCCACGTTTGTCTTGTTTGTAATGGTCATTTCCTGTTTCGCGTCGTTCAAGGTGTTTATCGGAGAACGTCTCGGGAAAAAATTCGGAGAGGAGGGGTACGAGGAAGCAGGCGATGCCGTTCTGATTTTTGGCGAGGAAGGATCCACGGGAAAAGGTTCCGCCATTCCCAGGAAAATTTCCTTGAGGGTATGGATCACAGGGGCGCTGTCGCTGATCGGATCGGTGCTGGCCATCGGAGGCGCTGCTTTTATTCGAATAAATGCCGATCGCCTCGAGAGGACAAGCCCATTTTTCGACAGCTTCGATATGGCCATGGGCGGAGTCTTTACCGTCGGGGTCTTGATCCTGACGCTGATACACTGGGGTCTGACGCTGACAACCATAGTAGCGCTGGCGATCGCTTACTTTTTCTACGGCCAGTACATTGACCATCCTCTGCTTTCGCATCCCGCGTATGAGCCTGCTTTTGTAATGAATTACATCGGGCTTGGTGTAACGCAAGGGTTTTTCTGGTTTGCCCAGACCGCGGCCGACGACATTTTTTTCCTGGTCATATACGCAACGACGTTGTTTGGGTTGGGCATGATGCCCATGATTGTGGAAGCCGGACGACTGGTTGGTGGACGCATCAAAGGAGGGGCTGCGGCCCCTGCGATCATCGGTAGCGGTGCGGTCGCCGCCGTGATGGGAACGGCGGTTTCGAACGTAGTGTTGTGCGGGCGCTTCACGATCCCCTTGATGGTGCGGGGTGGCTACAGTCCGGCGATGGCTGGCGCCATCGAGGCAACGGCTTCCACGGCGGGCCAAATCATGCCCCCCGTGCTTGGTCTGGCGGCGTTCCTTATCGCCGGCTTCCTCGGCATCGCCTATATCGAGGTGGTCAAAGCCGCGGTTTTGCCCGGGGTTCTTTATATGACCGGTGTAACAATCGGTGTCGCAGTGTACGCCATGCGTTACAACCTGCCCAAACTGCGCGAGCCGGCGAACCTGAAAATCATCTGGCGGCTCATTCCGGCATTTGTGATTTCTTTCCTTACCGTAATCATTTTGCTCGTAAATTACTACTCGCCGTCAGTGGCGGGCCTGGCCGGTGTCGTTGTCGCCCTGGTCCTTTCGGTATTCCAGGGCCCCTATCGTCCGAAGCTGAAGGAGATGAAAGTGGCGCTGGAAGAGGGGATGCTGCTGGTTTCCTTGCTGTCTCTGCTCTTGATCGCCATCGGGCCGTTGGGCCAGGCGTTTCAGACGACAAACCTTTCCGGCAAGCTTGGCGTCTGGCTCATCAGCGTGCTGCCTGATAGCCAGATTATTCTTCTCGTCGGTGCGGCGGTTCTTTCCATCATTCTCGGAATCGGGTTGCCTACGCCGGTTGCTTACCTGATTGCCGCGCTGGCAGTGGTCCCGTTCATGATTCAGCTCGGCATCGCCCCGTTGCAGGCCCATTACTTCGCTTTCTATTTTGCTGTGTACGCAACGCTATCTCCGCCGGTTGCCGAGTCAGCGCTCGCGGCGGCAAAAATATCGGGTGCGGGTTTCTGGGAAACCGGGATGCAATCCATGAAGCTTGCAGCGACGACGTTCATCATTCCGTTTGCATTCGTGTTTAACCCGGTGCTGATGGCGTTCCCGAACATTTCCTGGACCATGGTGTTGGCGGTCATGGAGGTTCTCGTCATTCAATGGACGAGTTCGATCTACCTTTATAGCTTCTTCAGGCGAAAACTTAATGCATTTGAGCGATATGGCTTCCTGGCTGCGGTGCTGCTGGGCTATATCTCGATGATGCGGCCAGAAGTCATTTACACGATTCTCGCTTATCTATTGACAATCGGGCTGATGGCTTGGGTGTGGTTCCATCCCGCCCCAAAGCAGAAGTCGATTCTTGAAAATGCTTAACTTCAGGGAACCGGTTATCCCGTCGTACCAGTCTAATAAATGTTTTAGACTTTTTTTGCGTCACTTTCGTCCGGCTGGTCACCCGTCGAAGGCATCTCCGACCGGCGTACCCGGAGAGTTAGCGACATGGACCTGACGCTGGAAGGAAAAACCGCCCTGGTCACTGGTGCGGCGCGTGGGATCGGTGCAGCGATCGCAGAAGCGCTTGTCGGCGAAGGCTGCGCCGTATACCTGGGCGATGTCCAATGGCAGGAAGCCGAGGCGACCGCCCGCAGAATTGGCGCAAATGCCCGTCCGCTGGCCATGGATGTTGCCGATGCGGCTGGGTCCGAGCAAGCGGTGCGGACAGTCCTCGGCGAGCGAGGCGGGATCGACATCCTGGTCAACAATGCCGGCATCCTCTCGAGCGGCCCCGTAACGGACGCAACGATCGAGGAATGGGACGCGGTGTTCACGGTCAATCTGCGCGGGGCCTTCGTCTGCTCGAAAGCGGTGCTGCCGGCGATGATCAAAGCGCGTTACGGCAAGATCATCAACATCGCCTCGATCGCCGCCGTGCGCGGCGGCGGCGTATTCGGGAATGTCATTTATGGCGCGAGCAAGGCCGGAATCGTGGCCATGACCCGGGGTCTGGCGCGCGAGCTGGGCCCGCACGGGATCAACGTCAACGCGATCGCGCCGGCCCCGATCGAAACCGGAATGACGCTTCCTCTGCTCACCGTGGATTTGCGCAAACAATTGCTCGCGCGCGTGCCGCTGGGCCGGCTCGCAACGCTCGCCGAGGTTGCCGCTCTCGCCGCGTTCCTCGCTTCCGACGTCTCAGCCTCGATCAGCGGCGAGACGATCGCGGTGGACGGCGGGCTCCTGAAGGCGTGAAACGCGCATCGCCATGGCAAGCCGTCACCTCCACCTGATCGACGAACTGGAACAGCGATGATCGCCAACGTTGCCATGGCCGTGCGCGTCGAATCCGGTGCCTGCTCAAGATGAAACCCGTCGCGATATTCCGGCACTGGCCGACCGAGGGTCCGGGTTATTTTGCGACCGTTCTTGGCCGCCACCACATCCCGTGGCGCGTGATCGAGATCGATTCCGGCGAGGCGGTGCCGGACGATCCGCGCGCGTTCAGCGGCCTCGCGTTCATGGGCGGGCCGATGAGCGTCAACGATGACCTGCCGTGGATCGCGCCGGAACTGCAATTGATCCGTGCCAGCGTCGAAGTCGGCGTGCCGGTGCTCGGCCACTGTCTCGGCGGGCAGCTGATGTCGAAGGCGCTCGGCGGCGCGGTCTCCCGCACCCCGCTCAAGGAAATCGGTTGGGGCGATGTCGAGGTGCTGAACAACCCGGCGGCGCAGCAGTGGTTCGGTCATGCGCCGGCATCATTCATGTCGTTTCATTGGCACGGCGAAACGTTCACGATTCCGTCCGGCGCCGAGCGCGTGCTGGCGAACCAGTACTGCGAGAACCAGGCGTTCGCGCTCGGGCCGCATCTCGGCATGCAATGTCATATCGAGATGACCCCGGACATGATCGACACCTGGTGCGCAACCGGCGCGCGGGAAATCAGCCGCAGCAAAAGCCCGGCGGTGCAGACAGTGGATGCGATAAAAACCGACCTCGAGTCACGGATGCAGGCGCTGCATCGTATTGCAGACGGTGTTTATGCGCGCTGGATCAGGGGGCTGCGCGGGTCGGGCTGAGCGGCTCCCGCGTAACATCTGCTTACAAAGCCTTACAGCAGGTTGCACGTCGCCGACATACAGTGGGGGCATTCTGATGGCTAGGAATTTTGGTGTCAGAACCCGACAACCCACTCAGGAGACGATCATGTTGAAAAAAACCGTAATAACTGCAGCCACGCTGACGGCGCTTGCCGTGTTTGCGCCGGTGATGGCGCAGACGGCGCAATCGGCACCCGGCGAAGTCCGCACAGATGTGCGTGACCTGCGCCAAGGCAACCGCGAAGTCCGCGGCGACCGCCAGGAGATCCGTCAGGATACGCGCGAAATCAGCGGGGACCGCCAGGAAATCCGCCATGACAATCGCGAAATCTTCCAGGACCGGCGCGAAATCGTGCAGGATCAGATGGAACTGCGCAAAGACACGCGGGAACTGCAGCACGACCGCGCGCAACTACGCGACGCCATCAGGTCCGGCGACTACGCGGCAGCCCAGCGCGAGCGCCGGGAAATCCGCCAGGACATGCAGGAGATCCGGCAGGATCGCCAGGAGTTGCACAAGGACCGTCGCGAACTGGCTCACGATATGGCTGAGCGCCGGCACGATGTCCGCGAGCTGCACCACGACCGTCGGGATCTACGCGCCGACTACCGGGACTTCCACCACGACCGCCGGGACTTCGGCCACGACCGCCAGGGTTTTCACGCTGACGCCCGTGATTTCGGCCATGACCGCCAGGGTTTCCACGCGCAGGGCCAGAGTTCTCAGCGCCAGGTATTCCAGCCGCGGGAAGTTTCACATTCGGGTACCGCGCGTCCGAGTAACACGCGTTTCGCGCGCCGCTGACGCGCAGCAGCTTAACGGTAGCTTAACGGTAGCTTAACGGCGGCTGCGGCCGCCGTTTTTATTGCTAGTCCCGGAAATTCCGGTACTGCAGCGGAACATCGGTAATTGATTTCTGCACCAAGGCGATCACTTCCTGCAGGAGGTCCTTTTTTGCTCCCGTTACGCGCACTGCATCCCCCTGAATGCTTGCCTGCACCTTCAATTTGCTGTCCTTGATCAGCTTGACGATTTTCTTGGCGAGCTCCTGCTCGACGCCGATGCGCACCGTGACCGGCTGTTTGACCGTGTCGCCGCTGGTCTTCTCTATCGTTCCCGGCGCCAGCGCGCGCACGTCGACGCCGCGTTTCGCGAGCCTGGCGGTCAAGACATCCTTGACCTGGCCGAGCTTGAAGTTATCGTCCGCGAACACCATCAGGACCTTGTCCTTCTCCTTGTCCTGGATATCGACGCGCGCATCCGAGCCCTTGAAGTCAAAGCGGTTGGAAATTTCCTTGTTGCACTGGTCGACAGCGTTTTTCACTTCGACCTGGTTGACTTCGGAAACGATGTCAAATGATGGCATGCGGGTTCTCCCTGCAGTCAGCGTTTTTTCAATATGTGAAAACTTGCTTCGTTGAATGAAACGGACTAGATTATTCGCAACGGCTGGACCCGGTGTAGCGCTAATGTAGCACGGCGCGCTGCCCGGACCATCAAAAACCGATACAAATCAACCCAAGGAGGGCGGTGTGACGCATTGGATACGCTTTGCGCGTGGCGGCCGCAGCGGTTTCGGCGCGCTCGATGTCGATCGCATCAAGGCGCATTCGGGGGACATGTTCAACCAGGACTTGAGACGGATGGCACAGGGACGGAACGTGTAATCCGGACCCGCCGGTTCGATTCAAGTGCGCTATTCAACACAAGGATGGAGGTTTTTTCATGCACACCACCTACAAAATTCTGATCATGGGTGCTTCTTACGGTTCGCTGTTGGGAACCAAGCTGGCGCTCGCGGGGCATGCGGTCAAGCTGGTATGCCTGCCCGCCGAGGCGGCGCTGATCAACAAAGAAGGCGCCATCGTGCGCATGCCGGTCAAGGGCCGCGACGGGCTCGTCGAGATCAATTCGAGCAAACTGCCGGGCAAGCTGACCGCCGACGGCACCGCGGGTGTTGATCCGGCCGACTATGATCTGGTCGCGCTGGCGATGCAGGAGCCCCAGTATCGCTCACCCGGCGTGCGCGAGTTGCTGGATGCGGTGGCCAAGTCCAAAGTGCCCTGCATGTCAATCATGAACATGCCGCCGCTGCCTTACCTGAAACGCATTCCGGGCCTCAATGCCGATGCGTGCAGGGCCTGCTACACCGACCCCACCGTGTGGGACAGTTTCGATCCCAAGCTGATGACGCTGTGCAGTCCCGACCCGCAGGCGTTTCGCCCGCCGGAAGCCAAGGTCAACGTGCTGCAGGTCAGGCTGCCGACCAACTTCAAGTCGGCCCGCTTTGATGCGGACGCTCACACCGCCATCCTGCGCGAGCTGGCAGCGGACATCGAAGCAGTCCGCTTCGACACCGGTTCCGGCAGGATCGAGTTGCCGGTCAAGCTCAAGGTGCATGACTCCATCTTCGTGCCGCTCGCGAAGTGGAGCATGTTGCTGGCCGGCAATTATCGCTGCGTGCAGAAAGATGCCGCGCGATCCATCAAGGAAGCCGTGCATTCCGACCTCGAAGCCTCGCGCTCGGTCTACAACTGGGTGGTCAAGCTGTGCGTGTCTCTGGGCGCCGCCGAGAAAGACCTGGTGCCGTTCGAAAAATACGCCGCCGCGGCGCAATCGCTGTTAACCCCATCCTCCGCGGCGCGCGCTCTCTTCGCCGGCGCGCCCAACATCGAGCGGGTGGACCGCCTGGTGCAGACCGTCGCGAAGCAGAAAGGCATGCAGAACCCGGTCGTCGACGAGACGGTCACGCTGGTCGACGCGCGGCTGGAAATGAATCGCAAGGCCGCCAAATAAACAGGATCAGTGCCGGATTCCGGAAGTGCGTCGGAGCGAACGTTGCGCTGACCCTGATTATTCCTCAATCGCTCAGTCACTCAATTACTCGATCACCTCGAAAGGCGCATGGCCACTGGCTCTAGCGGCCCATAGTGGCCATTCGAGGCGATTGCTCCATGCAATACTGGTCTGAGCCGCCCTGATTGATTTCTGCATTTTTCCGCATCCCGGACACACTTCGTCACAATTGCTTTCACACTGTAACCTCGCCAAGTTCGACAATGGCTTGCGTGCGGACGTTTATCCACACAACTACTCAACAGGAGAAAGCCATGAACACCACGAAGAAATTGATCTGTATCCTGACCGCCGGCGCGACGCTCGGCGCGGCGGCGCCCGTCTTTGCCGACTCGTGGTACGGCCGCGGCTATGAGCACAATCGCCACAGCTATAGCGACCATGACCGCTACGGGTACCGTGACTATGACCGCCATCACGTCGTTGTGGTACAGCGACCCTATGTGGTGGAGCGGGCCTATATCGTCGAGCGACCGGTGTACTACAGCGAGCCCGCGCCGGCGGCGAATATCGGTTTGGGGGCTATGATCGGCGCTGCGATCGGCGGCTATATCGACAGCCGGCAGTAACACCGGCTGCAGCGCACGCAGCCGCCATGCGTACGCTGTTACCGCGGACCGAGGGCGTCGGAGCGAGAGTTGCATTGACCCTGATTATTCCCTCCCAAAATCTTCGCCGCAAAGGCGCGAAGAAAAGCAAGAAAGTCGGCCCCGAAAGCAGCTCTCGCGAAAACGCGTCGGTGGCGGGGTTTTTCGGATTGTTCCCCTTGGCGTCTTTGCGCCTTTGGACTCAGCCTTTACGTTTCTTGCGTAGATTCGCGACGATGCGCATCCTGAGCGCGTTGAGCCGGATGAAGCCGGCGGCGTCCAGCTGGTTGTAGGCGCCTTGGTCGTCTTCGAACGTCGCTATCGCAGGGTCGAACAGCGAGTCCTGGTCGGAATCGCGGCCGACGACGATCACGTTGCCCTTGTAGAGCTTGACGCGCACCCGGCCGTTGACGCTCACTTGTGACGCGTCGATCATCGTCTGCAGCATTTTGCGCTCAGGGCTCCACCAGTAGCCGTTGTAGATCAGCGCCGCGTAGCGCGGCATCAGGTCGTCCTTGAGGTGCGCGACTTCGCGGTCGAGCGTGATCGACTCGATCGCGCGGTGCGCTTTGAGCATGATGGTGCCGCCCGGCGTCTCGTAGCAGCCACGTGACTTCATGCCGACGTAGCGGTTCTCGACCAGGTCGAGCCGGCCAACGCCGTGCCTGCCGCCAAGCTTATTCAACGTCTCGAGCATTTTTGCCGGTGTTAGCTTCCTGCCGTTAACGGCGACGATATCGCCGCGCCGGTACTCGAGTTCCAGGTATTCGGCCCGGTTGGGCGCTTTCTCGGGCGACATCGTCCAGCGCCACATCGACTCCACGGGCTCGCGTGACGGATCCTCGAGGATGCGGCCTTCGTACGAGATGTGCAGCAGGTTCGCGTCCATGCTGTACGGCGAGCCGCCTTTTTTCTTCATCTCGACCGGGATGCCGTGTTTCCTCGCGTACTTGAGCAGCTTCTCGCGCGAGGTCAGGTTCCACTCGCGCCATGGCGCAATCACGCGGATGTCGGGCTCGAGCGCGTAGTAGCCGAGCTCGAAGCGCACTTGGTCGTTGCCCTTGCCGGTCGCGCCGTGGCTCACCGCATCGGCGCGGGTTTTGCGCGCAATCTCGATCTGGCGCTTGGCGATCAGCGGCCGCGCGATGCTGGTCCCGAGCAGGTACTCGCCTTCGTAGATCGCGTTGGCGCGGAACATCGGCAACACGAAATCGCGCACGAACTCCTCGCGCAGGTCGTCGATGAAGATTTCCCTGACGCCCATGTGCTTCGCCTTCGCGCGCGCGGGCGCGACTTCTTCGTCGCCCTGGCCGATGTCGGCGGTGAACGTGACAACCTCGCATTGATAGGTATCCTGCAGCCACTTCAGGATCACCGAGGTGTCGAGCCCGCCGGAGTAGGCGAGCACTACTTTTTTGATGTCGGGCATGGTGCGGTGGTTCCGGATGCGAAAAGGGCTGATTTTAAGCGTGGCGGGCGGCGAGAGCCAGAAAAATCAACGGGGCGCGCTGCGCTTGAGCAGCGCGACGGCCACATCCGTCTCACCCCTCACTCCGTACGGCATCTAAATTATCGTGCGGCCGAGCAGCAGGTATTCCATCAGCGCCTTTTGCACATGCAGGCGGTTTTCGGCCTCGTCCCACACCACGCTTTGCGGCCCGTCGATCACCTCCGTCGCGACTTCCTCGCCGCGGTGCGCGGGCAGGCAGTGCATAAACAGCGCATCGGACTTGGCGAGCCGCATCATCTCGGCGTCGACCTGCCAATCCTCGAAATCGTGCTTGCGCTCCGCGTCCTCGGCTTCCATGCCCATGCTGGTCCAGACGTCGGTGGTGACAAGGTCCGCGCCGCGCACCGCCTCCAGCGGATCGGTGAAGGACTCGAAGTGGCTGGTGTCGTAAATACCGGCGCGCTCGGGTTCGACTTCGTAGCCGGGCGGCGTCGATACGTGCACGTTGAAGTCGAAAATTGTCGCCGCCTGCAGCCAGGTGTTGCAGACGTTGTTGGAGTCGCCGATCCATGTCACCGTTTTGCCGCGGATCGAACCACGGTGCTCGATATAGGTGTAGATATCGCCCATGATCTGGCACGGATGGTACTCGTTGGTGAGGCCGTTGATCACCGGCACGCGCGAGTACTCCGAGAAGCGCTCGATGATGCGCTGCTCGAAAGTGCGGATCATGATGATGTCGACCATGCGCGAGATCACGCGCGCGACGTCTTCGATCGGCTCGCCGCGCCCCATTTGGGTGTCGCGCGTCATCAGCGTGATCACCGAGCCGCCGAGCTGATTCATGCCGGCCTCGAACGACACGCGCGTGCGCGTCGAATGCTTTTCGAACACCATTGCCAGCGTGCGGTCGACCAGCGGCTGGTACGGCTCATAGCGCTTGAACTTGTCCTTGATCCAGCGCGTACGCGCGAACACATAATCATACTCGTCGAGCGTAAAGTCCTTGAACTGCAGGTAGTGACGGAGTTCCACGGCTGAAAAAGTGCAGCCGCCGCTCAGGCGGGCTGCACCGCTGCTTGCGCGGCGCGCTGGCTGGCGAGGAAATCAGTGATCAGCGGAGCGAGCCTCGTAACGAGCTGTTCGGCTTCGTCGCGCTGCATGGTGAGCGGCGGCAGCAGCCGGATTACGTTGTCGTTGGTGACGTTGATCAGGAGGCCGGCGTCGAGCGCGTGTCTGACCAGATCGTCGCACGGGAGGTCGAGCTCGATGCCGATCATCAGGCCCTTGCCGCGGATTTCGTGCACGCCCGCAATGCCTTCGAGCCTGGCGCGGAAGCCGTCGCGGAGGAAGTCGCCCATGGCGGTCGCATTCGCCATCAGCTTCTCGCTCTCGATGATGTCGAGCGTGGCGAGCGCCGCAGCGCACGCGAGCGGATTGCCGCCAAAAGTCGAGCCGTGGTTGCCGGGCTTGAACACGCCGGCCGCAGGTCCCGCCGCGAGGCAGGCGCCGATCGGCACGCCCGAGGCGAGCCCCTTGGCCAGCGTCATCACGTCAGGCCTGACGCCCGAATGCTGGAACGCGAACCATTTGCCGGTGCGGCCGGTGCCGCTCTGCACTTCGTCGAGCATCAGGAGCCAGCCGTTGGCAGCGCAGATTTCGCGCAGGCCGTGCAGGTAGTCGGCGCCGCAGATATTGATGCCGCCTTCGCCTTGGATCAACTCGACCAGCACCGCCACCACGTTACGGTTGTTCTCGGCGACTTTTCTCACCGCAGCGAGGTCGTCGAACGGCACGCGCACGAAGCCGGGCACCAGCGGCTCGAAACCGGCCTGCACTTTGCGGCTGCCGGTTGCCGACAGCGTCGCGATGGTGCGGCCGTGGAACGCCTTGTCCATGACAATAATCGCGGGCATCTCGACGCCCTTGCCGTGGCCGTAGAGCCGCGCAATCTTGATCGCGGCCTCGTTGGCCTCGCAACCCGAATTGCAGAAGAACACTTCGTCCATGCCCGAGATCGCGGCGAGCCGGTCGGCGAGCCGTTCCTGCAGATCGATTTCGTACAGGTTCGAGGTGTGGATCAGCTTGCCGGCCTGCTCGGTGATTGCGCGCACCAGTCTGGGGTGGCTATGGCCGAGCCCGCACACCGCAATCCCGGCGAGCGCATCGAGATAGCGTTTGCCCTGTTTGTCCCATACCCAGCAGCCGGCGCCGCGCTCGAGCGCGAGCGGCAGCCGTTTATAGGTGTTCATTACGTGCGACATAAAAAATCTGCTTTCAAAAACAATACGGCGGCTGCCGCCGCCGTGTTCGGGTGTTCCATGCAGGGACTAGTTTTATCCAAACCGCAGGCAGGACGCAAGCGAAATATTGGCCGGGCGGGGCGCCGGTAAACCAGGCCACCAACGGGGGCGACGTGCGCCGCGCAGTGGCAGAGTGTGAACCCGGGCGCATCGATCCGGCCGCGCGCAGCGGTGCGGCCAGCCTGGCGCGCGCTAACCCATCAAGAATGCGGCCGGGGCGCACGCAGCAACGCCCCGCGGAGCTGACGGTTGCGCCAGAGCAGCAACCGCCGCAGGTAAGCGTCTAGGCCATCGCCTTGATGGCGGCGGACAGGCGGCTCTTGTGGCGTGACGCTTTGTTCTTGTGAATGATTTTCTTGTCGGCGATCGAGTCGAGTACCTTGGTCGACTCGCGCAGCACGGCGCGCGCCGCCACCTTGTCGCCGATCTCGATCGCTTTCTTGACGCGCTTGATCGCGCTGCGCAGCTCCGAGCGCAGGCTCGCGTTGTGCTCGCGGCGTTTTACGTTCTGGCGCGCTGCTTTTCTGGCGGATGCTATATTGGCCATATCGACTCCACGAACCGGTGGTGAAAAAGGGCGGTATGATACGGGCGTTTTGCTCGATTAGCAAGAAGAATCACCGGTTTAGCTCAGTCCCATTGACCCGACCTGACCGCTGATGAATCTGTTGAAAGCGCTCGCGACGGTCAGCAGCATGACGCTGCTGTCGCGCATCCTCGGTTTTGTGCGTGATACGGTCATTGCGCGCGCGTTCGGCGCCGGGGTGGCGACCGATGCGTTCTTCGTCGCCTTCAAGATTCCCAACCTGCTGCGGCGGCTATTCGCCGAGGGCGCGTTTGCGCAGGCTTTCGTGCCGATACTCGCGGAATACAAGAACCGGCGCGGCGAGGCTGACACGCGGCTGCTGGTCGACCACGTCGCCGGGTTGCTGGCGCTGGCGCTGTTCATCGTCACGCTGCTCGGGGTAGCGGCAGCGCCGGTGATCGTCTATGTGAGCGCGCCGGGATTCGCCGCCAATCCGCAGAAATTCGCGCTCACCATCGACCTGCTGCGGATCACGTTTCCCTACATTCTGTTCATTTCGCTGGTGTCCCTCGCCGGCGGCATCCTCAACACGTACAGCCGTTTCTCGGTGCCGGCGCTGACGCCGACGCTGCTCAACCTGTCGTTCATCGGCTTCGCGCTATGGCTGGCGCCTTATTTCGACCCGCCGGTCAAGGCGCTCGCGTGGGCGGTGTTCTGCGGCGGCGTGCTGCAGCTCGCGTTCCAGGTGCCGTTCCTGCTGCGGCTGAAAATGCTGCCGCGCTTCAAGCTCGATTTCAAGGACGCAGGCGTGTGGCGCGTGATAAGGCAGATGGGGCCCGCGGTGTTCGGCGTGTCGATCAGCCAGGTGAGCTTGCTGATCAACACCATCTTTGCCTCGTTTCTTGTCACCGGCAGTGTGTCGTGGCTATATTACGCGGATCGGCTGATGGAATTTCCGACGGGTCTGCTCGGGGTGGCGCTCGGCACCATCCTGCTGCCGAGTCTCGCCAGGCACTACGTCGAGCAGTCGGCCGCGGAATATGCGAAGCTGCTCGACTGGGGGCTGCGGCTGACGTTGATGCTGGCGCTGCCGGCGGCGGTCGCGCTGGCGCTGCTGGCGGTGCCGCTGATCACCACCCTGTTTCACTATGGCGAATTTTCGATGCACGACGTGCTGATGACGCGCAACGCGCTCGTGGCCTACAGCATCGGCCTGCTCGGGCTGATCATGGTCAAGGTGCTCGCGCCGGGCTTCTACGCGCGTCAGAACATCAAGACGCCGGTCAAAATCGCGCTCGTCTCGCTGGTGGCGACGCAGGCAATGAATTTCGTGTTCATCTGGCCGCTCCAGCATGCGGGGCTCGCGCTCGCGATCGGACTCGGTGCGTGTCTCAATGCCGGGCTGCTGTATCACAAGCTGCGGCAGCACAACATTTACTCACCGCAGCCAGGCTGGCGCGCGTTTGCGCTGAAGATCGCGCTCGCGATTTACGTCATGGCGGCGTGCCTGTGGCTGGCCGCGGGGGACGCCACCTACTGGCTGACGGCGGTACCGTCAGGCAAGGTGCTGCGGTTGGCGGGCATCGTTGTGCTCGGAGCCGCGGCATATTTCAGCACGCTGTGGCTGCTGGGCTTCCGGCTGCGCGATTTTGTGCGGCGCGGCGCGGAATAACCTCGTTGCACTTGGTGTTATTGCCGGTGGCTCGCTTGTCTTACACCGCGCCCCGCGGTAAATTGAAACACAGTCAGTTGTGGACGCCGCGAGATTATTTCTTGTACTACTGCCTTAACCGGTTTCAAGCTGGGAAGACGATGCTCATACTTTCGCGATTGATCGCGCGTAGTTCCATATCGCTCGCAAGGAGCATAGGCTATGCCAGCGCTGGCACCCGCGGCAGCGCGTCGCGTTCCGCGCGCGGTCCCGACGATGACGAATGCCGACACCGTCCACGCATCATCCCCGTCCGTTTTCCGAGGATCGTGGAGCTGGCATCGCAACCGCCATGCTCCACGCCGTCTCAAGCAGCAACATCCCGTTTTCTGGTATCGTCGTCCGCGCCCACCTGTTTGGCGCGGATCCGTATGGTTTTTTTCCGCTGCGTCAAACCCTGAGCAGGAGGTTCACCATGGACAGAAGAGCGTTCATTAAAACCACTGTAATGCTGCCGGCGGCCGCTGCGGTATCGGCGTTGCCGCAGCTGGCGGCAGCCGCGTCCGCCAATGCGGCTCCCGGCGAGCGCTGGCGCGTATTCGAGGTCGCGACTAAAGTCGAGGTGCTTAAGCCGGCCGGTGTGACGCGCGTATGGTTGCCGTTGCCGTTGGTTAACGATAACGACTACCAGAAGAATCTGGGCAACACATGGAATGTTGAGGGCGGTACGGCTTCCATTTCGGCCGACGGCAAATATGGCGCAGAACTGCTCTATGTCGAGTGGTCTAACCCATCCAAAAATCCAACCGTCCAGTTGACCAGCCGGTTTGCAACGCGCGACCGTATGGTCGACTTGAGCAAGCCGGGCAAGTCCATAAAAGCCGACCGCGCTGAATTGCAGCTCGCTCTCGCGGCGACCGAACTCATACCGACTGACGGCATCGTGCGCGACACGGCGCGCGGAATCGTCAAGGACGTGCGCGGCGGCGATATCGAGAAAGCGCGCGCCATCTACGAGTGGATCGTAGTCAACACGTACCGCGACCCCAAGACACGCGGCTGCGGCGTGGGCGACATCAAGTACATGCTCGAATCGAAAAATCTCGGCGGCAAATGCGCCGACCTCAATGCATTGTTCGTGGGGCTTGCGCGGTCGATCGGCATACCTGCGCGCGACTTTTACGGCTTGCGAGTGGCAAAGTCTGAGTATGGTTATCGTAGCCTCGGCGTAGGCACCGGTGTCGTCACCCGGGCGCAACATTGCCGCGCAGAGTTCTATACCGCCAGTCACGGCTGGGTGCCTGTTGACCCGGCCGATGTACGCAAAGTCATCCTCGAGGAAAAACCGGACGCCCAGCTGGCTATCGACGATCCCCTGGTCAAGGCCGCGCGTACCAGGCTTTTCGGTTCTTGGGAGATGAATTGGCTCGCCTACAATAACGCACACGACCTCGCATTGCCGAAGTCGGCCCACGGGAAAATCGGTTTTCTGATGTATCCGCAGGCGGAAACCGCGGCAGGCCGTTTTGACAGTCTCGATCCTGATAACTTCCGTTACGAGATGGCCGCACAGGAGCTGCAAGTATTCTAGAACCGGATTGCGTCGTACAGCGGCCGGGTCCTCCCGGCCGTTTCCTTGTTCCTAGAAATGCGGACTCATTTTTTTTCGGACTTACCCGTAGCTCTATATTGACCCCTGCTAACTTTGCGCGGCTTTTGTTCGTGGTTTTGACGCTGGGAAGGGCGGCATTTGCGGCGGAACTCCAACCTTGGAAGGGCGGCGCGACGCCACTGCTCGAACTCAAGGATTTAAGCGGCCAAACACATCGGCTCATCGATTACCGCGGCAAGGTAGTGCTGATTAACTTCTGGGCAACCTGGTGCGAGCCGTGCCGCGATGAGATGCCATCGATGCAGCGGCTCAAGAACAAACTCGCCGGCAAACCGTTCGTGGTGCTGGCGGTCAACATCGGCGAATTTGAGGCGCGAATCGAAGATTTTTTGCGCACGCTGTCGCTGGACTTCACGGTGTTGCGTGATCACAGCAGCGCAACAATGAAGGCGTGGCGGGTAAAAGGCTTGCCGGCGAGTTTCGTGATCGGGCCCGACGGTCGCATTCGCTACAGCTTTACCGGCGAATTCGATTGGACAGATGACAAGGTGGTCAAGGCGCTTACCGACTTAATGCGTTCGCGATGAGTCGTGTAAACGCCCGTCGATCTTCGCGGGCATCGTATTCTAGAGATCGTAATCGATCGGCGACTTGCTGTGCACCGCGGCGTCGATCACCTTGCGGCTCAACTGCGGCGCGAACATTTCGATGAAGTCGTAGATATAGCCGCGCAGGTAGGCATGGCGCGGGATGCCGAGGCGGGTGGTGCTCGATTCGAACAGGTGACTCGCATCGATTGCACGCAGGCCCGTGTCGCGCGCCGGGTCGTATGCCATTTTCGCGAGTATCCCGATGCCGAGGCCGAGCGCGACATAGGTCTTGATCACGTCCGAATCGATCGCCGTCAGCACCACGTTCGGTTGGAGTCCCCGGGTTGCGAACGCGCGGTTGATCTGCGAGCGTCCGGTAAAGGCAAAATCGTAGGTGATGACCGGGTATTTGGCGATTTCCTCGAGCGTCAGCGTCTTGAGCTTGAGTATCGGATGGCCGGGCGGCGCAATCACGCAGCGGTTCCAGCCGTAGCATGGCAGCATTACCAGTTCTTCGAACGTCGCGATCGCTTCGGTGGCGATGCAGAAGTCGGCCTGTCCGCTGATGGCGAATTGGCAGATCTGCACCGGATTGCCCTGGATCAGGCCGAGCTTCACCTTCGGATAGCGCCGGGTGAAGCGCTGCACCACGTCCGGCAGCATGTAGCGCGCCTGGGTATGGGTGGTGGCGATGGTGAGGTTGCCGCTGTCCTGGTTCGAGTAGTCCTGCGCCGCCTGCTTCAGGTTGTCGGCTTCCTGCAGGATGCGTTGCGCGATCGCCAGGATTGCTTTCCCGGGCGGGGTGACCGCGGTTACGCGCTTGCCGTTGCGCACGAATATTTCCACGCCAAGTTCGTCCTCGAGCAGCTTGATCTGCTTGCTGATGCCGGGCTGTGACGTATGCAGCGTTGCGGCCGCTGCCGATAGGTTGAGCCCCTGTTTAAAAACTTGGGTCAGGTAGCGTAATTGCTGTAATTTCATGAGCTTACCTACAAATAATCATTGGTTATTATATTCTAACATAATATTCTTTCTTGATATAACTAGGCGTTGCTACCATGCAGTTCGCACTAACAATCGGGCCGAATACATGTACGTTTACGACAAGATCGACCAGCGGCTGGTGGAAGAGCGGGTCGCGCAGTTTCGGGATCAGACGCGCCGCTTCCTGGCCGGCGAGCTGTCCGAGGATGACTTTCGCCCCTTGCGGTTGCGAAACGGCCTTTACATCCAGCTCCACGCGCCGATGTTGCGGGTGGCGATCCCGTACGGATTGCTCGCGTCCCGACAGTTGCGAGCACTTGCTTACATAGCGCGCACATGGGACCGCGGTTACGGCCATTTCAGCACCCGCCAAAACATCCAGTTCAACTGGCCGAGGCTGGAAGACGTGCCCGATATCCTCGCCAAGCTTGCCACGGTGCAGATGCACGCGATCCAGACCAGCGGCAATTGCGTGCGCAACATCACCGCCGATCATTTCGCCGGCATCGCGCCCGACGAAATCGTCGATCCCTTCGTCTGGTGCGAAGTGCTCCGGCAGTGGTCCACGTTCAACCCCGAGTTCAGCTACCTGCCGCGCAAGTTCAAGATCGCGGTAAACGGTGCCCTCGCCGACCGCGCCGCCACCCAGGTGCACGACATCGGTTTGCACGCGGTTCGGAACGCGAACGGCGAAGTGGGTTTCCGTGTGCTGGTCGGTGGCGGGCTCGGGCGCACGCCGGTCATCGGGCACGTCATCCGCGAATTCCTGCCGTGGCAGCACCTGCTGACCTACCTCGACGCGATCCTGCGCGTGTACAACCGCTACGGGCGCCGCGACAACCTCAACAAGGCCCGCATCAAGATCCTGGTGAAGGAGCGTACGCCGGAAGTATTCCGCAAGGAAGTGGAAGCCGAATGGGCGCATCTCAAGGATGGCCCGGCGACGCTGATCGCCGGCGAAATTGAGCGCATCGAGCGCCGGTTTACCCGTGCGCACTACCAGAAGCTCGATCCGCTGGCGTCCGGATATGTGTTGGCGCTCGGACGCGACAAGGCGTTTGCCAACTGGGTTCGGCGGAATGTGCATCCGCACAAGATGCCGGGCTATGCGGCCGTCACGCTGTCGCTGAAAAAAACCGGCGTGCCGCCCGGCGACGCCAGTGCCGACCAGATGGATGCGGTCGCAGACCTCGCTGATCGCTACAGTTTCGGCGAACTGCGCGTCTCGCACGAACAGAACCTGATCCTCGCCGACGTGCGCCAGGCCGATTTGCATGAAGTGTGGCAAAAGGTCAAAGCACTTGGCCTTGCCACCCCCAACATCGGGCTGCTCACCAACATCATCTGCTGCCCGGGCGGCGATTTCTGCTCGCTCGCCAATGCCAAGTCGATCCCGGTGGCGGAGGCGATCCAGCGCCGCTTCGACGACCTCGATTACCTGCACGACATCGGCGAGCTGGATCTCAATATTTCGGGCTGCATGAACGCCTGCGGCCACCACCACGTCGGACACATCGGCATCCTCGGCGTGGACAAGCAGGGTGAGGAGTTCTACCAGATTTCCATCGGCGGCGCGCAGGGCGACGACGCGGCGCTGGGCAAGGTGCTGGGGCCGTCGGTATCGCAGGCCGAGGTGCCGGACGTGATCGAGAAGCTGATCGATCTTTATCTCGCGCGCCGCGACAGCGAAGAAGAACGCTTCGTCGACGTCGTGCGGCGCATCGGCATCGAACCATTCAAGGAGTATGTATATGGCAACCATCATCAAGGATCGGCAGCTCGCAGCCGACAACTGGCAACTGCTTAAACCAGCGGCGGACGGCGGTCTGCCGCCGCTGCCGCAAACAGGCGATGTCATCGTGCCGCGCGCTCTCTGGCTCGAGCGGCGCGAAGCTCTATCGTTCCGCGCCGGACGGCTCGGGGTATGGCTCGACAGCCATGAGGAACCGGCGTCGATTGCCGGCGACCTCGATCGGTTCGCGCTCGTCGCCGTGAACTTCCCGGCGTTCACCGACGGCCGCGGCTACTCGATCGCGCGGTTGCTGCGCGAGCGTCACGGCTACAAGGGCGAGTTGCGCGCCATCGGCGAGGTGGTGCGCGACCACTTGTTTTTCATGGCAAGCTGCGGTTTCGACGCGTTCCTGCTCCGCGAGGACCAGGATCCAGAAGCAGCGCTCGCCGCCTTCGGCGACTTCAGCGACGCCTACCAAGCCTCGGTGGAGCGGCCGCTGCCGCTGTTCCGGCGCCGCTTTCTGGTTTCGCCCGACGGCATGGAGTGGTCGTGAGGCCATGACGCCCGCTCGCGGCAAGGTGTACCTGGTGGGCGCCGGTCCCGGCGCGCCTGACTTGATCACGGTGCGCGGCGCACGGCTGCTCGCGAGCGCGGACATCGTGTTCTACGACGCGCTGGTTCACCCCGGCACGCTGGCGCTGGCGGGGCACTCGGAAAAAATCGCGGTCGGCAAACGCTGCGGCGCGCACTCGACTGCGCAGCGGTTCATCAACAAGCGCCTGATCGATGCGGCCAGCCGTTATCGGACGGTGGTGCGGCTCAAGGGCGGCGACCCGATGCTGTTCGGCCGCGCGCAGGAGGAGATCGATGCGTTGCAGACAGCGGGAATCCAATTTGAAGTCGTGCCGGGCGTGACCGCCGCGCTCGCGGCGAGTGCCGAACTCGGCTTGTCGCTCACGCAGCGCGGTGTCAGCCGCAGCGTGAGTCTGGTTACGCCGCGCGTCGGCGACGGCGAGAGCGCGAGCGACTGGGTCAAAAGCGTCTGCAACGCCGATAGCGCTGCTTTGTATATGGCGGCCGGGCAGCAGGGTGCGCTTGCGTCCAGCCTGCTGGCGGGAGGCTTGCCTCCGGATACGCCAGTGGTGATCGTGGAAAACGCGTCGCTGCCGGAAATGACACAGGTCGCAACTACGCTCGGCGCTTTGCAGGGTGCGGCGGAACGCACCACTCACGGCCCGGCGTTGATCCTGATCGGCCGCGCGTTCAGGCGCGCTGTGTTTCGACTGCATGCCGATGCGCGCGATCGCGCAGCCGCGCGGCAAGCTGCAACCACGCCGCTTTGCGCCTAGACCGCGTCTGACAAAACACGCTATAATTCAAGCTTTTAGCTTGGATTGTATGCTGATCCGCCGCAGTATTCCCGCCGCTGCCGATACACCGGTTGCGCTCACTATCGGCAATTTCGATGGCGTGCACCTCGGGCACGGGGCGATGCTTGTGCGCCTGACCGAGGCGGCGCGCGGCTTGGGTGTGCCGTCGTGCGTGATGACATTCGAGCCGCATCCGCGCGAGTTCTTCGCGCCGGACCAGGCGCCGACGCGCCTGACTTCCCTGCGCGAAAAACTCGAGCTGCTCGAGCGCGCGGGCATAGAGCGCGTGCAGATCTGCCGCTTCAATTTCGATTTCGCCAAAACCACCGCCGAGGATTTCATTGACCGCATCCTGTGCCACGGCCTTGGTGCGCGCTGGATCCTGGTCGGCGACGATTTCCGCTTCGGCGCGCGCCGCGCCGGCGACATCGTGATGCTGAGACAGGCGCAACAGCGCTGCGGGTTCGGCGTGCACGTGATGACCAGCGTGGTGGCCGACGGCCTGCGCGTCTCGAGTACCGCGGTGCGTGACGCGCTTGCCGCGGGCGACGTGACGCAAGCGCGGCGCCTGCTCGGCCGCCCCTACAGTATCAGCGGGCGCGTCGTGAGAGGTGACGACATCGGTCACAAGCTCGGCTGCCCGACCGCCAATATCCTGATGAAACACAACCGCCCGCCGCTGTCGGGCATATTCGCGGTCGGGGTGTATGGACTGGGTGAACGCGCGTTGCCGGCGGTCGCGAGCCTCGGCGTGCGTCCGACCCTTGCGCGCGACGCGCGCCCCTGTCTCGAAGTTCACCTGCTCGATTTCGACCGCGACATCTACGGCGCGCACCTGCGCATCGAATTCCTGCACAAGTTTCGCGACGAAGAGAAGTATGCCGACGTCGAAACGTTGAAGCGCCAGATCGCGATCGACGTGAACAACACGCGTGACTATTTCTCCAGCCGCGCGCGCAATTCGCTGGCCCAAAATGGCTGATTACAAGAAAACGCTGAATCTTCCCGACACGCCGTTCCCGATGCGTGGCGACTTGGCCAGGCGCGAGCCGCTGATGCTCAAGGCATGGCAGGAGCGCAAGCTCTACCAGCGCATCCGCGCGGCGGGCCGCGGCCGGCCGAAGTTCGTCCTGCACGACGGGCCGCCGTATGCGAACGGCGACATCCACATCGGCACTGCGATGAACAAGATTCTCAAGGACATGATCGTCAAGTCGAAAGCCTTGTCGGGGTTCGACGCGCCGTACGTGCCGGGCTGGGACTGCCACGGCATGCCAATCGAAATCCAGATTGAAAAGCAGTATGGCAAGTCGCTGTCGGTCGAGGAAGTGCAGCACAAATCACGTGCCTACGCGGTTGCGCAGATCGAACGCCAGAAAAAGGATTTCATCCGGCTCGGCGTGCTCGGCGAGTGGGACCATCCCTACCAGACGATGGCCTTCGGGAACGAGGCCGACGAGATCCGCGTGCTCGGCAAGCTGATCGCGAAGGGTTACGTCTATCGCGGCCTCAAGCCGGTCAACTGGTGCTTCGACTGCGGCTCGGCGCTGGCCGAGGCCGAAGTCGAATACGCGGACCGCAAGGACGTCGCGATCGACGTTGGTTTCCCGTTCGCGGAGCCGGACACGGTCGCCAGGGCATTCGGGCTTGCGAAGCTGCCGGGCGATAAAGGCTGGATTGTGATCTGGACCACCACGCCGTGGACGATACCCGCCAACCAGGCGCTCAACGTCCATCCCGATTTCAGCTATCACCTGATCAAAACGGAGCACGGGCTGCTGATACTGGCGGCCGATCTGCAGCAGGCCTGCCTCGAGCGCTACGGATTGCAAGGCGAAACCATCGGCGCGTGCAGCGGCAAACAGCTCGAGCGCATCGGTTTCCGCCATCCGTTCTACGACCGCATTGCGCCGGTCTACCTCGGCGATTACGTGACGCTCGAGCAGGGCACCGGCATCGTGCACAGCTCTCCCGCGTACGGCGTCGAGGACTTTCATTCGTGCCGCGCCTACGGCATGCAGGACGACGAGATCCTGGCGCCGGTGCTGGGCGACGGCCGGTACGTGCAGGCGCTGCCGCTGTTCGGCGGCATGAACATCTGGAAGGCCAATCCGAAAATCGTCGAAACCATCAGGAAGCACGGCGCGTTGCTGCATGCGGAGCCGTCCGCGCACAGCTACATGCACTGCTGGCGCCACAAGACGCCGATCATCTACCGCGCGACCACGCAGTGGTTCGCTGGCATGGACGCGGTGCCCGGATACCACGGTGTCAAACCGGCAGAAACGCTGCGCACGACGGCGCTGCGCGCGATCGAGGCGACCACGTTTTATCCGGCGTGGGGACAGGCGCGGCTGCACGGCATGATCGCCAACCGGCCGGACTGGACGCTGTCGCGCCAGCGCCAGTGGGGCGTGCCGATGCCGTTGTTCATCCACAAGGAGACGCGCGAGCTGCATCCGCGCACGCTCGATTTGCTCGAAGCCGTCGCGCAGAAAGTCGAGCAGGGCGGCATCGAGGCGTGGCAGAAGATCGACGCGCGCGAGCTGCTCGGGACCGACGCCGACCGCTACGAAAAAATCAGGGACACGCTCGATGTGTGGTTCGACTCGGGCTCGACGCACGAAACCGTGCTGCGCGGCTCGCACGCCGGCGAGTTGCGGTTTCCGGCCGATCTTTACCTCGAAGGCTCGGACCAGCACCGTGGCTGGTTCCATTCGTCGCTGCTGGTCTCCTGCATGCTGAACGGCGTTGCGCCCTACGCCGGTTTGCTCACGCACGGCTTCGTGGTCGACGGCCAGGGCCGCAAGATGTCGAAGTCGCTCGGCAACGTGATCGCGCCGCAGAAAGTGGTCGATACGCTGGGCGCCGATATCCTGCGGCTGTGGGTCGCGCAGACCGATTATTCGGGTGAGCTGTCGATCTCGGACGAAATCCTGAAGCGCGTGGTCGAATCCTACCGCCGCATCCGCAACACGCTGCGCTTCCTGCTCGCCAATCTCGCCGATTTCGACCCCCGGGCGCATGCGCTGCCGGTCGACGACTGGCTCGAGATCGACCGCTACGCATGGGTGATGGCCGCTGACCTGCAGGCCGCGCTGGCGCCATCGGAGCTGGGGACGAGGACGCCGCAATCACCCGGCCACTACGGCCGCTACGAATTCCATGTGGTCGCGCAAAAGCTGCAGACGTTCTGCTCGGAAGACCTCGGCGGTTTCTACCTCGACATCCTGAAAGACCGCTTGTATACCGCCGGCACCGATACCCGCGCCCGGCGCTCGGCGCAAAACGCGCTCTATCACATGACGCAGGCACTGGTGCGCTTGATGGCGCCGGTGCTCTCCTTCACCGCGCACGAAGCGTGGGAGACGCTGAACGGGGGTGCGAGCAGCGTGTTCGAGCAGACCTGGTATACGTACCCGTTGCCGCGCGACGCGGACGAGCTGCGCGCACGCTGGCAGAAGCTGCGCGGGCTGCGCTCCGACGTGCAGAAACTGCTCGAAGCACTGCGTGTGGCCGGCAAGATCGGCTCGTCGCTTGGCGGCGAGGTCGATCTCTACGCCAACGGCGAGAGCCACCCTTTTCTTAAATCCTTTGACGACGACCTGCGCTTCGTATTCATCACCTCGCGCGCGACGGTGAACGACGGCAAGAACGGCGCGGCGCTGCCGTCGTCGCTCGACGGCGTCGGCATCAAGGTCAGCGCGAGCGGCCATCGCAAATGCGAGCGCTGCTGGCATTATCGCGGCGATGTGGGATCCGACGCCGCGCACCCGGAAATTTGCGGGCGCTGCGTTGCCAATCTGTACGGCGCCGGCGAGCCGCGCACCCACGCATGACGCGCTGGCTCGCGTTGAGCGCGCTGCTGGTCGCGCTCGATCAACTGTCGAAGTTCGCCATGACGCGCGTGCTGGCCTACGGCAACGGCATCGAAGTCACGCCGTTTTTCAATCTCGTGCTGGTCTACAACCGCGGCGCGGCGTTCAGCTTTCTTTCCAGTGCTTCCGGCTGGCAGCGCGAATTGTTCATCGCCATCGCGTTGATCGCGTCGGTGTGGGTAGTCTATTTGCTGCGCAGGCATCTGCGCCAAACGCTGTTTTGTTTCGCGTTGAGCCTGATCCTCGCCGGCGCCATCGGCAACGTGATGGACCGCGTGCTGTTCGGCGCGGTGATCGATTTCCTGGATTTTCACCTGTTCGGCTATCACTGGCCGGCGTTCAACGTCGCCGATTCGGCGATCACTTGCGGCGCGCTGCTCTTGATCTGGGAGAGCCTGCGGCCAAGAAACGGGAGAGGCGAGAGGCGAGAGGCGTGAGGCGGATATGCTGCAGCTTCTTGCGCAGACCACCGGCTTTTAGTCACTTTGCGGCGGCGGGTATATAATGCAACCCTTTTGTTAGCGCCGACCGTTGATGCAAGTTCTGCTCGCCAAACCCCGCGGCTTCTGCGCCGGCGTCGACCGCGCGATCGAAATCGTCGAGCGCGCGCTTGAGATCCACGGCGCGCCGATTTACGTGCGCCATGAAGTCGTGCACAACAAGTTCGTGGTCAACGACCTGCGCTCGAAGGGCGCGGTGTTCGTCGAGGACCTGGACGAAGTGCCGGCCGGCAGCACGCTGATTTTCAGCGCGCACGGGGTGTCGCAGGCGGTGCGTCGCGAAGCCGAGGCGCGCGACCTCAAGGTGTTCGACGCGACCTGCCCGTTGGTAACCAAGGTGCACGTCGAGGTCGCCAAGATGCGCGAGCACGGTCGCGAGATCATCATGATCGGCCATCACGGCCATCCCGAGGTCGAGGGCACGATGGGCCAGACGCGGGGCGGCATGTACCTGGTCGAGACGCCCGCCGATGTCGCGAAGCTCAAAGTTACCGACGCAGACAATCTCGCGTTCGTGACGCAAACCACGTTGTCGGTCGACGATGCAAGCCAGATCATTGCGGCGCTGAGGGCGCGCTTTCCGAAGATCGTCGGTCCCAGGAAAGACGATATCTGCTACGCCACGCAAAATCGCCAGGACGCGGTCAAGGCGCTCGCGCAGCAATGCGATGTCGTGATCGTGGTGGGCTCCCCCAACAGCTCGAACTCGAACCGGCTGCGCGAGGTGGTCGAACACCAGGGCGTCACCGCCTACATGGTGGACAGCGCCTCCGAACTGAGGCCGGAATGGGTCGTGGGAAAAAACGTCGTCGGAGTGACCGCCGGGGCTTCCGCGCCGGAAGTACTGGTCCGGCAAGTGGTGGAGCGCCTGAGGGCGCTGGGCGCGGAGCGCGTCAGCCAGCTTGACGGCATCGAAGAGAAAGTCACTTTCCCCCTGCCGAAGGGCCTGGTCGCGGTTTAGACAGTCCGCATCCCCGCAAGCGGCGCGTCGAAGCGCGGAGGGGCTCCCTTTCGGCGCTGACCGGAGATGCGGAGCAGCATGTCCCGCCGGGCGGGCAGTGGGCAATCAGCCCGCTGCTGCTATCCCTTCAGGCACCTGCTCATGAACCTGTTGAACTCCTCGCCGCCCATATCCAGCTTGCGGTCACGGGCCTGGTTGGAGCACTGTATCAACTGCGACTTCACAGCCTTCTCCTTCTCGGCCTTCTCCTTCGCGGATACGGGAGCGGCCTTTTTCCCGGTGCTCTTGTCCTGCGCCAGCGCGAGTGGCGACGCCGCCAGCAGCAGACAACACAACGCTGCAATTAACTTGTTCATCCTTGGCTCCTCAATTCGTTGATATCCAATAAGCCATCCCGTGGGACGGCAACCTGGCGTCGATGCACCCGACCCCTCCTGATAACGCGCCTATCCCCGTTACGCTGACGCAATCCGAGCGCCTTGGCGAAGCCGCTCGCGGGACCGTGACAGCGCAGCGCGAGATTCATTGTGATGCGGGCTCTTAGGGAATATTGATGCTCTCGTAAGGGTCGAAAGCCACCTCGATGGTTTTCTGGCTCTTGACCTGACGGCCGTTCTTCAGAGCAGGGGAAAATTGCAGCGCCTGCGCGGTGGTGAGAGCCGTCTCCTCGAACACGCCCGGCGGGGTCGCGGCCAGCATCGAGATCATGTCGATGCCGCCCTTCTCATTGATAAAAATCCGCAAAATCACTTTGCCGCTGATCCGCATTGCGTAGGCTTGTTTCGGATAAACGAGCTGGACCTCGTTGATCCGGGCGGCGCGCACGTCGAGTTCCCGCGCGGTGAAATATCTGTCGAACGGGAGATCGAATTGCACCGCCGCCTTGCGGGCTGCCGGTGCGTGCGATGGTTCCTCTTGCGAACGCGTCTCGGCAGGAAGCTGCACGGGCGCGGCGGTGCCCGCATGGTCGGACAATCCCGGGACCGCGATTTCCGTCCTGGTTTCGGGAGGGGCTGCGCGCACTATCTCTACCTGCAGCGGAGACGGCCACGCGGCCTCGCCCGCCACCCGCGGGCTCAAACTGACTGCCACCAACAGGTGCGCGGCGGCCGAGATCGTGATCCCGACTGCGATTCTGGTCGTCGAAGGCGGTATGGCGTGAGACACGGCAAGGAATGCTGTCGGGCCGAGTGAAGTTCGCGCTGCGGCGGTGGGGGCAGTGGCACGTTGCGGGAAGCCGATTGGCGAGAAAAAACAGAGCGGAATAACCGCCCTGTCTTCCCGGTAGTGCATGCCGCGAGCCGGCACTATTCGATTTCCTTGTACCAATATTTTCGCAAACGAGCGCTCAACGGCGCGCCTGCGGGCGTTCTCACCTCGGTGCCCGAAATCACGGCTTCGACCGGTATTCCGCCCAGCACCACCACCACGTGCACCGGCGAAGGCAGGTAGCCGCCGCCGGGGTGTATCGTTGAGCGACTCGCTGCGGTGAGCGCGCCGCCGATCGTGTTGAGGGCGTTAGTAGCGGTCGCATCGACCGTGCTGACTTCATATTGCCGCGCAATGCCGAGGTTGCTGCCGCAGGCGCCGCCGCCCGCCGTGGACGACGGCTGGTTGGTGTTGAAGAATGTGATGCCGGCGATCGACACCGCATTGCCGACCACTTTCTCGCCGGCGCCCAGGGTGATGAACCAGCCGCTTGCGCTGTTCAAAGCGGTCAGCGAACTTGTCTGCGTCTGGCCCGCGGTGCAGCCCGCTGGATCCTGGATGCAGTCGGTGGTCGCATCGAACAGCGCCGATTCAACGATGGTCGGGTCGGTGCCGGCGGGGACGGGGGAAGGCGTTGTGGTTACGTTGCCGGTTTTCGGTCCCGCGTCATTGCCCTGGTCCTTGAACATGTACATCCGATTGACGACCGTGGTGTCGAACGGATGCTCGCGATCGCCGGAGCCGATCAGCACGGCGTCGAATCCGACCTGGGCGACGACATCGGGCGGGAACTGGAACTTGCGCCTGCCGGCCGCCGTCGTCAGATCCCCGACCGCCGCGAGCTGGGTGACCGTGCTGCTGGCGAGGTTCGTGCCGGCGAAGTCGATGCGCCAGACGTTGCCGCCGGTATCGCCGACGTAGGCATGGGTGACCGGGCCGCCGACGCTTGCGTTCTTGATTACCGATATGTCCGACGGGATGGCAAAATCCATGCCCGGCACCGAGAGCGTGAAACCGCTGCCTGCCCGGCCCGCGCTCCAGACCAAGGCGCCGGTGATCGCGTCGACGACGTAGATGCCGCGGCCCATGGTGCGGCTCACCGTGCCCGCCGCGGTGGTCACCGAAGCGGCGCTCGCCGAGGTGACCGCGGACGGCTCGATGTCTTCCACCGCCGGGTCGTAACCCGCGCCGAAGATCAGCACCGGGTTGCTGTAGCCGTTGATGTTGGTTACCACCTTCGGTTCGGACCAGGTCTGGCCGAGCTCGCTGAAGCCCGTCGTGGTATTGTCGATTTTCCACAAGTACCGGGGATCGTTCGGGTTGTTGACGTCGAGCGCGTAAATGAACCGGCCGCCGCGCCGCATGGCGATATAGAGATTGACAACGTCGCCGGTGTCGCCGAGTTTGAGGTTGCCGTTCGCATCATTAGTGTAAATCCCGATCGGGCCGTCGGCGAAGTACGGCTTCTTGAACGAGCTGCTGATGGTCGGCGAGTTGTTGCGCATGCGCGTGAAGCTGCCAAAGAACTC
>JAHFRL010000171.1 GCA_023266235.1 Betaproteobacteria bacterium
TTGCGAGCACGGCCGCTCGCGCCGCGACGCGCTTCCTCGGCCAGGCCGTGATGCACGTCGGCGGGCGTGAGCAAGCCGAGGACCGAGTGATGGTGCTCGCTGTTGTACCAGGTGGCGCGCCGAACGCCCAGCGGGCTGGAGGGATGGACAAACGAGCCTAGGAATTTCTCGAACCAAGATGCCTGTGGCTAAAAAACAGGAGCAACATAACACGTCGTTCGTGCGGACCGGCTACGCCGGCCGCACAACTCAGCGTTGGGCATCATCGATCAACTAGGGGGGGCTCTTCCATCATGAATGCCGACGACTTACGGTCTGTCCAAGCTCCGCTGAAGGAGCGCTATCGCGAAGTCCCGCAAGCGGCGCTTATCACTCTGCGTGCGCAAGGCCGTATTGGTGAAGGTGTCAGCTGCAAGATCGAAACAGGTAAGGCACTAGTCGTTGCCGGGTTGCATCCCGCCACCGGTGGTACTGGGCAAGCTGCCTGTTCAGGCGACATGCTGCTCGAGGCTCTGGTTGCCTGCGCCGGCGTAACGTTGAATGCTGTAGCCACTGCGCTTAGCATCGAGTTGCGAGATGCCTCGCTGGAGGCCGAAGGCGATCTCGACTTTCGTGGAACGCTCGGTCTGTCGAAGGAGGTTCCAGTCGGGTTCCAGAACATTCGGCTGCAGTTCACGCTCGACACCGACGCGTCGGAAGAACAACTCGCGACTCTCCTACGGCTGACAGAGAGATACTGCGTTGTGTACCAAACGCTGGCGCATCCTCCTGCTTTGGCGGTCGCTCGCAAGCGCGCCACTGCCTGAGCGCTGTCCAAGGTGACGCCCAATCGGGTAGCCGGGGGTGTTTAACCCCCAGCCCCCACAACACCCCGCATGCGGGTCCGCACGGGGCGTTTCCGCCGGATTTGAAAGGCATCCATGAGGGACGCCTCCAGAGCTGGTTACGACACAGGCCGCCAGAGCCGCTTCACCTGGTCAGGTGCGGTACGGCCACTGAGGTCTGCCCGTCTCACTCCTTGCCGACAGTTCAGGCCTTCACCCTGTCCCACCCATTACGGTGAGCGTTTGGCTACTACGCCGTCTGCTGACTGCTGTTCAATCACGCCCGGTGTTGCCACCGGGCGCGCTGGCGGAGTCGTGGCAGGGTCCGGTGGTGATTCCACCGCTTTCGCGGTGGCCCTCAGTCCGGCTCCCATGACGACCACAGCGACCTTAGGGTTCGATGGCGTTTCCGTCCCTTTCGAGCCGGGCCTCAGTTCGACTCCCATCGTCGCACCAACCGCATGCTGAACAGATCTCCCCGAATAAGTTCATGATCTCTCGGCGCACAACCGCTGCATTTACCCTGTCCCGCGTACCCGTGGGCTTCGTCATCAAGTGCTGACTTGCCCGGGAACTGGGCCTTCTATGCAATTTCTATTCGTCAGCTCGCACCTTTGCACTCGGGCTTCCTTCAGACAATTCCTCGCGGACTTGCCCTTGCCGTCGGCTAGTGGTTATGCTTCCCTTTCAAGTACTCCCACAGGGGACTTCCACCCCATCAGATCATGCCCATGTCGGGCGTACACTCCCATTGCAGCGGACGGCTTCGCCGCAGCTGAATGGGGCGTTGAGCGTCCAAAATCCATGCCGCGCGATATACCCGAGTCCGACTGGAAAAAATTCCGGGGGTTGCGGACTGTTGCACTGGAACGTTTTTGTGAACGGGTATTGACCGATATCGGCAAGACCGCATCCGATTCGGCCAGGACGTTCCATGACCGGTATCTTGAAATCTACAGGCTTGTCGAGCGGCGTGACCGAGAATTGGGACACGCCTTTGACGCCCCACGCAGATCGAGGGCCATAATGCAGCTCGCGGCTATTCATTCGCTGGGCCTGGTTACGTCTGAGGAATTGCTGAGCTTCACACCCGCCACGCAAGAGGCCATCAATTCGTTGTCGAGGTTGACCCGTCGCGACAGGAACGCACGTCAGACCCGGACAGAAAATGGAGCGGGGGAACCATGCCAGTAGCGAATAAATCGCGGGTGTACCAGATCAAGGTCACGCTGAATAAAGCCAGACCGCCCATTTGGCGGCGATTGCTCGTGCCGGGTTCGATCTCCCTCGATACGCTGCACGATATCCTGCAGACGGCCATGGGTTGGACGGACTCGCATCTTCATCAGTTCGAGGTCCGTGGTGAAATCTACGGCATCCCCGATCCGGAATTTGGCGAGGGCACGAAGAACGAAACGCGTTTTCGCCTGGACCAGGCGCTGCTGCGGGAAAAGGAGGCGATGGTCTACGAGTACGACTTCGGAGACGGCTGGGAGCACAAAATAGTACTCGAAAAAATTCTCCCTTCCGCGCAGGGCATTGCGGTCCCGGGCTGCGTCGGCGGCGCGCGCGCTTGCCCGCTCGAAGATTGCGGCGGTATATGGGGATACCATGAGTTACTGAAAGCAATCCGCGATCCCGCACATCCCAGGCACAAGGAAATGCTGGAATGGATAGGCGGATCGTTTGACCCCGAGTATTTCGACGTTCAGGAAATCAACAGGCTGCTGGTTCCGAGAAAGCGCCGGGCCTGATCGCGCGATCGAATGGATATCGCTTCGCAGCGGCGCCGTACGCCATTGCTCACGTCCGCGCATCGCGGACGTTAAACTCTACCCCGCGAACACCCGCACCAGCAACGACGCGCCGATCAGCAGCAACAGCGCGCTGACGAGCCGCAGCACGCTGTCGCGCGAGATGCGGCGGTGGATGCGGTTGCCGTACCACAGGCCGGCGAGCGCGAAAGGAACGAGCATGGCGAAGCCGACCAGCCGGTCGGCGAGCATGAGACCGCCCGCCGTGAACACCAGCGCGCGGATCGAGACCGAAAATATCACCATGTTGGAAAGCGTCGCGCGCAGCGCCAGCTTGTCCGCGAGCCGGTGCGTCAGGTAGATCGCATACGGCGGCGCGCCGATGCCGAACAGCGTTCCGAACACGCCACCCGCCAAGCCGGCCACCGGCGCCCAACCCCGGCTGACCATTTTCACCGCGCCGGCCTGCCTGAGCGAATAGATTCCGTACGCGAGCAGGAAGACGCCGCAGCCGGCAATGGTCGCCGGTCGCGGCAGGTTGACGAGCAGCGTCACGCCCAGCACCGCGCCGATGAGGCAGGAAGGCACCATCCACATGAGCTCGGACTTGTCGGACTCGCGCGAGAAGCGCATGCCGAGCGACAGCGCCGCCGCGACGTCGAGCAGCACGCACAACGGCAGCACGAAGTCGAGAGGATAGAAGTATGACAGCATCGGCACGGTGAACAGCGAGGCACCGAACGCCGAGATGCCGAAGATGATATAGGCCGCGCCTACCACCGCGGCGGCGATGGCGAAGGTGGGAAGATCGAAGGGTATGGTCATGGGTACAAAAAAACGCCGGCCTCATGCACCGGCGTTCTTGTTCGCGCGCCGGTCGGGCGGCGGCTTTGCCGCCCGCTCCATCCGGCGCATGGGATCCGGCGGACCTGCCGGAATCACACGATGTTGAGGTGCTCGATGCCCGACATCACGTCCTTGACTTTCGCTTCCTTGCTGTTCAACTTGATGTTCAGCCGCAGCTCGTTGACCGAATCGGCGTTCCTGAGCGCATCCTCGTAGCTGATATCGCCCCCCTCGTAGAGATCGAACAGAGCCTGGTCGAAAGTCTGCATGCCGAGCTCGCGCGACTTGGCCATGATCGCCTTGATCTCGTGCACCTCGCCCTTGAAGATCAGGTCCTGGATCAACGGCGAATTGAGCAGGATCTCGATCGCCGCGCGGCGCCCCTTGCCGTCCTTCATCGGAATCAGGCGCTGCGCGACGAACGCGCGAAGGTTGAGCGACAGGTCCATCAGCAGCTGCTGCTTCCGCTCTTCCGGGAAGAAGTTGATGATGCGGTCGAGCGCCTGGTTGGCGCTGTTCGCGTGCAGCGTGCCCATCGCGAGGTGGCCGGTCTCGGCGAACGCAATCGCGTGGTCCATGGTTTCGCGGTCGCGGATCTCGCCGATCAGGATCACATCGGGCGCCTGCCGCAGCGTGTTTTTCAGCGCCGATTGCCACGATTCGGTGTCGACGCCGACTTCGCGCTGCGTGATCAGGCAGTTCTTGTGATCGTGCACATACTCGACCGGGTCTTCGATGGTGATGATGTGGCCGTAGCTGTTTTCGTTGCGGTAGCCGATCATCGCCGCGAGCGACGTCGATTTGCCCGAGCCCGTGCCGCCCACGAAAATGACCAGGCCGCGTTTGCTCATCGTCACGTCCTTCAGCACCGCCGGCAGCCTGAGGTCATCTATCTTCGGGATGGCGGTGGTGATCGTGCGCATCACCATGCCGACGCGTGCCTGCTGCACGAAGGCGCTGACGCGGAAACGGCCGATGCTGGCGGGGGCAACCGCGAAGTTGCACTCCTTGGTCGACTCGAACTCCGCCGCCTGCTTGTCGTTCATCATCGCGCGCGCGAGGTCGGCGGTCATCTGCGGCGTCAGCGTCTGATTCGACACCGGCGTCATCTTGCCATCGACCTTGAACGCCGGCGGGAAACCCGCGGTAATGAACAGGTCGGACGCCTTCTTGCTGAGCATCGCGCGCAGCAGGTTATGCATGAACTGGACTGACTGATCACGATCCATATCCGATTCCTCCGATTGACGAAACAGCGAGCGTCGGCCCGCTTACCACTTACGGTCCAGAGACTACTTGAAGTTTTCCTTGTTGACGGCCTTGGTGCGCGCTTCCTCGACCGACACGATATTGCGCTTGACCATCTCCTGCAGATTCTGGTCGAGCGTCTGCATGCCGACTGCCTGGCCGGTCTGGATCGCCGAGTACATCTGCGCGACCTTGGCCTCGCGGATCAGGTTGCGGATCGCCGGCGTGGCGATCATGATCTCGTGCGCGGCGGCGCGGCCGCTGCCGTCCTTGGTCTTCAGCAGCGACTGCGAAATCACCGCGCGCAACGATTCGGACAGCATCGCGCGCACCATCTCTTTCTCCTCCGCCGGGAACACGTCGATAATACGGTCGATGGTCTTGGCGGCGGAGCTGGTATGCAGCGTGCCGAACACCAGGTGACCGGTCTCGGCGGCGGTCATCGCGAGCCGTATGGTTTCAAGATCGCGCATCTCGCCGACCAGGATCACGTCCGGGTCCTCGCGCAGCGCCGAGCGCAGCGCGTTGGCGAACGACAGCGTATGCGGCCCGACCTCGCGCTGGTTGATCAGGCATTTCTTCGATTCGTGCACGAATTCGATCGGGTCCTCGACGGTCAGGATATGGCCTTGTTCGCTTTCGTTCTTGTGGTTGACCATCGCCGCCAGCGTCGTCGACTTGCCGGAACCGGTCGGACCCGTCACCAGCACCATGCCGCGCGGCTGATCGGCGATGTCGCCGAATATTTTCGGCGCCTTCAGTTCCTCCAGCGACAGTATCTTGGACGGGATGGTCCGCATCACGGCGGCCGCCCCGCGCTGCTGGACGAACGCATTGACGCGGAAGCGCGCGAGGTTGGGGATCGCGAACGAGAAGTCGCACTCGAGATTCTCCTCGTAAAACTTGCGCTGGCCATCGTTCATGATGTCGTACACCATGCCGTGGACGTCCTTGTGCTCCATCGCCGGCAAATTGATGCGCCGCACGTCGCCGTGCACGCGGATCATCGGCGGCAGGCCCGATGACAGGTGCAGGTCGGAGGCTTTATTCTTGACGACAAACGCGAGCAGTTCAGAGATGTCCATTATAATTTCCTCGATGTCGCAAATCCGTGAGCAGCGGAAAGGATCGGCTGCAGCGTGCCGTACGTCACACTAAATCCCTCAATTGCCTTGAAATTATGGACACAATCCGCGCCAACTTGCAAGCCGTCAGACAACGTATCGCCAACGCCGCCCGGGCCTGCGGCCGCAACCCCGCCGAGGTGGGTTTGGTTGCCGTCAGCAAGACGTTCGGCGCGGACGCCGTCGCCGCCGCGCACGCCTACGGACAGCTTGCGTTCGGCGAAAACCACGTGCAGGAAGCGGTCGAAAAAATCACCGCACTGACCGATTTGAACCTCGAATGGCACTTTATCGGGCCGATCCAGAGCAACAAGACGCGCGCGATCGCCGAAAACTTCCCATGGGCGCACAGCATCGACCGCGGGAAGATCGCCGAGCGCCTGGCCGCGGCGCGCCCGGCCGTTCTCGCGCCGCTGCAGGTATGCCTCCAGATCAACATCGGCGGCGAAAGCGCCAAAAGCGGCATCGCCCCCCGGGAGGCGCTCGGGCTTGCGCGCACGGTGGCGGCGTTACCCCGGCTCAAGCTGCGCGGCCTGATGGCAATTCCTCCCGCGAGCGCGGATTATGCGCAACAGCGCCGCTATTTCGCGCAACTGCGGCAGCTCAAGGACGAGCTGGTGGCAGCCGGCATTGCGCTCGACACGCTGTCGATGGGCATGTCCGCCGATCTGGAAGCGGCGATTGCCGAGGGCGCGACGCTGGTGCGCGTCGGCACCGCGATTTTCGGCGAACGAAAAGGCAGTGAAAAGTAAAACGTGAAATGTGAAACGTATGAACGTGGCGCTGCTACCATTACGGTTTCGAATTGACGTTTCACTTTTCACCTTTCACGTTTCACGCATCCAAATATGAACATCACATTCATCGGCGGCGGCAACATGGCGAGCGCCATCCTCGGCGGTTTGCGGAGCAAGGGCTTTTCAGCGGAGAGTTTGCGGGTGATCGAAATCAATCCTGAAGCCCGCGCCAGGCTCCAACAGCAGTATGGGATCAAATGTTTCGGACACGCGCGCGAAGCGTGGGCAGATCGACCGGACGACATAATTGTCTTCGCGGTCAAGCCGCAGCACATGCGCGATGCGGCAGCCAGATCCGGATTGGCCAGGGACGCGAATCTCGTTATCACGATAGCCGCAGGCACCACATTGACCACGCTTTCCCGCTGGCTGGGTGGCCACGCGCGGCTGATCCGGGCGATGCCGAATGCGCCGGCGTTGATTGGCGAGGGCATCACGGGGCTCTTTCCGATGCTTCCCGTACGCACAGCGCAAGACCGGCAGGATAAGGAATGTGCCGAGACTATACTGGGCGCCGTAGGCAAGACCGTGTGGCTTCAGCATGAAGGGCAAATGGATGCGGTAACGGCGATATCCGGCAGCGGCCCCGCCTACGTGTTTTACTTCATCGAGGCAGTCGAACAAGCCGCGAAAGAATTGGGGTTGCCGGCCGCCGTCGGGCGCCAGCTCGCGCTGCGCACCTTTACCGGCGCGGCGCGGCTTGCCGCCGCAAGCGACGACCCCGTCAGCGTGTTGCGGGAACGAGTTACCTCGAAAGGAGGGACTACTGAACGGGCGCTGGCCAGTATGGCGGCGGATCACGTCAAGGCAGCGATTGTCCGCGCTATCCACGCGGCGAACGAGCGCAGCCGTGAACTTGGCGCGGAGCTGGACAGGGATTAAGGATGTTCTCGCAAGCGGCCAGCTTTCTGATCACAACCATTGGCGGCCTGTTCGCGCTCGCGCTGCTGCTGCGCTTCATGCTGCAACTGCTGCGCGCGCCGGCGCGCAACCTGCTCTCGGAATTCGTTGCCGCGCTCACCGATTTTGCGGTGCGCCCGGCGCGGCGCGTGATTCCCGGCCTGCGGGGGCTCGACCTCGCGACACTCACGCTGGCGTGGCTCACCGAAGTCGTGCAGATCTGGCTCGTGCTGCAACTCAAGGGCTACGAACTGGGCTCGGCGGTAGGCGTCGCGCTGGTGGCGATCGCGGCGATCGCGGCGATCGATATCGCGAAGCTGGCGATTTATATCGTGATGGTCGCCGTGGTGCTGCAGGCAGTGCTGAGCTGGGTTAATCCCTACAGCCCGCTGGCGCCGCTGCTGGCGAGCGTGACACGGCCGTTCCTGCGTCCATTTCAGAAATTGGTGCCGCCGGTCGCCAACGTCGACTTGTCGCCGCTGTTCGTCCTGATCGGCTGCCAGCTGCTGCTCACCGTGCCGCTGTTATGGCTCGAAACGCTGAGCGGGCGCCTGCTCTGAACGCACGCCGGCCGCCATGAGCTGGTACCGCTTTGATCCGGCGCTGCGCCGGCTCACCCTCACTCTCCATATCCAGCCCAACGCGCGCACCACCGCGGTGGCCGGGCGGCACGGCGACGCGCTCAAGCTGCGAATTGCCGCGCCGGCCGTCGATGACAAGGCCAATGCCGCCCTGATTGACTTTTTACATCAATGGTTTAAGCTTCCCTCCTCGCACATAAGAATCAAACGGGGCGCACGCGGCCGGCGCAAGATCGTGGAAATCGACAATCCCGGCGCCGGAGTGGAAACCCGCCTCACCAGCATGGAGCAGGCATGCCCAGCCAACTCGAACAACGCATAGCCCAGTTCACCGACTGGCGCGTGAAACTGGTCGCCGCGATTGACGAATTCCGCGTCTGGCAGGACACCTACGGCCACGCCGATATCGAACAAACACTGCGCATTTACGATTTGGTCGAAGGCCTGCGCAACGACCGCATCCGTCTCGCGTTTCTCGGTGAATCGGCGGAAGACAAGATCGGCCTCATCAACGCGCTGCTGTTTTCCGACC
>JAHFRL010000252.1 GCA_023266235.1 Betaproteobacteria bacterium
CGCCGCTCGCACGCAAATACGGCACGATGATCCGGTTGCCGCTGTCGATCTGCGGGCCGAACGCGGGACCGGCATCGTAAAGCAGCGCGTGATTGCGGGTCTGCGCGACCACCGCCAGTCCCTGCCCGACGTCGAGCACGGTCAGCCTGAGATCGCCTTCCGCGAGCGGCGGCGGCTCAACCAGAAACAACGGCAGCAGCGCCGCGATGCCAATCCAGCGCGCGGGAAATCCGCGCGGCAGCAACAGCCAAAACACGCCGAGTACTGCCGCCGCCACTGTCCACGCCGGTGGTGCGTGCTGCTGCCATACCGCGGCTGGCAACGCACTCATCCATTCCAGCAGCGCCCCGCACGCGGCCATCACCCCATGCGCAAGCTGCAGCACGAGATCGAACGGCAGCGCCACACCGATCAAAGTGAGCGGCACCACCACCAGGCTCACGACCGGTATAGCGATCGCATTGGCGAGCGGCGAAACCAGCGACACCTGCTGGAACAGCGCCAGCAGCAACGGCGTAAGCCCCAGCGTCACTGCCCATTGCACGCGCGCCCAGGCCGTCAACCAGTGCGCGGGCGCGATGCGGCCGGTCGACACCAGCAGTATCAGCGCCACCGCGCCGAATGAAAGCCAGAACCCCGGCGCGAGCACCGCCCACGGATCGATCACGAGCACGGTAAACAGCGCTGCGCTCAGCACCGCCGACGCCGATGTCAGGCGCCCCGTCCACAGCGCAACCGCCACCACGGCCAGCATATAGACGGTGCGCTGCGCCGGCACCGCAAAGCCCGCCAGCCAAGCGTAAGCGAGCGCCACAGCGAGTCCCGCGATCGCTGCCGCCTTGCGCGCCGGCAGCCACAGCGTGAGCCGCATGCTGCGCCGCCACAGGTAATAAGCGAGCGCGAACGCCAAACCCGAAAACATCGTCACGTGCAGCCCCGAGATGCTCATCAGGTGATTGACGCCGGTGCGCGTGAAAATCTGCCATTGCGACGGCGGGATTGCACGCTGGTCGCCGATGGCGAGCGCTGCGAGCACGCCGGCATACGGTGCGTCTGCGAGCGCAGTCTGAATGCGGGTGCGGACTGCTTCGCGCACACGCTCGACCAGATACTGGGGTCGTGCGACCAGCTCGGCGACACGGCGGTTGCCGCCGCCGGGCCGGATATAGCCGGTGGCGCGGAGGTTGCGCTCGAGCAGCCATGCTTCGTAATCGAAGCCGTGCGGATTGAGCGTGCCGTGCGGCCGGCGCAGCCGCACGTTGAGCTGCCAGCGCTCGCCGGCGTGCAGTTCCGGAAATGTCGCTGGACGGTCATCGCGCGCCGGGCTGCCCCACCACGACAGCGCGATATGCGACGGTACGACGGCGCCGGCGGTCAGCACGCGCTCGACATCGAATTCGAATCGCAAGCTGCGCTCATACGGCTGCGGCATGGCTGCGACAATGCCGACGAGCTGGATGTCCTGACCTTCCCACTGCTCAGGCAGCGCGTCGGCGAGGCGCTGTCCGGCCAACCACGCCGCCCACACGAAGCCACACGCGAGGCAGCACGCGAACATGGCGCTGCTCCGTAGCGCGCGTGCCGCCGCGCTTTGCGCCTCGCACGCGGACAAACCGACCAGCACGAGCGCCGGCGTCCACCATAGCCACCCCGGCGCCGGCAGCTCGGCCTGCAGCTGCAGCAGCCAGACGCCGGCCGCAAAACCGATCACGTTGAGCCGCACCGCGGGCCTCTCATCAGAACGCCGTCCATTTGCCTATAACGCGCGCCGCGTCACGAAAGCAGACGATTTTCGGTAGAATAAGCGCGCTCATTCCCAATCGCCGCGATGCCCCGCAAATATTTCAGGAAATACCTGCCGAGCCATGCCACGATCCTGCAAAACCGCTACATCGGATGGTTCGGCTCGGCTCTCAAGCACCATAACCTGTGGCATTTGCACCGCCGCTCGGTGGCGGGCGGCGTGGCGGTCGGCATGTTTGCCGGCCTGATCCCGGGCAGCAATCCGGTGCAGTTCGCGATCGCGGCGCTGCTCGCGATCGCGTTCCGCGTCAATCTGCCGATCGCGGTGCTGGTCACGCTCTATTCCAATCCGTTCACCATCGTTCCGCTCTATTTCCTCGCGTTCAAACTCGGGCAGCTGGCATTGCTTGAAAGCGGCGGCACGCTCCCCCCGCTCGCGTTCGGTCTCGAGAGCAAAGGTTTCAGCGAATGGCTGCCGGCGGCGCTCGACTGGCTCACGTCAATCGGCAAACCGCTGCTCATCGGCCTGCCGCTGCTGGCGCTGCTGTTGAGCGCTGTCGGCTACCTCGTGGTGCGTTGGGGCTGGCGCTGCTATGTGGTCTGGGCGTGGCGCGCGCGGCAGCACGGAACAAAAAGGAATAAATCGGCATCATGACCACCCCGGGTTACTGGAAGCAGGCGACGCGCGAATTGTCGCAGCGCGATGCGGTCATCAAAAAGCTCATCACTACTACGCGCGGCCTGACCCTGCACTCGCGCGGCGATGCCTTCAACACGCTCGCGCGCTCGATCATCGGCCAGCAGATCTCGGTGAAGGCCGCGGAAAACATTTGGCAGCGGCTGTCCGCAGCGGTTCCCGCTATCCGGCCCGACGTGATTCACGCGCACGATTCCGAAGCGCTGCGCGCGTGCGGCCTGTCGCGCGGCAAAGTTGTTTACCTGCAGGATCTGGCGCGCTATTTCGTCGAGAACCGCCTCAACGTCAGGCGCTGGAAGAAAATGTCCGACGACGAATTGATCGTCGAGCTCACGCAAGTGCGCGGCATCGGCCGCTGGACCG
>JAHFRL010000048.1 GCA_023266235.1 Betaproteobacteria bacterium
AGTCTTGTCGTGGCGGCGACAGCGGCATCCCGCGTCAACTCTGCGGCGCGTCCCGCAGTCCTTGCGGCGGTTGCCAGCGCCGCAAAATCGCGTCCGGGCTGTCGTTTTGGCGCGGGTGCGGAGCCTTGGACGCGGTGCCGGCGGCGATCCAGCCGACGAGAGTTTCTTCCGGCCCGCAGAAGGCGTTGCAGATCGCCAGGTCCGCGGCCTTGCGGCCACTGAGCATCTTGGCGCCGAAGCCCATGACATGGAGCGCCGTCAGAAAATTGGACAGCGCGCCGCCCGCAGCCAGCCATTGCTCATGCGGCGGTACCCGGGGATGGCCGTTCTCGATACGAACGACAAAAGTCAGGAGCAGAGGCCCCAGCATCGCGCGGGCACGCTCGACGACAATTTCTTCGTCAGACTTGCCGCTTCTGCGCGCAAAGTCGGCGAACAGTTCGCCCAGTAATGGCCGCGCATCGTCCGGAATCAACACAAAACGGAACGGCACCAGCTTCTGGTGATCGGGCGCCCTGAGCGCTGCGCAAACTGCAAGCCAGACCTGTTCCCCGGTGGGGGCCGGGGGCACCAAATGCTTGGGGCCAACCGAGTGGCGGGTAAGCAGTTGTTTCATGGCATCGCTGCACTCGAGTTCGCTGGACTTCCATTCGGCGCAGTTATTCATGCAGCGCTTCCTTCTGTATTGTCCCGGATGTCAATTAGATAGCCTTAATCCGGCTACATTTTGATATACGTCAAACCATCGAAATATGGTGCAGTGCAGAATTAATGCAGTCTCGTTTCCCGTTGGAGGTTGCCGTGGAATTAAGCAGAAGATCTTTCCTGAAGGGTGTCGGGGCGGCCGGTGGCATTGCTGCGCTGGATAGCCAATTGCCGGCTATCGCGGCCGCTGCGGAGGCGGCGAAGAAAAAAGCTGCGACCGCGGCCAAGCCGCTCGAAGTCAAGCGCGTCAAGTCCAACTGCGCGATCTGCCCGAACTTTTGCGGCATCGACGTCTCGGTTGTCGGCGGCGTGATCCGGACCATCTACCCGGATGCGGCGCGCGCCGACTTCTACAACCACGGCATTTGCCCGAAGGGCGCATCGGGCATGTACAACACCTACGACCCGTATCGGCTCAAGAAGCCGCTCAAGCGCACCAATCCAAACAAGGGGCCGAATGAAGACCCGAAGTGGGCGGAGATCAGCTGGGAAGAGGCGTTTTCCACGATTGCCGACCGGCTTGTCAAAATCAAGGCCGACAATCCGTCCAAGCTTGTGTGGCAGCACGGACAGGGCAAGTATCTGATCGGCGAAGAATTCTGCGTGGCGTTCACCAAAGCTTTCGGCACGCCGAATATGACGCACCGGACGACCGCATGCGAGGCGGCGCGCCACGTAGCCGATGAACTGACGTGGGCTAGCGCCGGCATTTTACCCGACCTCAAGTACTCCAAGTATCTGCTCAACTTCGGCGCCAATTACCACGAAGGCGAGCAGGCTTCGCGCTGGCTCGACTGGCAGACCGCAATGAGCCGCGAGCAGGGATTGAAAACGGTTGTAGTTGAGCCGCGGCTGTCGGGAGTCGCGGCCAAGGCCGATGAATGGGTGCCGGTGCGTCCCGGCAAGGACGTCGTGATGCTGCTGGCGATGGCCAAGGTGCTGATCGATGCGAACACCATCGACGAGCCGTTCCTCGTCGAGTACACGAATGCACCGCAACTGGTGGACGGAGAGGGCATCATCCTCAAGGACAAGGACGGCAAGACGCCGCTGGTGTGGGATACGGTGTCGGGCTCGGCCAAGCCCTATGTGGCGGGCGTGAAGCCGGCGTTGAAGGGCGCGTACACAGTCGACGGCAAACCGATGCGCACCGCGTTTCAGGCGCTGTCTGACGGCATCAAGGACATGACGCCGCAATATGCCGAAGAAATCGCGGGTGTTCCGGCGGCAACCATAGTGCGGCTCACGCAGACCTTCGCCAAGGAGGCGCGTATCGGCGAGACCATCGAACTCGACGGCTTGGAGCTGCGTTACCGGCCGGCCGTGCTCTACACGTTCCGCGGGCTTACCGCCAAGGAGTACGGCGTCCAGGGCTGGCGCACCGGGCTGATTCTGAACATGCTGGTAGGCTCGATCGATGCGGTCGGAGGGCTCATCCTTGGCGGCGCTTACGCAAGGCCGCAATATTTCGACGTCAGCGTATGCGAGTACCCGCCCAAGCGCGCCGATCTCGCACAGAGCGTCTATTTCCCGTACGCAAACCACCATATCGCGCAGCAGCCCGCCATTACCGCGCTCGACCCGAAGGCGTGGGGACTTGCCTATGCTCCGGAGATGCAGATTTTCTATGGTACCAACCGTCCGGTCTCGATCCCGGACGCCTGGCAGCAGTTCGAGGGGCTCAAGAAGACTTTCAGCGTCGTGATCGATGTGATCATGACTGAGACCTGCTGGTACGCCGACATCGTGCTGCCGGACAAGACCTATCTCGAGTCGTGGCACTGGGCGCCCACGCGCGGCACGCCGGATACCGGGCACAGCGCGATCCGCCAACCGATCGTGAATCCGTACAACCTCGAGCATGATGCTTTCACGATCATGTGGGAGCTGATGAAGCGACTCGACCTGCGCGACAAGTTTGCCGAGGAATGCAACAAGGCCTGGGGCCTGAAGGAAGTGACGTTCAAGCCCGGCCGCGACTACACGACGCGCGAGGGCGTCGAGGTGCTCTGGGCCGGCAGGACCAAGAAGGAGTTCTCGGTTGCGCTCGAGCAGGGCTTCGTTGGCAGCAAGAAGAGCGTCAAGAGCAAGTACCTGACGGGGGCCGAGGACAAGTTCAAAGGACCCGGCAAGCCGAAGATCAAGCTCTACGCCGACCAGTTGATCGACACCTACTACAAGGTCGAGGGCATCGCGAAAAAGAACAATCTGGCGAAAATCGATCTCGCCAAGTACAAGATCGCGTATTCACCGTTGCCGAACAAGGACCATGCGTTCCCGACCCCGCATCGCGAGGCGACCGGCTATCCGCTCTACCTGATTACGCATAAGCGGATGTTCCGCAACCAGTCCGGTTTTACGGCGAACAACGCGATTCTCAACCAGGCGCTGGGACCCGATGCCGCAACCAACTACGTGCAGATGAACGTTGTGACCGCAAAAGAGCTCGGCATCAGTGACGGCGACAAGGTGACCATAGAAACACGTGTCGGCAAGGTCAGCGGCATTGCGCAGGTGGTTCAGGGCATCCGCCCCGATACCATCGCTGTCTCGTACCACTACGGCACGTTCAGCCCGGGGCTGGCTCCAGCGGCACGCAACGGGACTTGGATCAATCAGGTACTCGAACATCACCCGGATCTGATCTCGGGCCACAATTCATTCAATGACACCAAATGCAAGGTCTACAGGGCGTAACGGGAGACAGCGACCATGACCAAGTTTGTAAGACTCATCGATCAGAAGCGCTGCATCGGGTGCCGCGCGTGCGTGGCGGCGTGCGCGACCGAGAACTACTTTACGCCAGATGCGCCGTGGAACGTGATGGTTGAGTACGAAGTGGGCACCTATCCGACCGTCAGGAAGATTTACAACACGATGAACTGCATGCACTGCGAGCAGCCGTCGTGCAAGGCGGCATGCGATGCGGTCGGCGCCAGGGCCATCAGCAAGAACCAGTATGGGGTGGTGCTGATCGACTACAACAAGTGCATAGGTTGCGGTTACTGCGCCGCGGTCTGCCCCTATGGCGTGCCCCAGTACAACCGCGAGGTCAGGGATCTCAATCCGGATAAGGGCAAGGTTGGCGCCGAAACGATTGCAGCGCGGGATCGTCACCCTACGCACCGAAAGAAAGCGAAAGTGGTCGAAAAATGCACTTTCTGCTGGCACAAGCTCGAGAAGGCAATCGCCGACAACAAGATGGATCGCATCGGCAAGGATCAGGACTACACGCCGACCTGTGACATTGTGTGTCCGACGCAGGCGCGCATGTTCGGCGACGCCGACGACCCGAATTCGGATGTTTCGAAACGGATTGCCGCCACCAAGGCGACGCAGCTCAAGAAACAATTCGGGACCGGGCCGCAGGTCTACTACGTGCTCGAGGAAGGAGCCAAGTCATGAAGCGCGTGATTGCATTGATGGTCATGGGGGTCGCCATGCTGGTGCTGCCTGCGGTCGCCGCCGACGATGCGGCAAAGAAACCGGCGGCCGTCAAGGCTGCGGCGGGCAATAAATCCCTTGACCCGATCAAGGGGCGGTTCCACCGGCAGCACAACCAGAAGCTGAAGATGGCATGCGACACCTGCCATTCGGGCGGGCAGGCCGACATCCTGTTCCTGCGCAAGGACGACGTTCCGGCGCCGGGCATGCCCGGGCAGGTCAACCGGGAGGTTTGTCTCTCCTGTCATAAAGCACCCGCGAAGCCTGCCTGGTACGGCGCCGCCGCGCGCTGATGGATGCAGCTGCGCTGACCGGCGTTGCCGCGCGACGCAGCGCCCTGTATTGGCTGCTGGCCGAATTCTTTTTGACCTGCCCGAGCCAGGCGCTGGTTGAGCGCTTGCGCAAGGACCTTGCCAGTGTGGCGGGGAATGCTGACGTCGATCCGCTCGCGGCGGGGCTGGCGGCAACAAGAGACGCACTGCCGGAGCATGCCGATGTAGCCGCCATCGATCGACTCGCAGTCGAGCATACGCGCCTGTTCGGTGCCATCAGTCCGCGCCAGGGCCTGTCTCCGCCCTACGAGTCGGTGCAGCGCGAAAGCGCTGGCGCGGCTGAACTCGCCGCGGCGGTTTCCGCATATTATTCCGACGCCGGCTTTGCGATGATCGAGCCGTCAGTTCCGCCTGACCATCTCGGTGTCGAATTGAGATTCATGGCGTTGCTTTGTCACGACGAGATGCAGCAATGGCAGCGCAACGACGCTGGAAATGCCGTGCAGTCGCTAGCCCGGCAGCGCGAGTTTCTCGACGACCATGTGCTGCAATGGGTCGCGGGCTATTTGCGCTTGGTGCAAACGCAGGCGGAGCATGCCTTTTACCGCGGCGTGGCAGCACTGGCGCTGGATGCCGTCCCAGCCGACCGCGCACTGCTCGAGGAAATGCTGGCTGAGTTCGATGCAGCGTGAGTGCGGCTTGCCATGCGGCCGTACCCAAGGTCATGATTGCAGCATTGACGCTGACGGCTGAACTGCATGGCTCCCGATCATCCTGATCCAACACGCGAGGCTGCTGCGCGCGCGGCGGCGTTCGCCGCGGTTGCGGCGCTACGTCCGCGCGTTGCTGCGACGGTAACGTATCATTCGCGCGGATGCGTGCTGGTGGTCGGAGATGCGGCCCGGGTACGTGCCGTGGTCGCCAGCCTGGCCGGAACCCTGCGCGTGGTCGCCTTCGTGACGGGACCGGCGGCATCCGCTGCCGCGCCGGCCGGCATCACGTGGGTGGCGGGGCGCGGTGCGGAGGTCAGGGGATTTCTCGGCCGCTTTACAGCGCGCTCTCTCGGCGCTGCCGGGCAACTGCTCGACTGCGGGCCGTTCAGCGCCAATGCGGACGGGATGTTCGACCTCGTGCTCGACCTCGGCGAACAGCCGCTGATCGACGCCGAGGTCGCGCCGATCGGCTACTTCGCGCCGGGCACGGACAGCGTTGCGTTGGCAGAGGCATTAGGCAAACTGGCGCGCCTTGTCGGCGAGCATCGTAAGCCCAGATATTTCGATTATGACGTCGGGATCTGCGCGCACAGCGCGCAGGATGTTGCTGGTTGCACCCGCTGTCTCGCGGCATGTCCGGCGGAGGCCGTCACCTCGCTGGGCGAAAGGGTCGGGATCGACCCGTTCCTGTGTCAGGGCTGTGGCACCTGTGCAGCGGTGTGCCCGACCGGCGCCATTCGCTACGCTTATCCGGGGCCGGACGAGCTGCTGGAGACGCTGCATGCGGCGCTCGCGGCCTATCACGCTGCCGGCGGGGCGGCACCCGTCATCGTGGCGCACGACGAAAGCGGCGCGATAATTGCGCGCGACATCGGTGAATCAGAGTATCTGCCGTTGCAGGTTCCCGGCATCGGCGCATGCGGGCCTGACGCCTGGCTCGCCGCGCTCGCGTGGGGCGCACATCGGGTCGTGCTGGTCACAACTCGTACGAGCGCGCGAAGCACGGTCGCGGCGATCGATCAGGAACTCGCAGTGTGCCGCGAAATGTTGTCAGCGCTTGGCGATGACCCGAACCGGCTGACGCGGATCGATTACGCCGACGCACGGCAGCTCCGCGAATCGCTGGCACGCGATGTCGTGGCGCCGCGCGCGCCGGCCTGGACGTGCGCGCAGTTTACCGTGCCGACGGGCAAGCGCGAGCGCATGCTCGCTTTTCTCGATCACCTGAATGCGCAGGCGGGGCGGCGCAGTGATGCGGCAGGGCTGGACGCTGGCGCGTCCTTGGGTACGCTGCGTGCTGACCGTGACGCGTGTACCGTTTGTCATGCCTGCGTCAACTTGTGCCCGACCCAGGCGCTAGCAGCAGGGGCGGGAACAGAGGCGGAGTTGTTGTTCACCGAGGCACGCTGCGTGCAATGCGGGCTGTGCGTCGCCGGTTGCCCCGAGCATGCGCTCGAACTGGTGCCGCGCATCGCGTTGGACCCTGAAGAGCGTGGCGCCGCGCGGTTGCTCGCGCGCAGCGAGCTATTTCGCTGCGTCGAATGCGGCACGCCGTTCATCAGTCGCGCCGTGCTCGAACGCAGCATGCAACATGTCAAGGACCACCCGCTGTTCGCTGACGGCAACACTGAACTGCTTCGGCTGTGCATGGCATGCCGTCAGCAGCGGATGCTTGTAACTTGATTTCCTGCCGGTTTCCGCAAGGGGTCATGGGTGATAGCCGCAGCCGGGCGCCGATCCGGCCAAATGGCCGTTTTCCCTCATGAATCAAAGCGCTTGAGCGCTGCACAAAAGCTGATTGGCGTTGACCCTGAGTGCCATCGCCGGTAGAATCCCAACCCTTTAAGCGGCTGGATTGCTGATGCGCGGCAGGCTGGTAGCGGGCAACTGGAAATCCAACGGTAACCTGGCTTCGAACCAGCGGCTGCTCGAGCAAGTGCGTGGCGAAGCGTCGCGGTTGCGCGGCGTCGAATGCGCGGTGTGCGTGCCTTATCCCTACCTGTCCCAAACGCAGCAGATGCTGACCGGCACGGCGGCGGTCTGGGGCGGACAGGACGTGAGCCAATTCGGCGCCGGCGCGTTTACCGGTGCGGTCACCGCAGCGATGCTGGTCGAGTTCGGCTGCCGTTATGCGATTGTCGGTCACTCCGAGCGCCGTAATGTTTTTGGCGAAAGCGACGCGGTGGTCGCCGCCAAATTCGCGGCGGCGATGACAGCCGGACTGACGCCGATATTGTGCGTCGGCGAAACGCTTCAGGAGCGTGAAACGGGTGTCACCGAACAAGTGGTCGGCAGGCAGCTTGATGCGGTAATCAGTGGAGCAGGTATAGCCGCGCTGGGGAAAGCGGTGGTCGCCTACGAGCCGGTATGGGCGATCGGCACCGGCAAGACCGCGACGCCGGAGCAGGCGCAGGCAGTGCATGGGTTTATCCGCAATCGCATTGCGGTGAGTGACGTCGCGGTGGCGGCGGCACTGAGAATTTTATACGGTGGCAGCGTCAAGGCCGCGAATGCGGCGCAGTTGTTTGGCAAGCCCGACATCGACGGCGGGTTGATCGGCGGCGCATCGCTGGTGGCCGAGGAATTCACGGCGATTTGCCGCGCGGCGGAGCGCAGGTAACAATTTAGCGAGAGGCTTATGGAAACTCTGGTATTGGTTCTGCACGTGCTGGCGGCGCTCGGCATCATCGGCCTGGTGCTGCTGCAGCATGGCAAGGGCGCCGACATGGGCGCGGCGTTCGGGGGTGGCGCCTCGGGCAGCCTGTTCGGCGCCACCGGTTCGGCCAACTTTCTGAGTCGCATTACCGCGCTACTGGCAACGGTTTTTTTTGCCACCAGCCTGGGCCTGACCTGGTTTTCGTCACATAAAATCGAAGCCAAAGGCGTGATGGCAACCCAGCCGGCAACGCAGGCGCCGGTAACCGCGCCAGCCGCGACGCCAGCTGCAACGGAGGCCCCGGTGCCGACGCCGGACAGGCCGGCGGGTGAGGCCGACTTGAAAGCGAAGGACATACCGAAATGATGGGTGAGGCGTGAGGCGTCAGGCGTGAGGCGGGTGCTATTGCTTTGAATTTCCCCTCACTCCTTACCCCTCACGCCGCACGGGTTTTCACGCCGACGTGGTGGAATTGGTAGACACGCCGTCTTGAGGGGGCGGTGGCGCAAGCCGTGAGAGTTCGAGTCTCTCCGTCGGCACCAGTAAGGCGGCATGACGGGTTGATAAGGGTCAAGCATTCACGGTTCGCAATCCCGCAGAATGCGCTATCATGGTTTTGCATCCTGCAGGCGTCAACAGGGTCGGTTACCGTAACAAGGCGCGTCGCCGAAAAAGGCTATGCTGCATCCTGACTCCGGAATTCTGATGGTAGACAATTACTTCCCGATACTTCTATTTGTCCTCGTCGGCGCCGCCGTCGGCGTGACGCCGATTGTGTTGGGCAGCGGCATCAGCCGGTTGCTGGGTGTGCACCGTCCCGACAGCGAAAAGCTGTCGCCTTACGAATGCGGGTTCGAGGCATTCGAGGACGCGCGCATGAAATTCGACGTGCGCTACTACCTGGTCGCGATCCTGTTCATCCTGTTCGATCTCGAGATCGCATTTCTGTTTCCGTGGGCGATCGTGCTGCAGGAAATCGGGATGTTCGGATTGCTCGCGATGGTCGTGTTTCTCGCCATCCTCGTCGTGGGTTTTATCTACGAGTGGAAAAAAGGCGCGCTGGAGTGGGATTGACATGGGACCGCCGTCACTCAGCGTGAGAGAACATGTGCGCGAGCAGCGTTTCGAGGCGATCTGGACGCAGGAACTGAACGAGGTATTCGCCGATGTGGCCCCATACTACGACCGGGCGAACCACGTCGCCAGCCTCGGCCTGTGGAGCCGTTTCCTCGCCAGCTTCATGTCCATCATCGACTTGCGTCCGGGCCATCGGGTGCTTGATGTCTGCGCCGGGACCAACGCGATCGGCATCGCGCTTCTGAAGCGCGAGCCGAGCCTCGAGGTGCATGCGATAGACCGCAGCGTGGCCATGCAGGAGGTCGGGCGGCAGCGCGCGCGGAAGCGCGGCTTTCACATCCACAGCGTGATCGGCGACGTGCACAGCCTGCCGTTTCCCGACAACCATTTTGACGTCGTCACGCTGCAGTTCGCGACGCGCCACCTGCGCGTCAAGCGCGTCTTCGCGGAAATTCACCGGGTGCTCAAACCGGGCGGGCATTTCTACCACTGCGACATGCTGCGGCCGGGCAATCCGCTCGTGGAAAGGCTGTACTACGCGTATCTGCGCTTCTGCCTCGCGTTCACCGGTTACGTGTTCCGCAGCGGCCCGGCGGCCCTCAACTGCAAGAAGTACTTCATCCACGCGCTCGAGATGTTCTATTCGGCCGACGAGCTATCCGGGGTTTTGCGCGAGCTGGGCTACACGGACGTGGCGGCGAAGATCGTGTTCGCGGGCATGATCGGTTGCCACCGCGCGGCCAAGCCGCAGCCGGGCTGAGGCGTCGCGAGAGCCCGCAATCGGGGCGGCTTGCGGCCACCGCACATGGATCGGGTAGAGGCCCTGGCGCGGTTGAACCGCAGGATGCTCGAGGAGTACAGCCGGCGCACCACCGATGCGCTGCGTGCCGCGCTGCCGGTGCGCCTCGCACTGCCTCATCTCGAGCCGGTTCTTGCGCTGAATGTCACCAAGGAGGCACACAAGGACGCCCTCGTGATCCGTTGCGCCGCCGCCGCACTGGCATCAGGATCTCCGCCCGGACGCACGACCGTGCAGCGGCTGTTCGAGGAGACAAAAAGCATCGATCGGACCTTTCTCGATCGCGTCGGCATGTTTCCGGTCGGCATCGTGATTCGCTACGAAGACGTGGCGCCGGTCCGCACGCAGCGCATCGAACGCCTGCTGTTCAGCGCGTACCGAATACTCGGCGCGTGGCGGACGGCGGATGGACTTCGCACGGCCCTGCGGGCGTCCTATCCTCAGCCGGAACTCGAGCGCGAGCTGTACGATATGTTGAAGCTCTATGCACTGGAGACCAACGCCTTGAGCCGCTCGGTGCGATTGCCTGCGCTACTCACGCCACTGCGAGAGCGGCTCGCGCGCGGGATGTACGGCGTAATGAACGCCGCCGCGGTGCAGCTTGCACGCGATCTGTCGCGCGTCGTTTACCGGCGCGGAGCGGATGAACCGCGCGCGCACCGCGTCGATTCGTACGCAAACTGATGCGTGCTCCAATCGCGCCGGCGATACCGCGCCAACCGGGATGCGAGCCGGGGTGTGAATTGCGTGGGTTCGCGCTGCGGCAATGGTCGCCGGGTGTGCGAAGAAGGGCGCGCTTTCGCATGTAATTCGCGGCCCGCGGGGAGGGTGCCGAACCGGGCCCGCACTTGCGCGTTCGCGGCGCGTGCCTGCTGCGCCGCGAAAACTGCGCAAGCGTTTGATATAACGCAAGGGTTTTCGTTGCCCCCCGGTACCGGCGCGGGTAGAATTCGTTAACTTCGCAGGCAAGCAACAAAGGCGCACAGGACGAGTCGCAAGCGCAACGTGCGTCATGACCGCGGGGCGATGCTTTTCATTCTGTTCGGTCTGGAAATCGCGTTGCTTTTTCCGTGGGCGGTTACGCTGAACGACAAAGGCCGGTTTGCGTCAAATGCAATGATGGTTTTATCCGCATTCCCTGGCTGTGAGCATGGTCTATGCAAGGGTGAAAAGGGGCGTGAGAATGGTAGCGGCACGATTCACCGGGGGACACGATGGGCGCCAATGACCAAGGTCTGACGCAGCAAGGGTTTGTCACCACCACACTCGATACGGTCATCAACTGGACGCGCACCGGCTCGCTGTGGCCGATGACGTTCGGGCTCGCGTGCTGTGCGATCGAAATGATGCACACGGGCGCTTCGCGCTACGACCTCGACCGTTTCGGCGTCGTGTTCCGGCCGAGCCCGCGCCAGTCCGACGTCATGATCGTGGCCGGCACACTGTGCAACAAGATGGCGCCGGCGCTGCGCAAGGTCTATGACCAGATGGCCGAGCCGCGCTGGGTGATCTCGATGGGCTCGTGCGCCAACGGCGGCGGCTATTACCACTATTCGTATTCGGTGGTGCGCGGCTGCGACCGCATCGTGCCGGTCGACATCTACGTGCCGGGCTGCCCGCCGACGGCGGAAGCGCTGCTCTACGGCATCATCCAGCTGCAGAACAAGATCAAGCGCACCAATACGATTGCACGATAAATGACGTTACGCGCCGCAGTTCTCGCCGAGAGCGTCAAAGCCGTGCTCGGCGCCAAGATTGTCAGCATCACGCAAGCGCTGGGCGAGGTCACGTTGGTCATCAAGGCCGTTGACCTGATCGGGGCTATGACCGCTTTGCGCGACCGCCCCGAGCTGCGTTTCGAGCAGTTGATGGACTTGTGCGGCGTGGATTACGGCAGCTATGGCAAAGCAACGTGGGACGGCGCGTCGTCGGAGGGCGGAACAGGCGCGCGTTTTGCCGTCGTCTACCACCTGCTGTCGCTCGCCAATAATTGGCGCTTGCGGGTGCGCGCGTTTGCGGCCGCCGACGAACTTCCGGTCGTCGATTCTGTAATCAATATCTGGCCGTCGGCGAACTGGTTCGAGCGCGAGGCGTTCGATCTTTACGGCATCATCTTCACCGGCCACCCGGACCTGCGGCGCATCCTGACCGACTACGGCTTCATCGGCCATCCGTTCCGCAAGGATTTCCCGATTTCAGGCAATGTCGAGATGCGCTACGACCCCGACCAGCGGCGTGTCATTTACCAACCTGTCACGATCGAGCCGCGCGAGATCACGCCGCGCATCGTGCGTGAAGAGCATTACGCCGACAGCGAAGGGTTCCGCAAAGGCTAGCTTTGAAAAACCAAATGCATTTAACGCAAAGACGCAAAGTGCGTAGAGAGAACCCCGTTGGTGTTCGGTGTTCTTTGCGTTCTTCGCGTCTTTGCGTTGAGATTTGTTGTGGCTGAAATTCGCAACTACACCATGAACTTCGGGCCGCAGCACCCTGCGGCCCATGGCGTATTGCGCCTTGTGCTCGAGCTCGACGGCGAGGTGATCGAGCGCGCCGACCCGCACATCGGATTGCTGCATCGCGCCACGGAGAAGCTCGCCGAGCACCGGACCTACCTGCAGACGGTGCCGTACATGGACCGGCTCGACTACACCACCCTGATCTGCAACGAGCACGCCTATGTGCTGGCGATCGAGAAGCTGCTCGGCATCGAAGTACCGCTGCGCGCCCAGTATATCCGGGTGATGTTCGATGAGATTACGCGCGTCCTGTCGCACCTATTCGCGCTTGCCGCCCATGGCCTTGACCTCGGGGCGATGACGGTTTTCCTCTACTGCTTCCGCGAACGCGAGGATCTGGTCGACGTTTACGAAGCGGTCACCGGGGCGCGCATGCACGCCGCCTACTACCGGCCGGGCGGCGTCTACCGCGACCTGCCGGATTCCATGCCGCAGTACACGGCCACCAAGATCCACGGCCAGCGCGCGATCGACGAAATGAACCGGAATCGCCAAGGATCGGTGCTCGATTTCATCGAGGACTTCACCGTGCGCTTTCCCAAGTGCGTGGACGATTACGAGACGCTGCTCACCGAGAACCGCATCTGGAAGCAGCGCACCGTCGGCATCGGCGTGGTGTCGCCGGAGCGTGCCAAGGCGCTCGGCTTCAGCGGCCCGATGCTGCGCGGCTCGGGCGTCGAATGGGACCTGCGCAAGAAGCAGCCCTACGAGGTGTACGACCGGCTCGACTTCGACATCCCGGTCGGCTTGAACGGCGATTGCTACGACCGCTACCTGGTACGCATCGAGGAGATGCGGCAGTCGAACCGCCTCATCAGGCAGTGCGTGGACTGGCTGCGCAGCAACCCGGGGCCGGTGATCACGGACGACCACAAGATCGCGCCGCCGTCGCGTATCGCGATGAAGCAGAACATGGAGGAGTTGATCCATCACTTCAAGCTTTTCACAGAGGGCATGCACGTAGCGGAGGGCGAGGCGTATGCCGCGGTGGAGCACCCCAAGGGCGAGTTCGGGATCTACCTCGTCTCCGACGGCGCCAACAAGCCCTACCGGATGAAGATCCGCTCCCCGAGTTTCACCCATCTGTCCGCCATGGACGAAATGGCGCGCGGCCACATGCTGGCAGATGTCGTGGCCATTATCGGCACGTGCGAGATCGTGTTCGGAGAGATTGACCGATGAATGCGCCGCTGTTGTTGAGCCCCGCTGCGCTCGCCGGTATCGACAAGGCGATTGCCAAGTATCCGCCCGACCAGAAGCAATCGGCGGTCATGGCCGCGCTGACCATCGCGCAGGACGAAAACGGGTGGCTGTCGACCGCAAGCATGGATTTCGTCGCGCAATACCTTGAGATGCCGCCGATCGCGGTTTACGAGGTTGCCAGCTTCTACGCCATGTACGATCTCAAGCCGGTCGGCAAATGTAAGCTCGCGATTTGCACCAATCTGCCGTGCGCGTTGCAGGGCGCGACCATCGCCGCCGAGCACCTGAAGAAGAAGCTCGGCGTGGATTTCGGCGAGACCACTGCGGACGGTGCATTCACGTTGACGGAAGCCGAATGCATGGGCGCGTGCGGCGATGCGCCGGTGCTGCTGGTCAACAACAAACGCATGGTGTGCGCGATGACGCCGGACAAGCTAGACCAGCTGATCGAGGAGTTCAAGTAGTGGGCCTGCCGGTTCCGCCGTTCGCGACCGACCTGTTCGGGCCCGACGCCGTGATCATGAAGGGCGTCAACGGTCTTAACTGGCGCCTCAAGGATTACGAGGCGCAAGGCGGCTATGCGGCGCTGCGCAAGATCCTGGCCGAGAAAATTCCGCCGGCGCAGATCATCGCCGAAGTCAAGAAATCGGCGCTGCGCGGCCGCGGCGGCGCGGGGTTCCCGACCGGCCTGAAGTGGAGCTTCATGCCGCGCAACTACGACGGCACCAAGTATCTGGTCTGCAATTCGGACGAGGGTGAGCCCGGCACCTTCAAGGATCGCGATATCCTGCGTTACAACCCGCACAGCGTGATTGAAGGCATGGCGATCGCGGGTTACGCGATGGGCGCTGCGGTCGGCTACAACTACATCCATGGCGAAATCTGGGAAGTCTTCGAGCGCGTGGAAGAGGCGCTCGACGAGGCGCGCGCCGCGGGCTATCTTGGCGACCGCATTCTCGGCTCGGATTTCAGCTTCCAGCTCCATAACCATCACGGCTGGGGCGCCTATATCTGCGGCGAGGAAACCGCGCTGCTCGAGTCGCTCGAAGGCAAGAAAGGCCAGCCGCGCTTCAGGCCGCCGTTTCCGGCGAGCTACGGGCTTTACGGCAAGCCGACCACGATCAACAATACCGAAACATTTGCGGCGGTGCCCTGGATCATCAACCACGGCGGCGAGGCGTACCTCAACCTGGGCAGGCCGAACAACGGCGGCACCAAGATTTTTTCGGTGTCGGGCGACGTCGCCCGCCCCGGCAACTACGAAGTCCCGCTCGGCACGCCGTTCGCGAAACTGCTCGCAATGGCGGGCGGCATGCGCGATGGCAGGAAACTCAAGGCAGTCATACCCGGCGGCTCATCGATGCCGGTGCTGCCGGCCGACATCATGATGGCGACCGACATGGACTTCGACTCGATCGCGAAGGCCGGCTCGATGCTCGGCTCGGGGGCGGTGATCGTGATGAACGAGACGCGCTGCATGGTGAAAAGCCTGCTGCGGCTGGCGTATTTCTACTACGAGGAATCGTGCGGCCAGTGCACACCGTGCCGGGAGGGCACCGGCTGGCTGTATCGCATGGTCGACCGCATCGAGCACGGCAAAGGCAAATCCGAAGACCTGGACCTTCTGAACAACGTTGCCGACAACATCCAGGGCCGCACCATCTGCGCGCTCGGCGACGCGGCGGCGATGCCGGTGCGCGCGTTCATCAAGCATTATCGCGACGAATTCCAGTATCACATCGACCACAAGCAGTGCTTGGTACCCCACTACATCTGACGCAAGCGTTCAATGCTGGAAATCGAAATCGACGGCAGGAAACTCGAAGTGGCTGACGGCAGCACGGTGATGGACGCCGCCAACCAGGCCGGCATTTACGTGCCGCATTTCTGCTATCACGGGAAGCTGTCGATCGCGGCCAATTGCCGCATGTGCCTGGTGCAAGTCGAGAAGGCGCCCAAGCCGCTGCCGGCGTGCGCCACACCCGTCACCAACGGCATGAAGGTATTCACGCACTCGGAGCAGGCGGTCACCGCGCAGAAGGGCGTGATGGAGTTTCTGCTGATCAACCACCCGCTCGACTGCCCGATCTGCGACCAGGGCGGCGAATGCGAGTTGCAGGACCTCGCGGTCGGCTACGGTGCGAGCGGCTCGCGCTACACGGAGATGAAGCGCGTTGTCAACAACAAGAACCTGGGCCCGCTGATCTCGACCGACATGACGCGCTGCATCCACTGCACGCGCTGCGTGCGTTTCGGCCAGGAGATCGCCGGCATCATGGAACTCGGCATGATCGGGCGCAGCGAGCATGCGGAAATCATCGCGTTCGTCGGCAAGACCGTCGATTCCGAGCTGTCGGGCAACATGATCGACCTGTGCCCGGTCGGCGCGCTGACGTCAAAACCTTTCCGCTACAGCGCTCGTACCTGGGAACTGACGCGCCGTTCTTCGGTGAGCCCGCATTGCGGCCTCGGCTCCAACCTGACGGTGCAGGTGAAACAGAACCGGGTGATGCGCGTGCTGCCACGCGGGAACGAGGAGATCAACGAATGCTGGTTGTCCGACAAGGACCGCTTTTCGTATGAGGGCCTCAATTCCGCGGAGCGGCTGGTAAGGCCGATGATCAGGCAGAACGGAGCGTGGGCCGAGGTCGACTGGCGGGTCGCGCTTGATTTTGTTGCGGACGGCCTCAGGCAAGTTCGCGACCGGCATGGCGCCGGGCAGATCGGTGCGCTGGCAACGCCGCATCAGACGGTCGAAGAGCTGTACCTGTGCGCCAAGCTCATGCACGGGATCGGCAGCCATAACGTCGATTTCAGATTGCGCCAATCCGATTTCAGCGCCGACGGCAGGATGCAGGGCGCGCCGTGGCTCGGCATGAAAATCGCCGACATCCCGCAGCTCGACCGCGTGCTGGTGGTCGGCAGCACGCTGCGCAAGGACCATCCGCTGCTGGCGAACCGCTTGCGCCAGGCAGCCAAGAAACAGCTGCAGATCAACCTGATCAACCCGGTCGACGATGACCTGCTGATGCGCGTTGCCAACAAGACGATCGTTGCGCCGGCGCGGCTTGCCCATGCGCTCGCGCAAGTAACGAAGGCCGTGGCGCAAGCGAAGAACGCCGCGTTACCAGTCGAACTGCAATCGGCGATCGCGGGCGTCGCAGCCGATGACGCGGCCAAACGTATTGCCGACAGCCTCGTGTCCGGCGGGAACGTCGGTATTTTCCTGGGAAATATTGCCCAGCATCACCCGGCAGCAACGCAACTGCACGCGCTGGCGCAGGCGCTGGCCGACCTGCTCGGCGCGAAATTCGGGTTTTTCGGCGAGGCCGCCAACAGCGTAGGCGGCTACATTGCGGGCGCGACGCCGCGGCAAGGATTTAACGCGCTGCAGATAATTGTGCAGCCGCGCAAAGCGTACGTGCTGCTCGGCGTCGAGCCCGAGCTCGATTGCTGCGATCCGGCGCAGGCAATGGCTGCGATGAAGCAGGCCGAATTCGTCGTCGCGTTGTCCCCGTATCAGCACAAAGCGCTCGATTATGCGCACGCGCTGCTGCCGGTCGCGCCGTTTACCGAGACCTCGGGCACGTTCGTCAGCACCGAAGGCAGGGTGCAAAGCTTCGCGGGCGTAGTGCAGCCGCTTGCCGAAACGCGCCCGGCGTGGAAAGTGCTGCGCGTGCTCGGCAACCTGCTCGGCGTTGCCGGCTTCGCGTACGACAGCACCGAAGCCGTGCTCAAAGATGTTCTCGGCAACGGCAATATCACCGCGCGTCTCGACAACCGGTTAAGGCACGGTGCTGTCGGCGGACTCGAAGCAGCCGGCTCCGGCATTCAGCGCATCGGCGAAGTGCCGATATACCGGGCCGACGCCATTGTGCGCCGCGCGGCGTCACTGCAGCAGACACATGATGCGGCCGCGCCGGTCGCGGCGATGAACGGCGTGCTGTACAGCCAGCTCGGCCTGCGCGACGGCGATAGAGTGAAAATCACGCAAGGCACCGGCACCGCGGTATTGACCGCGGTGCGCGACGATAAGCTGCCGGCGGATTGCATCCGCGTGCCGGCGGCGCATCCGCTCACCGCGCAGCTCGGCGGCATGTTCGGCGCAATCATGGCCGAACGCGTCACCACGCGAGAGAAGGTGGCGGTGTGAGTAGCGTGTTCCAGCCTGTCATCGGTCTCGGTAATTGGCTGTGGGGGCTCATTGCCGCGATTGTTGTCTGGCTGTTCGGCCAGGAGTTGGCGCCCGCGGTTTTGCATGCAATCAGGACGCTGCTGCTTATTCTTTGCATAGTGGCGCCGCTGATGCTTGCGGTCGCCTATCTCACGCTGTGGGAGCGCAAGGTGATCGGCTGGATGCAGGTGCGCATTGGCCCCAACCGGGTCGGACCGCTCGGTCTGCTGCAGCCGATCGCCGACGGTTTGAAGCTGCTGGTCAAGGAAATCATCGTGCCGGCCGGCGCCAACAAGTTCCTGTTCGTGCTGGCGCCGATCATGGCGATCATGCCGGCGCTCGCAGCGTGGGCGGTGGTGCCGTTCAGCCCCGAACTCGTGCTGGCGAACATCGACGCCGGCCTGCTCTATATCATGTCGATCACGTCGGTGGGCGTCTACGGCATCATTATCGCCGGCTGGGCGTCGAACTCGAAATATGCATTCCTGGGCTCGCTGCGCTCGGCGGCGCAGATGGTGTCGTACGAGATCGCGATGGGGTTTGCGCTGGTCGGCGTGCTGATGGCGGCGCAAAGCCTGAACCTGGTCGAGATCGTCAACGGCCAACAGGGCAATTACGGCTTGCTCAACTGGTTCCTCATCCCGCTGTTCCCGTTTTTCCTGGTGTACCTGATTGCCGGCGTTGCCGAGACCAATCGCTCGCCGTTCGACGTTGCCGAGGGCGAATCGGAAATCGTCGCCGGGTTTCACGTCGAATATTCGGGCATGACATTCGCGGTATTCTTCCTCGCCGAATACGCGAACATGATCCTGGTCTCGACCATGTGCTCGATCATGTTCCTCGGCGGCTGGCTCTCGCCGGTGCCCGCCGTGGTTGCGAACGCGATCGGGTTGCCGTGGCTCGCCGCGGGCAACTTCGGGTGGCTGTTCCTGAAGTTGTTCCTGGTGGTGTCGAGCTTCCTGTGGTTCCGCGCCACCTTCCCGCGCTACCGCTACGACCAGATCATGCGTCTCGGCTGGAAAGTGTTCATCCCGATCACCATCATCTGGATCGTGGTGCTTGGCATCTGGATGCAGACACCGCTGTGGGTGTGGTGGAGGTGACGCCATGATCGACCGCGTCCGCGAGTTCTTCCGCACTTTCCTGCTCTACGAGCTGGTCAAGGGGCTGCTGCTGACCGGCCGCCACTTATTCGCGCGCAAGATCACGGTGCAGTTTCCGGAAGAAAAGACGCCGCAGTCGGGACGCTTCCGCGGCCTGCACGCGCTGCGCCGCTATCCGAACGGCGAAGAGCGCTGCATCGCGTGCAAGTTGTGCGAAGCGGTGTGCCCGGCGCTCGCGATCACGATCGAGTCCGAGCAGCGCGAGGACGGCACGCGCCGCACCACGCGCTATGACATCGACCTCACCAAGTGTATTTTCTGCGGCTTCTGCGAGGAATCGTGCCCGGTCGACTCGATCGTCGAGACGCGCATTCTCGAATATCACGGCGAGCAGCGCGGCGACCTGATCTATACCAAGCCGATGCTGCTTGCGATCGGCGACCTGTACGAAGAGCAGATCGCGAAGGACCGCGCGGATGACGCGGCGTACCGTTAAGGGGCGGCAAACGGTAAACAGTAAACGGTAAACGGAAAAAGCGAAAACCATGGCAATCACCGGTTCACTGTTCACCGTTCACCGTTCACGGGAATGGCAATGACCTTTCAGGCTTTCATTTTCTATGCATTCGCGGCGATCCTGATCGGCGCGGCGGTCGGCGTCGTCACCGCGCGCAACCCGGTGCATTCGGCGCTGCTGCTGGTGCTTGCGTTTTTTTCCACCGCCGGTCTGTGGATCCAGTTGCAGGCCGAGTTTCTCGCGATCGCGCTGGTGCTGGTTTACGTCGGCGCGGTGATGGTGCTGTTCCTGTTCGTGGTGATGATGCTCGACATCAATCTCGCGCGGCTGCGCGTGGGATTCTGGAGCTATCTGCCGCTCGGTGGCATCGTGGCGCTGCTGCTGGTTGCAGAAATGTCCCTGATTTTATGGGGAAATTACGCCGCTCTTGGCGGGGTCGAGGCGCCGCCACCGTTGCCGCAGGGCTACAGCAACACCAAGGAGCTCGGGCGGCTCATCTATACCGAGTACGTGTATCCGTTCGAAATTGCGGCGGTGATCCTGCTGGTCGCGATCGTCGCCGCGATTGCGTTGACGCTGCGCCACCGCAAGACCACCAAGTATCAGAATCCGGCGCAGCAGATCGGAACACGGCGCAAGGACCGCATACGCATCGTGTCGATGCCCGCGGAGAAGAAGCAGGATTGAGGATCGAGGAATGAGGATTGAGTCAGATGGAAGGTTGAGGAAATCACCTCGCTCCTCGATCCTCAATCCTCAATCCTAATAAAGGGGAAACTATTGGTTTCACTGTCGCATTACCTGGTGCTGGGCGCGATTCTGTTCGCGATCAGCGTGATCGGGATTTTCCTGAACCGCAAGAACGTCATCATCCTGCTGATGGCGATCGAGTTGATGCTGCTCGCCGTCAACATGAACTTCATAGCGTTTTCGCATTACCTTGACGATCCGGCCGGGCAGGTTTTCGTGTTCTTCATCCTGACGGTGGCCGCCGCCGAGTCGGCGATCGGGCTGGCGATCCTGGTGGCGCTGTTCCGCATCCTGAAGACCATTGATGTCGAAGACCTGGACAGCCTGAAAGGGTGAAGGGTGAATGCGTGAAGGGTGAAGGGCAAAACCGATTCTCCCTCTCCTCTGTGACCGGGGGAGAGCCAGCGCAGCGAGCGAGGAGGCCGGGCTGGGGTGAGGGGGCTCACCCTTCACCCTTCACCCTTCACAAAGAACCATGACTTCAATGCAAACACTCTATCTGATCATCCCGCTCGCGCCGCTCGTCGGCGCGCTGGTCGCCGGCCTGCTGTGCCTGAAGATCAGCAACCGTGCCGCGCATTCGGTGGCCATTTTCGGCATGCTCGTCTCCACCATTGCGGCCGCGGTAGTGTTCCACGACGTATGGCAAGGCCATACCTACAACGGCCCGGTCTACACCTGGCTTACCAGCGGCGACACCAAATTCGAGATCGGCTTTCTGATCGACCGTCTGTCGGCGCTCATGATGCTGGTGGTGGCGTTCGTGTCATTGATGGTGCACGTCTATACCATCGGCTACATGGCGGACGATCCCGGCTACAACCGTTTCTTCAGCTACATCTCACTGTTCACGTTTTCGATGCTGATGCTGGTAATGTCGAACAACTTCCTGCAGCTGTTCTTCGGCTGGGAGGCGGTGGGACTGGTGTCGTACCTGCTGATCGGCTTCTGGTATACGCGCGAAACCGCGATTTATGCCAATCTTAAGGCGTTCCTCGTCAACCGTGTCGGCGACTTCGGCTTCCTGCTCGGCATCGCGCTGGTGCTGATGTACTTCGGCACGCTCGATTATGCGACGGTATTCGCCAACTCCGGCACGCTCAGCTCCAACACTATCGAGATCGTTTCCGGCCGCGCGTGGTCGCTGATGACGGTGATCTGCATACTGCTGTTCATCGGCGCGATGGGCAAGTCGGCGCAGTTTCCGCTGCACGTATGGCTGCCCGATTCGATGGAAGGCCCGACGCCGATCTCGGCATTGATCCACGCCGCAACCATGGTCACTGCCGGCATTTTCATGGTGGCGCGCATGTCGCCGCTATTCGAGCTTTCCGAGACCGCGCGGTCGGTCGTCATGACGATCGGCGCGATCACGGCGCTGTTCATGGCGCTGGTCGCGATCGTACAGAACGACATCAAGCGCGTGGTTGCCTACTCGACGCTGTCGCAGCTCGGTTACATGACGGTGGCGCTCGGCGCCTCGGCCTACGCCGCCGGTATTTTCCATCTCGCCACGCACGCGTTCTTCAAGGCGCTGCTATTCCTCGGCGCCGGCTCGGTGATCATCGCGCTGCACCACGAGCAGGACATGCGCAAGATGGGCGGGCTCGCGAAGTACATGCCGATTACCTACGCGACCATGCTCATCGGCGCAATCTCGAGCGCCGGCATCCCGGGATTCGCCGGTTTCTTCTCCAAGGACGCGATTATCGAAACGGTGCAGCTGTCGCAAACGCCCGGCGCCGGGTTCGCTTATTTCTGCGTGCTGTCCACCGTATTCGTGACGGCGTTTTATACGTTCCGCCTGCTGTGTATGACCTTCCACGGCAAGGAACGTTTCGAGGCGCACGGCTCCGCACACGGGAATCACGACGATCACGGACACGGCGGCAAGCCGCACGAGTCGCCGCCGGTGGTGACGGTGCCGCTGATCCTGCTCGCGATTCCGTCGATTGCCGCCGGCTGGCTGATCGGGCCGGTATTGTTCGGCGGCTATTTCGGCGCGTCGATCGTGGTGGCGCCCGCGCACGACGTGCTGGCGAAGATGGCCGCGGAGTTTCACGGCGTAATCGGCATGATGGCGCATGCGCTCGGCACGGCCCCGTTCTGGCTGGCACTCGCCGGTATTGGGACCGCGGGCTACCTGTACCTGGTGCGGCCGGACCTGCCTGACGTCGTCAGGCGAAAATTCCAGCTGATCTACACCATCCTGGAGCGCAAGTACGGCTTCGACGAGCTTTACTCATGGCTGTTCGCCGGCGGCGCGCGGCTGCTCGGCACCGGACTGTGGCAGCGCGGCGACGTGGCCGTGATCGACGGCATTTTCGTCAATGGCTCGGCGCGTATGGTCGGCTGGACGGCCACCGTGATCCGTCAGTTTCAGTCGGGCTACATTTACCACTATGCATTTGTGATGATCGTTGGCGTGCTTGCGTTGCTGTCGATATGGTGGGCGATATCGGTGCTGCAGGTGTGGCCGCGATGATTGCCGGGAAACGATAAGAACAAACAATGAGCTTTCCGATTCTGAGCGTGGTTATCTGGGTGCCGATCGCAGCCGGCCTGGTGGTGCTCGCGATCGGCGACCGCCATGCCCATGCCGCGCGCGTGACCGCACTGATCGGCGCCGTCGCCGGCCTGCTGGTGGCGCTGCCGCTGTGGGCGCATTTCGATCGCCTCCCAAGCGGCTTCCAGTTTGTCGAGTTCACACCGTGGATCCTGACCTTCAACGTCAACTATCATCTCGGCATCGACGGCATGTCGCTGCTGTTGATCCTGCTCAATTGCGTCATCACCGTGCTGGTCGTGGTAGCGGGGTGGGAGGTAATCCAGCGGCGCGTCGCCCAGTACATGGCGGCGTTCCTGATCCTGTCGGGGCTCATGAACGGGGTGTTCTGCGCGCTCGATGCGCTGCTGTTTTACGTGTTTTTCGAAGCGACGTTGATCCCGATGTTCATCGTGATCGGCGTATGGGGCGGGCCTGACCGCGTCTACGCGGCGGTCAAGTTCTTCCTCTACACGCTGGCGGGCTCTCTGCTGTCGCTCATCGCATTGATTTATCTGTACAGCGCCGCGGGCGGCAGTTTCTCGCTGCTGCACTTTTACGAGTTGCCGCTGCCGCTCGATGCGCAGATCCTGATTTTCATCGCTTTTCTGCTGGCTTTCGCGGTCAAGGTGCCGATGTGGCCGGTGCACACCTGGCTGCCGGATGCGCACGTCGAGGCGCCGACTGGCGGCTCGGTGGTGCTGGCAGCGATCATGCTGAAGCTGGGCGGTTACGGTTTTCTGCGGCTGTCGCTGCCGATCGTTCCCGATGCGAGCCAGTACCTGGCCGGGTTCGTGATCGCGCTGTCGCTGATCGCCGTGGTCTACATCGGGCTGGTGGCGCTGGTGCAAAGCGACATGAAGAAGCTGATCGCTTATTCGTCGATCTCGCACATGGGATTCGTCACGCTCGGAATTTTCATTTTCAGCGCCCAGGGCATGGAGGGCGCGATCCTGCAGATGGTCTCGCACGGCTTCATATCGGGCGCGCTGTTCCTGTGTGTCGGCGTGATGTACGAGCGCTTGCACTCGCGCGAAATCGCCGATTACGGCGGGGTGGTCAACAAAATGCCGGTTTTCGCGGCGCTGTTCATGCTGTTCGCGATGGCGAATTCGGGGCTGCCCGGCACCAGCGGCTTCGTCGGTGAATGGCTGGTGATCCTGGCGACGATGAAAATCAATTTCTGGTATGCCGCGCTCGCCGCGACGACGCTGATCTTCGGCGCCGCTTACACGTTGTGGATGTTCAAGCGCGTCGTATTCGGCGCGGTCGCCAACCGCCACGTCGGGGAACTGACCGATATCGGCAGGCGCGAGGTGTTGGTGCTCGGCGTGCTCGCGCTCGCGGTGCTCGGCATGGGGCTGTATCCGGCGCCGCTCGGCGAAGTGCTGCACCAGTCGGTGAACGAAATCCTGCGGCTTGCGGCGCCCGGCCGTAAACTTTTGATCGGAATGTAGTCATGCAATTCATCACGCCGTTAGCGCCTGCCTACGCCGAGGTGTTCCTGCTCTGCATGGTGTGCGTGATCCTGCTCATCGACCTGTTCCTGAGCGACGTGCGGCGCGGCATCACTTACGCGCTGACGCTCGCGACGCTTGGCGGCTGCTTTCTGATTACCGGGTTTTCCGATCCCGCCAGCGAGCGCTACACCTTCAGTGGCATGTTTGTCGCCGACCTGATGGCGAACGTGCTCAAGCTCGGCATCTACATGGCGGTCGCGATAGTGATGGTCTACTCGCAGGCCTATATCCGCGCGCGCGACATGTTCCGCGGCGAGTTTTTCGTGCTGGCGCTCACCGCGATGCTCGGCATGATGGTGATGGTCTCGGCCAATCATCTGCTGACGCTGTATCTCGGGCTTGAGCTGTTGAGCCTGTCGCTCTACGCGATGATCGCCTTGCAACGCGATTCGGCGGTCGCGACCGAGGCGGCAATGAAATACTTCGTGCTGGGCGCACTCGCCTCCGGCATGCTGCTCTACGGCATGTCCATGCTCTACGGCGCGACCGGCAGTCTCGAGCTTACCAGGATGGCCGAAGTGATTGGCGGCAATGCCGCAGACCAGACCATCCTGGTGTTCGCGCTGGTGTTCATCGTCGCCGGTCTCGGCTTCAAGTTGAGCGCCGTGCCGTTTCATATGTGGGTGCCCGATGTTTATCATGGCGCGCCGACCGCGGTAACGCTGTTCATCGGCTCCGCGCCGAAGCTTGCGGCATTCGCATTCACCATGCGTCTGCTGGTATCGGGCCTCGGTGCCGACTACCTAGTCGAGCAGTGGCAGTGGATGCTGATCATCATGGCGGTGCTGTCGCTCGCGATCGGCAACGTCACCGCGATCGCGCAGACCAACCTGAAGCGCATGCTCGCCTATTCGACCATTTCGCACATGGGTTTCCTGCTGCTGGGCGTGTTGAGCGGAACCAACGACGGCTATGCTTCGGCGATGTTTTACGTGCTGGTTTACGTGCTGATGAGTCTGGGCACGTTCGGCATGATCCTGCTCTTGTCGCGCGCCGGCTTCGAGGCCGACAATCTCGACGACTTCAAGGGGCTCAGCCAGCGCAGCCCGTGGTATGCCTTTATCATGCTGCTGCTGATGTTTTCGATGGCGGGCGTGCCGCCGACGGTGGGTTTCTACGCCAAGCTGTCGGTGTTGTGGGCGGTTGTAGACCTCGGCGGCTACTATATCGCGCTCGCTGTTATTGCCGTGCTGTTCTCGCTGATCGGCGCGTTCTATTATCTGCGCATCGTCAAGCTCATGTATTTCGAGGAGCCGACCGACCAGGCCCCGATCGCCCCGCGCACCGGCATGCGCTGGGTGCTGAGCCTGAACGGCATCGCCATGCTGCTGTTCGGCATCCTGCCCGGGCCGTTGATGATGCTGTGCGAGTACTCGATCGCGCTGTCGCTGCAGTAGTGGCCAAAGATTCCCATCCCGATTTCACCGAAAAACAGCTGACCGCCAAACTGGTTTACGACGGCCGGCTGCTCAAGGTGCGCGAGGACACGGTGCTGCTGCCGGATGGCAAGACCGCGCGCCGCGAATACGTGCAGCACCCGGGTGCGGTGATCATGATCCCGCTGCTCGATGACCAGACCGTGCTGTTGGAACGGCAGTACCGGTATGCGCTCGGCAGGCACTTCTATGAGCTTCCCGCCGGCAAGATCGATCCCGGCGAGGAGCCGCTCACCACGGCGCAGCGGGAATTGATCGAGGAGTGCGGCTACCAGGCGAAGTCGTGGCGGCATCTGGCCACGCTGCACCCGTGCATCGGCTATTCGGACGAGCGGCTCGAACTCTACCTGGCGCGCGGACTCTCCCACGTCGGACACGCGCGCGACGAGGGCGAGTTCCTGGAAGTCGTGCCGCTGGCGCTCACTGAAGCGCTCGACTGGATCAAGACCGGGCGCATCACCGACATCAAGACGGTGGCCGGCCTGGCCTGGCTCAAGTGGCTAGCAAACCTGGAGAGCCCTGATTGACGGTTAATCAGGGCTTCCTCTGATTGGGGAATATCCAAGAGGGCGCTGCCCCGATGTTCAAGTATTCCCCGGCGCAAGCCGAGCTTCAGGCCGTGCTGAAGCTGCCGGCAAGACCGTAGTCCTGGTTGCCGTCGAGCGGCATCGGTTGCCTGAAGAGATACCCTTGGCCGTATTGGGCGCCCATGTCCTGCAGCAGCTTGAGCACTTCCGGCGTCTCCACCCACTCGGCAATCACCTGCTTGTGCATGCCTTTGGCGACGTCGTTCAAGGCCTTGACGAACACCTGGTTGCTCTCTTCGACCGCGAGGTCGCGGATGAAGCTGCCGTCGATCTTGAGGTAATCGACCTCGAAACGCTTCAGGTAGTAGAACGAACTGAAGCCGGCGCCGAAATCGTCGAGCGCGAAGCGGCTGCCCATGTCCTTCAATTTTCTGATGAAGCTGAGGGTGACATCGATTTCGGACATGGCCGCGGTTTCCGTGATCTCGAACACCAGCTGACTGGGATCGGCCTTGCTGATCGACAGCATGCTGATAAAGCGCTTGATCCAGTTCTGGTCGGAAATGCTGACGCGCGACAGGTTGACGAAATAGCGCAGTTTCTTGCCCATCAGGTTGTTCTGATGCATGTACAGCAGCAGCTTTTCGACCACGCGCATGTCGAGTTCCCGAATCAGTCCCAGCGACTCCGCGATCTCGATAAAGTTGTCGGGCATGATAATCTTGCCGTCATCATCGCGGATGCGCAGCAGGATCTCATGATGCACCGGTTTCTGGTCGGTAAGGCGCACTACCGGCTGGCTGTACAGCACCAGACGGTCGTCGTCGATCGCGTCGCGCAGTTTCTTCGCCCAGTGCACGCGCTTGTGCGTGCTGCGCATGTTGTCCGAGCCCTGGTCGAACAGCACATAGCGGTTGCGGCCGTGCTCTTTTGCCTGGTACATCGCGATATCGACGTTCGACAGCAGGCCGGTGATATCGGCGCCATGGAACGGGTAGAGAGCGATGCCGATCGAGGTCGACAGATTCGAGATGCCTTTGTCGCCGTTAGGCTGGAAGCGGTAGTGCAGCACTGTTTCGAGCGCGCGTTCGGCGACCCGGATCGCATCTTGCCGCAGCGAGCCGGGCAGATGAATCGCGAACTCGTCGCCGCCAAGGCGGAACAGCTCGCCGCTGAAACCGCGCATCATGCCGCGCAGCGCGCTGCCGACGCCCTTGATCATCTGATCGCCGGTATGGTGGCCGAAGTTGTCGTTTACGTACTTGAAGTGGTCGATGTCCAGGAACAGTACCGCGCCGGGCGTCCCCGATTCGATCCCTTCCTTGATTTTCTTCTGCAGCGCGATGCGATTGGGCAGATCGGTCAGCGTGTCGTGCATGGCAAGATGCTCGATGCGCCTGGCCGTGTTGTGCTGCTCAGTGATGTCGCGAGCGGTGCCGCGGATGCCCGTCATTTCGCGGTTGTCATCGAGAAGGACGCGCGCGTTGATTCCGATCCAGCGGTCTTCGCCGCGCGCAGTGACGACGTGGGTCAGGAAATTCTTGACTTCGCCCCCGCGCTTCAACAGCGCCAGGAACCGGCGGTTTGAAATGTGCGCGTTGCCGGCTTCGAAGTCGAAAAAACAGCGCCCGCTCAAATCGCGCGGCGGCAGGCCGAAGATTTCGCGCGCCGCGTTGTTGAGGTAGGTAAACCGTCCTTGGGAGTCGGTGGTCCAGACCAGGTCGTGCGAGGTTTCGACCAGGTCGCGATAACGGTGCTCGCTCTCGAGCAGCAACTGGATGATGCGCTGCTTTTCGGCGAGCGACTTCTTGATCGTCGCCAGTTCCTTGGAGGTCTTGTCGGGGCTGATCGATTGGGCCGCAAGGCGGTCGATCAATTCCTTCGTATAACGGCGGTGGCCGCCGAGCGAGCGCTGCGCTTTCAGCACGTCATCCTGATCCCAGCGCCGCAGCTTCTGGATTGGAATGGCGAGCTTTTCGGAAACTTCCTGAATCGAGTAATACAGGCTCTCGTCGGACACGCCAGCCCTCCCGGATTGCTCGGTTATGACATCGTTCTTGTCCATATTAATACCTTTCCTGTGGCGCTACCACTGTGAAACAAGCGCCGGCCGACGGCGTTGGAAAGGGAACCGTGGCCGCCAGTCGGCGCTATCCCGAATGCACCTTATCAGTGCACCTGCTGGGATTCCCCGAGCCCGTTCTGCCGCGATACCAGGCGTTGCATCAATTTCAGGTCGCGCACATTGAGCCGCAGCGCGCTGTCGACCCAGATTTCGACGACGTCGAGCAGTTCGGGATACTGGATCTTGTGCACGCGGCGGCGCGCCTGCGCGAGCGCGGCGAACGCATTCTGGCTGCGCCTGCGGCGGTCGATCAACGCCGCGACCTCGGCTTCGCCGTGGCCGTCTTCGACCACCAGGTCGATCACGCCTTTTTCCTGCATCTGCTGCGCGCTGTAGATCTGGCCGCTCGTGATCAGGTCTTCGGCGCCGCGCTGGCCGATGCGGCGATCGAGGAACGAGTAGGCGCCCATGCCCGGAAACAGGTTGAACAAAATTTCCGGAAAGCCGAAGCGCGCGCTTTTCTCCGCCACGATCATGTCGCCCGACAATGCCGCTTCGAAACCGCCGCCGAGCGCGTCGCCCTGCACCAGCGAAATCGTCGTCACCGGCAGGTCGAACGCGGTGTAGTTCGAATACAGCACGTCGATGCAGGCGCGGCCGTAGCGCAGCAGTTCGGCGCGGTCGTGCTCGCCGATCAGCTGCTTGAACAAATCGAGGTCGCCGCCGAGATTGAACACCCCCGGCTTGTCCGAGGCCAACACCACGTACTCGATCGGATGCTGCCTGCCCATGCATTCGATCTGCGCCTCGCTGCGCGCGAGAAAGTCGTGATAGGCGCGGATATCACCGAGCAGTTTGGCATTGAAGCAGGGCCGCGGCCACGGATTCCAGCGCGACCACATTGCGCGCTGATCATGCTGATAGTAGGCGCGCAGCTGTTCGGAAAACACGATCTGAATGCCGGAAGTCGTTGGTTCGCCTGACGGCAGTTCGGGGGCGCGCAGCATATCCGGACCGGGGGTGCGCAGGACTTCTTGCGGGACGTCGAATACGTTCATTGGGCTCTCCTCAGTGTGCGTGTGAAAAAAATGTGGCCGAACATGGCCGCGCGATTATTAAATGAAAGTTTTTTTTAGAAAGCAAATCTAACATTTTGATAGATTTGAATTGTTTTCCTTTAGAAACAGAGCGAAACTGCGACCGCCGAAGTTTGCCGTCACAAAAATATTTTTTGCGGTCCCGAATCGGAGACAACATCTGCCCCGGTTTCCAACGGCGTCGTCGTCGGGGCAACCAGCGGCGGGTATGGCTATTTTTTTGTTCAGCTGGAAATTAAGAATTACATTAAAATCCTTGTGATGCGAGCCGTTCTTAAATTGATCATCAGGATCTTGCTGCGGCTGAGGGTGGTCGGCGATCTGTCGCCCATCGTGGCCGGCAAGGCGCTGGTCGTCGCCAATCACGACTCGTTGCTCGATGCCGCGCTGCTCGGTCTGTTCCTGCCGCGACGCGCCTCGGTGGTGCTGTCGCGCGAAGACATGGCGTTTGCGCCCACCCGCTTCCTGGCCCGGTATTTCCGTCATTGCGTGCTCGATTTGTCGGAGCCCGCCACGGTGAAACGCATGGTGCGCCTGCTCGGCGCGGGGGAGCTGCTGGTGATGTTCCCGCAAGGCCGCGTGACGACCACGGCGGCGGCCATGAAACTCTATCACTCGGTAGCCATGATCGCGGCACGCTCGGGCGCGCCCATCGTGCCGGTCACCATCGGCGGCCTGCTTTACTCGCGCTTCAGTCGCACCCCTGGCGCTTTCACGCGTCAGCTTCTGCCGCAGGTCACGATCCGGATCCAGGCCGCGACCCGGTTGCCCGCATTCGCGGAGACGGTGACGCGCATCAAGCGCCGCAGGGCCGCCGACGCGCTCGCTGCAATCATGCAGCGCGCAGCGGTGGATGCGCGCGCACGGCAAACGTTGTTTGAAGCGTTGCTTGCGGCAGTCAAGATATTCGGGCGCAGCCATCGCATCGTCGAAGACGTGCGTCGCAGGCATGAAACCTATGGCGACCTGTTGAAAGCGACGCTGGCGCTCGCGCGCATGGGCTCGCGCGTTGCCGCCGAGCGCGAAATCGTCGGCGTGATGATGCCGAACCTGAGCACCACCGCGTGCGTGCTGCTGGGCCTGGGCGCGGCTGGCCGGGTGCCGGCCCTGCTCAATTACACCGCGGGTGCGGAGGCACTGCGCAGCGCCTGTGTCGCCGCCGGCATCCGGACCGTGATCACTTCGCGCCAGTTCATCGAGAAGGCGCGCCTGTATCCGGCGCTCGACGCGATGTGCAACCAGCGCATTCTGTTCGTCGAGGACCTGCGCCGGCAATTCGGCGCGCTCGACAAGTTGTGGCTGGTGGCCTGGGCGCTGTGGCGGCCGCGCACCGTGCTGCGCACGCCTGATCCCTCCGCGACCGCGGTGGTGCTGTTCACTTCCGGCTCCGAAGCGCGACCGAAAGGCGTCGCGTTGAGCCACGACGCACTGCTCGCCAACATCGCGCAGATGCGCGCCGTGATCGATTTCTCGCCGGGGGACCGCTTCCTGAACGCGCTGCCGATGTTCCATTCCTACGGCCTCACCGCGTGCACGCTGATGCCGCTGTTTTGCGGCGTCGGGCTGTATTTGTACACCACGCCGTTGCGCTACCGCGTGATTCCGGAGATCGCCTACCAGCGCGACTGCACGTTCCTGTTCGGCACCAGCACGTTCCTCTCGCGCTACGGGCGCGAAGCGCATCCCTACGATTTTTACCGCATGCGCTGCGTGATCTCCGGCGCGGAAAAACTTAATCCCGAGGTCGCCGAGCTGTGGCTCGAGAAGTTCGGTTTGCGCATCTTCGAAGGCTACGGCGCGTCCGAATGCGCGCCGGTGCTCGCGCTCAACACGCCGCTGGCTTATAAATCGCAGACGGTCGGCCGGTTTTTGCCCGCAGTGGAGCACCAGCTGGTCCCGGTGGAGGGCATTGCGCGCGGCGGCCGGCTGCACGTGCGCGGGCCCAACCTGATGCTCGGCTACTACCTTTATGACGAACCAGGCGTGCTGCAGCCGCCGCAATCGGAGGCCGGCGCCGGCTGGTATGACACCAGCGACGTGGTCGACATCGACGCGGACGGATACGTGACCGTGCTCGGCCGCGTCAAGCGCTTC
>JAHFRL010000172.1 GCA_023266235.1 Betaproteobacteria bacterium
GGCAGCGTTTCATGTGGCCTCCGGATTTTAGCGATATGGTGGTGGCTGCGATTCTACCCAGCTTATGACTTCAGTGTTAAACAAACACTCAACATCGCCTTCAATCCACCGGGTTTTCCAGCGTGCCGATCGGCTCGATCGTGATCGCGACGCGGTCGCCGCGCGTGAGGTACTTCGGCGGATCGAAGCCGATGCCGACACCGGCGCAGGTGCCGGTCGCGATCAGGTCGCCGGGGTCGAGCGTCATCACGCGCGACAGCGTCTCGATCAGCGCCGGGATGTCGAAAATCAGCTGGCTCACCAGCGCGTCCTGGCGCATTTCGCCGTTGACCCTGGTGATCAGGCGCAGCCTGGTCACGTCCGGCACTTCGTCGGCGGTGACGATGCACGGCCCCATCGGACAGTAGCCGTCGAGGCTCTTGCCGAGAAACCACTGCCGGTGCTCTTTTTGCAGCGTGCGCGCGGTGGCATCGTTGATGATGGTGTAGCCGTAAACGTGGTCGTAGGCATCCTTCCTGCCGATGCCGCGCCCGCCGGGGCCGACCACCGCCGTCAGCTCGCCCTCGTAATCGGTGGAGTTGGTGTAATCGAGATAGCCCGGGATCGGCTCGCCGCTCGCGATCACCGAGTTCGGCCACTTGGTGAACATGATCGGCAGCTCCGGAATCGCGTCCTTGCCGGCGCTCGCGTCGACGCCGCTCGCGTGGAACTCCTGCGCGTGGTCGTAATAGTTCTTGCCGACGCACAGGATGTTTTTCGCCGGGCGCGGGATCGGCGCGTGCAGCCTGGCGCCGCCGAACGGCAGCCGCCCCCCGCCGCTTTTGACCGCCGCGCGCGCGCGCTTGAGGCCGTTCCTGCCGAGCGCGATGAAGCCCGTCATGTCTTTCGGCAGGCGCGTTGTCGCCGCCAGATCGACGATGGTATTGGATGCCGCATCGTGCACGCCGATGCGCATGCCGTTGGCATCGGAAAAAGTGACCAGACGCATCACTGATCCGACCGCGCACCGGCGATCTTGACCACCTTCGCCCACTTGGCGATGTCGGCGTTCAAGTACTTCTCGAATTCGCCCACCGTCATCGCCATCGGTTCCGCGCCCTGCTCGTTCCAGGCTTTCTTCACGTCGGGCCGGGAGACGATTTTGGTGATCTCCGCATTGAGCCGGTCGATCACCGGCTTGGGCGTTCCGGCCGGCGCCATCACGCCGATCCAGATCGTGGTCTCGTAGCCCTTTACGCCCGCCTCCGATATGGTCGGCACCTCCGGCAATACCGTGGATCGTTTCAGGCCGGTAGTCCCCAGCGCCCGGACCCTTCCAGCCCGCACCACAGGCGCCATGGTGGTAATCGCGTCCAGCATCATCTCGACCTGGCCGCTCATGACGCTGGTGCGTGCTTCCCCGCTGCCCTTGTGGGGAACATGCACGATGTCCACGCCCGCCGTCGCCTTGAACAGCTCGCCGGCCATGTGATACGGCGTGCCGGTGCCGGAGGATGCGTAATTGAGGCCGCGCGGTTTCGATTTCGCGAGCGCGACCAGCTCCTTGACCGACTTTACCGGCAGCGACGGATGCACCACCAGCACCAGGTCCGAGTAGTTGATCGGCGCGATCGGGACGAAATCCTTCATCAATGTAAACGGCTTTTTCGGCACGAGCGACTCGTTGACCGTATGGGTGTTGGACATCACCAGCAGCGTGTAACCGTCCGGGGCCGACTTCGCGACGAGATCGGTGCCGATGATCGAACCGGCGCCGGGACGGTCGTCGATGACAAACGACTGGCCGAGCGGTTCCTGCAGCCGCTGGCCGAGAAAGCGGGCGTAAATATCGGCCGGCCCGCCGGCGCCGAACGGCACGATGATGCGCACCGGCTTGCTGGGGTACGGCTGTGCCCATGCACCCTGCCAGTGCATGCAGCAAAACGCGGCCGCCAGTGTGCACAGCGTGCGTTGCGTAATTTGCGCCATCGACTTCTCCTCACTTGGAAAATCGCGGGTCAAATGAGCCCGCGTTGCCGCCAGTATCCAGCGCGCAGCTAGCGTGGTCAACTAAGGAAGCTCACGAGTTGACGAACTCGACCATCTTCCGGCGCATCGCCGCATCCGGCAGCCGGCCCCGGCCCGCGTTCAGGTTGTCCGCCATGTATTCGGGTTTGTCCGAGCCGGGAATGACGCAGGTCACCGCCGCGTTCGCCAGCAGGTATTTCAGGAAAAACTGGCCCCAGCTGGTCGCGTCGAATTCCGCGGCCCACTCCGGCACCGCTTTGCCGCGCACGGCCCTGAACAACTGGGCGCGCGCGAACGGCAGGTTGGTCAGCACCGCGGTAGCGGTCTCGGCCGCCACCGCGAGCAAACGCTGCTCGACGCTGCGCTCGGCCATCGAGTAATTGACCTGCACGAAGTCGAGCTTCTCGCGCTGCATCAGATCGATCAGCCGGTCGTTGGCGGACTGCTGCTCCTGGGAATGCGTGACGCCGATATAGCGGAACACTCCGCGCTCCTTCCACTCGCGCAGCAACGCGAGCTGCGCGGCCGTTTCGCCGCGGTCACGGAAGCCAACGTTATGGATCTGCATCAGATCCAGCTTGTTCGTGCGCAGCCGCTTCAGGGATTCCTGCATCTCCGCGATGCAGGCGTCACGGCTGCCGGTGGCGCGCACCTTGGTGGCGAGGAATATCCGGTCGCGCACGCCCGTCTCCGCCAACAGGTCTCCCAGCGTGCTTTCCGCCCTGCCGTAGGACGGCGCGGTGTCGATCAGCCGGCCGCCCCCGTCGATCATGGTCCGGATGACGGCGCGCCGCTCCGCGCGCTTCGCGGCATCGGTGCCGCTGTCGAAGTCGAATATGATGGCGGTACCCAAGCCCACGACCGGGAGCATTTCGCCGGTGCGGGGAATAGGCCGGGAGCGCACGGCCGCGTCCGCGGCAAACGCCGGGGCGAACGGCAACGCGACGGAAGCGCCCACCCCCGCGGCGAGCTTGATCATGTCCCGCCGGGAAAATGACCCGCCGGCCGGATGTTGCATGTCAGTCATTTCAGCCGCCTTTCCGGGATTGACTCGAAGCATCGGGAGACTGTACCGCCTCGCGGCCGGCGCGGCGCTCCTGCGCTCGGCCGAGCAGCAGAGCAAGAACGAACCAGCCGGCCGCGACCGGGACGGTTGCATAAGCAATGGCTGACAACTCCAGCCCGGCGGTGCGTAACGCCGTAAACAACCAGCCGCTCACCGCATCGGCGCCGCGGAACACCACGCCATCGATCACGTATTTCGCCTTGTACTTCTCTTCGCGCCCCACCACGGTGAACAATACTTCGCGTGCCGGATTCGAAATCGCGAAATTGGCGGTACGCTGCACCGCCTGGAACGCAATGACGATGGCGAGCACGGGGCTCGCGGCGAGCACGGCGAACCCGATCGCGAAGACCAGGGGCAGGAATGCCGCCGCCGGACCCACGCCGAAGCGCGGGATCAGCCGCCCCGTCGCAAAACTCTGGACGATGAGCGTGAGCACGCCCACCGCGAGATCGATGGTCGCGAAAATGCGCGTGCGCACCGCCGGATCATCGGACGCCGCAGCAACGACATGCGCCTGCTCGAAATAGAGGAACGTGCCCGCGAGCGACAGCAGGAAAACCCACAGCGCGATCCCGGCCAGATAAGGCGAGCGCAGCACCAGCAGAAAACCGGACAGCCAGCTCCCGCCAATTGCCGCGCCTGGCACGGCCGCTGCCGGCTGCCCGGATGCGTCCGTTGCCCGCGCTGCCGCGAACTCCAGACGGCGTGCGCACAGCACCGCCACCTCCAGCAGCACCGCCGCCACAATCAACAGATTGACCGGGCCCAACGGCTGCGCCAGCAGCACCGTCACCGCCGGACCGATCAACGCGCCGGCGGAACCGCCCGCCGCGATAAAGCCGAACAGCCGCTTGCCCTGCTCGCTCCTGAACAAATCGGCCATGAACGACCAGAACACCGAAACCGCGAACAGGTTGAACACGCTGATCCAGACAAAAAATATCCGCGCTACCTGCACCTTGCCGACATCAAGCGTCAGCAACAGCCAGAAAAGCGCGATGTTCACGACAAAAAAATGATAGACCAGCGGGATGAAGCGCCGGCGCGGCAGCCGCGCCACCACGGCCCCGAACACGGGCACCGCGGCAAGCATCACCAGGAAAGTGGCGGTGAACAGCCAGTGCAGGTTGCGCACTCCGCCCGCGATGCCCATTTCATCGCGCAGGGGGCGCAACACGTAATAGCCGGCGAGCAAGCAGAAAAAATAGGCGAACGACCAGAGCACCGCTTTCACCTCGTCAGGGCGTGCCGCAACCACGCGCCCCAACCAGCGCTGCAGAGCAGTTTCGTATCGCATGGTAACGATTGTAGCAGTGCTCACTTGATCGAGATTCCGGTGCCGATGCCTGGATGGCCGCCCGGCGAAAAACAGCAGCGCTGCCGAAAACCGATTAAAATCGGCGCACGCGACTGTTCACGCCCGCTCGTCCCGATCATTCCCCGCCGCTCACGCCGCCCGATGCCAATATGTCATGCCCACCGTCAACAAGTGGACGGCCGCCACGCTCACCCTGCCCGGCACGACGCCGCGCGCTGAAACTCGTCGGTGCAAGCGCATTGATCGCCATGTCGCAACGTAATCTCGCCGCGCCGGCCAGCCCCGCCACCATGCTCAAGCGCCCGATCCCGCACAGCGGCGAGTTGCTGCCGGCCATCGGGCTCGGCACCTACAGCGTATTCGACGTCGCACCGGGCGCGCCCGATCTCGCCGAGCTCAAGGACGTGCTGCAGGCGTTTGTCGCCGGCGGCGGCAAGCTGATCGACAGCTCGCCGATGTACGGCCGCGCGGAAGCAGTCGTCGGCGAGCTCGCCGCCGCGGCCGGTCTGCGCCCCCGGCTCTTCCTCGCCACCAAGGTGTGGACGAGCGGACGCCAGGCCGGCATCGCCCAGATGCGGGAATCGATGCGTCTGATGGGGGCGCAGCGCATCGATCTCATGCAGATCCACAATTTGCTCGACGTCGCGACGCATACCCGGACGCTGCGCGAATGGAAACAGGCCGGCACGCTGCGCTATCTCGGCATCACGCACTACCACGCTGGCGCGTATCGCGAACTCGAAGGACTGTTGAAGACGCGCGACTACGATTTCGTGCAGTTCAACTACTCGCTCGCCGAACGCGCAGCGGAAGCGCAGCTGCTTGCCGTGGCGGCGGAAACCGGCGCCGCGGTGATCATCAACCGGCCGTTCGCGCAGGGCGCGCTGTTCGGCAAGGTCAGGGGCAAGGCGCTGCCCGCGTGGGCCGCCGAATTCGACTGCGCCAGCTGGGCGCAGTTTTTTCTCAAGTACATCGTCGCGCATCCGGCCGTGACCTGCGTGATCCCGGGCACCGGCAGCACGCGCCACATGGCCGACAACCTCAAAGCCGGCAGCGGACGGCTGCCCGACGGCGGGCAGCGCAAGCGCATGGTCGAATTGATGCAAAGCCTCTGAATGAACCGTTACCGCTGGATACCGTTACTGTTGCTGCCTGCACTCATCGCCGGCTGCAGCGCGCTGCGCATCACCTATAACCAGGCCGACCACATCCTGGCATGGCGCGCGGACGACTACTTCGATTTCGACCCGCACCAGAAGCAGGAATTCAATGCGCGCATCGAGCGGCTGCTGGAGTGGCACCGCCGCGACCAGCTGCCCGAGTACGCGGCCTTCACGACCGCTGCAATCAACAAGGCGCGGCCGAGGCTCAGGCGCGAGGACATCGTCTGGTTCATCGAGGGCTTCAAGGCGCGTTACCGGATCATCGTCAATTGCGGCATCCAGGATGCGGCCGAACTGCTGGCGACGCTCAAGCCCGAGCAACTCGCCGCGTTGCAGAAGCAATGGGACAAGGTCAATCGCAAATTCGTCGCCGAGCGCGAACTCGACGGCGGCATCGAAAAGCGCAAGCGCGCGCGGCTCAAGCGCACGCTCGCCCAGATCACGGACTGGACCGGCAGCCTGACCCGCGAGCAGGAACACCGGATCGAGGCGCTGCTCGACCGCGTTCCGCTGAGCGAGCACCTGCGCCACCAGGACCGCATCCGGCGCCAGCAGGAATTTCTCGAACTGTTGAAGCTGCGCGCGAACAAACCGGAGTTCCAGCCCAGACTGCACGCCTGGCTGCTCGACTGGGAACAGGGCCGCGCGCCGGAGTACGCGCGCCTGTCGGGTGAAGCGCTGGAGCAACGCATCCAGTTCTACCTCGCGGTCGAAAAGGTGCTGACACCCGCGCAGCGCGAGCACGCGCTGCAGCGGCTGCAGAAGTTCGGCGACGACTTCCGGGCGCTGTCGGCGAAATCGCTCAAGGCCGACGTAGCGCCGTTTGAAACCTCCCGCCTCGCGTTCTTTTGACCGGCGGCGACTGATGCCCGTCTATCCGAACAGGATCGATTCCAAGCTGCCGAACGTCGGCACCACGATATTCACCGTGATGTCGCGTCTCGCGCAGGAACACAACGCGATCAATCTGTCGCAGGGCTTCCCGGATTTCGACTGCGCGCCGAAGCTGCGCGAACTCGTCACCAAGTACTTCAACGCCGGGCTCAACCAGTATCCGCCGATGGCCGGCGTGATGGCGCTGCGCGAGCGGGTTGCCGAGAAAGCGGCGGCGCTCTACGGCACGGCCTACGACCCCGAGCATGAAGTCACCATCGTGCCGGGCGCGACCTACGGCATTTTCACCGCGGTCACCGCGTTCGTGCGGCCCGGCGACGAGGTCGTACTTTTCGAGCCGGCGTACGACAGCTACGCGCCGGCGGTCGAGGTGAACGGCGGCAAACCCGTCTACGTGCGTCTGCGCTACCCGGACTTCAGCATCGACTGGCAGGCGGTGCGGCGCGCGATCACGCCGAAGACGCGGATGATCGTGATCAACACGCCCAACAACCCGACCGCCAGCGTGTTCTCGGCGGAAGACATGCGCGGGCTCGAAAGCATCCTGCGCGACACCGGCATCGTGGTCGTCAGCGACGAAGTCTACGAGCACCTCATCTATGACGGCTGCCGGCACCAGAGCGTGGCGCGCTTTCCGGGGCTTGCCGAGCGCAGCTTCGTCGTCTCGTCGTTCGGCAAGACCTACAGCGTGACCGGCTGGAAGATGGGCTACGTGATCGCGCCGAAGGAGCTGATGGCGGAATTCCGCAAGGTGCACCAGTTCAACGTCTTCGTCACCAACGGCCCGCTGCAGCACGTGCTTGCGGAGTATATGCAGGACAAGGACGCCTATCTGTCGCTTGCGGCGTTCTACCAGCGCAAACGCGACTTCTTCATCGATGCGCTGCGGAGTTCCCGCTTCCGTGTCCTGCCCTCGCGCGGCACGTTCTTCCAGAACCTCGCGTACGACGCGATCACCGGCGAGAAGGACACCGAGCTCGCGGTGCGGCTCACGAAGGAAAAAGGCGTCGCGTCGATACCGCTGTCGGTGTTCTACCACGACGGGCACTGCGACAAAGTGCTCCGCTTCTGTTTCGCCAAGTCGGAAGAAACGCTGGCGAAGGGCGCGGAGATTCTGAGCGGGATTTGAGGGCGGTGAGGAATGAGGATAAACATAAACGTCCGGCCACGTTCCTTGGTTTATGCGCCGTTTATTGCCCGGCCTTTGGCGCAGCCACACCGTTATGACCAGCCATGCCCCGGCCTGAAGTCGCGATAGTCATCGGTGCCGGCCCCGGCCTCGGCTCGGCGCTGGCGCGGCGCTTTGCGCGCGCCGGCATGCAGGTCGCGGTCGCGCGTCGCAATGCTGACAAACTCGCAACGCTGACCAGGGAACTCGGCGGCAATGCACACGCCTATGCCTGCGATGCGACCGACGAATCCGCGGTCAGGCAATTGTTTGCATCCGTTGCGGCGAATCTCGGTGTTCCAACGCTCGCCGTGTTCAATGCCGGCGCGTTCGTGCGCAAAGGCGTGCTCGACACCAGCGTGGAGGAGTTCGAGCGCTGCTGGCGCGTCGCTTGCCTCGGCGGGTTCCTGGTCGGGCGCGAAGCCGCGCGCGCGATGCTCGCGCGCAATGCCGAGCACAAAGGCACCCTCATCTTTACCGGCGCGACCGCCAGCTTGCGCGGCGGTGCGCAGTTTCACAATCTCGCGGTCGGCAAGTTTGGCCTGCGCGCGCTCGCGCAAAGCATGGCGCGCGAATTTCAGCCGCAAGGCATCCACGTCGCGCACGTCGTGATCGACGGCCAGATCGCGGGCGAGCGCGCGGGCCACAGCATCGCCGAGCGCGGGAAAAACGCAGTCATCGATCCCGCGGCGATCGCAGAAACCTATTACCAGCTTCACCTGCAACCGCGCAGCGCGTGGAGCTTTGAAGTCGACCTGAGACCCTACGTCGAGAAATTCTAGTCCCCGGCAAAGGTGTCATAATGCCGGTGCCGGCGCTGACGGCGCTGCTGCATTCGCACAACCCCCGGCCGGCCGGAGTTCAATATTTCCAC
>JAHFRL010000049.1 GCA_023266235.1 Betaproteobacteria bacterium
TTCGACGACCGGCTCAATCGCGATTTGCGGCTGAAACTGCGCCGAGCTGCCGGCCACCGCGAGCACCAGGTCGCAATGCGCGGACGCGAGCAACTCGTTCAACACGGCGCCGTAGATTTCTTTCTTCGCGCCGGCGAGCGTCAGATCGGTGAGCCGGGCCGCCGGGATCTTGATGTTTTTCCGCGCGAGGTTAGCGATCACTTTCTCGCCGGGCGGCACGATGTCGAGGCCGAGCGTTCCCAGCCGATCGACGACAGTCGCCGCGCCGCCGCCGGTCGTGGTCATGACCGCGATGCGGTGGCGAAGCACCGGCTGCTGACCCGCGAGCAGCGCGGGCAGTTCGAACAGGTTTTCGAGCGTATCGACGCGCACCATGCCGTGAGCGCGGAAAAATGCATCGGCAACTTCGTCGGCGCCCGCCAGCGCGCCGGTGTGCGACGCCGCGAGGTCCTGGCCGACCTCCGAGCGGCCGAGCTTGTAGACGACTACCGGCTTGCCGGCGGCAAACGCCCGCCGCGCTGCATGGGCGAGGTGGTCCGCGTCGCGGATGGTTTCGAGAAACAGCAGGATCGCGCCGGTATGCGGGTCGTCGACGAGACAATCGGTGATCTCGCCGACGCCGAGATCGCATTCGTTGCCGACTGAAACCAGCTTCGAGAAACCGGCGCCGCGCCCGAGACCGCGCGACAGCAACCCGCCCATCATGCTGCCCGACTGCGACACGATCGCGAGCGGCCCGGGTTTGATCTCCAGCTGTTCCAGCACCGCGTTCACCGACAGCGCGCACGCCGGCTTGCTGCTGTACAAGCCGATGCAGTTGGGGCCCAGGAGCCGCACGCCGCCGGCACGCGCGATCTTGAGCAGCGCATCCTGTTTGCGGCGGCCGGCCTCGCCGGTTTCGGCGAACCCGTCGCTGTAGACTGTTGCCACCGGCACTTTCCTGGCAACGCATTGCTCGACGGCGGCGGCGACCGCGTCCGTCGGCACCATGATGAACGCGTGATCGATATGCCCCGGCACCGCCATGAGATCGGGGTAGGCGTGCTCGCCGAAGATCTGGTTGCGGCCGGGATTGACCGGGATGATCCTGCCGGTGTAACCGTGCTTGCGCAAAAAGCGCTGCGGGCGCGAAGTGTTTTTTCCGGCGTCGCCGGAAGCGCCGATCAGCGCGATCGACTTCGGCGCGAATAAAACCTGAGCTAGTTTTGAGTCTGCCATGTCCGATCTATCGAAAAGCCCCGCCGCCAAGGACGCGAAGGACGCAAAGGATGAAAAAAGCGGTAACCACAGACAAACACTGATGAAAAAATCCACCGGACCTATCGGCGTTCATCGGCGGTTCAAATTGATTTTCAAGTTCCTTTGCGTCCTTCGCGTCCTTAGCGGCAAAGCTGTTTAAGCCTTCGGTGGACGTTGGGAAAAAGTGCGTTCGAACACGCTTTCCGCGATGCGGTTCTTGAGGATTTCGATCGAGCCGCCCGCGATCATCCAGCCGCGGCACTTGCGGAAACAGTATTCGACCAGCGTCTCCTCGGTGTAGCCCATGCCGCCCATCACCTGCATGGCCTCGGAACAGATCTCGAAGCCGGCTTGGTTACAGAACGCTTTCGCGATCGCGGTTTCCGCCGCTGACGGGAAGCCGCGGTCGGCATTGAGCGCGGCGCGATACAGCAGCAGCTGTCCGGCATCGAGCTTGATCTTCATGTCGGCGAACTTCCACTGCAACCCCTGAAATTCCGCGAGCACGCGCCCGAACTGCTTGCGCTGCAGCGCCCACTGCCTGGCCTGCTCGTAGGCATAGCGGCCGAATGCGAGCGAACGCGCGGTGTTGCCGAGGCGCTCGACGTTGAAGCCGGCGATCTGTTGCTTGAAGCCGCCTTCCTTCAGCACCACGTTCTCGGGCGGCACGTAGGTGTTCTCGAAATAGGTGGTGACCCATTCCTCGCCATTGAGAAAGCGCGAGGGCTTACCCTGCTTGACGCCTGCGGCCTTGCGCTCGATGAGCACCGAGCCGATGCCGCCGACGCCCGGGCCGAAGCGCACGTAGACCAGCATCACGTCGGAATACTGGGCGTGGGTGGTGAAGACCTTGCTGCCGTTAAGTCGATAGCCCGTGCCGTCGGGTGTGGCGGTCGTTTGCAGGTCGGTGACCGCGGAGCCCGCGTCGGGCTCGGTCATGCCGACGCAAATCACGCCTGCGCCGGTCAGCAACCGCTTCAGGTAGCGCTTTTTCTGGTCGGCGGTGCCGTATTCGGCGAGCACGCGGATCGCGCCGAAGTTGCCGGCCTGCACCACGTCGGCGCTGCGCGGGCACACCTGCGCCACGGTTTCGATCGCGATCACCGCGTCCATCAGCGAGCCGCCCTGGCCGCCGTCTTTCTCGGCGATGGTGATGCCGAGCAAACCTTGTTCCGCCATCAGCTTCGCGACGTCCCATGGGTGGTCTTCCTGGTGCGCGCGCGCGAGCGCACCGGCGGCGAGGTGGCGCTCGGCGAAGCCGCGCACCGCGTCGCGGAATATTTTCTGCTCTTCGCTCAGCTCGAAATCCATGGCCTGTGCTTTCGGTCGATAGAAATTTCCGGCCGGGGCCCAGTCGGGGCGCATGCCGGTTGCCTGCGCCACTTCTCAGGCTTGCAGCAGCGGCCGCAGCTTGCGCACGTCCTTGATCTTGTCGAGGCTCCAGACCGCGTCGCACAGCTTGCGCGCGCGCGCCTTGCCGAGGACCGGCGCCAGCAGATCATAGCTCTTGGCGTCGACTTCGTCGCGCGTCATTGGATTGTCGGCGGTGCCGCGCACGGCTTTGGTGTGGTGCCGGAACTCGCGGCCGTTGCGCAACCTGATCTCGACGATGCCCTGCCGGCTCGGCATGGCTTTGGTCAGCGCGTCGTCGCCATAAAGCTCGACGCGGCTGCGCAGCGCGAGCACCTTGCGGTCGCGCATGCGCTTCACGTCGTGCGCTGACTTGAAGGTGGCGGTGCCGTCGAGCAGCATCACCGCGCACATGTGCTGCATGCAGATGTCGGGCATGGCGCGGTTGTTGACCGTGTTCGCGCCCTGATGTGAAACGCGTACCACGAGTTTTTCGACGTCGTCGGCTTTGATGTGGTGCTCGCGCATCAGCTCGAGCAGCGCATCGAGCGGCGCCTGGATCGGCGAGCCGACCGACCAGCGCTTGATGTTGGTGCGCATGATTTCGTACGTCGCGCCGAGCTCGCGCGTGAGTTCATGCGGGTTCGGCGCACGACCATAGGCGACAAAGAAGCTGCGCTCGCCCGCGAACACGTCCTCGACCGCGGTGAAGCCGTGCGCAACCATCGCCGCCGCGGCGACCCCGTTGCGTGCCGGCATGCCGCCGAAATCGAATGCTTTTTCGATGTGTTCCTCGTCGCGCATCCAGCACGACACGCCTGACGCCTGCTGTGCGGTGTACGAGAGCAGGTGCCGCGCCCGGCGCTGATCGAAGCCGCAGAGCGCTCCCGCCGCCGCGGCGGCGCCGAACATCGGGCCGAAGCTGTGCGTCGAATGGCCGTCCTCGCGGAACTCGTAGGCGTTGAGCGACAGGTTGATGCGGCAACCGATATCGTAGCCGAGCGCGACCGCGCGCAGCAGCGCTGCGCCGTTGCGGCGCTCGCGTTCGGCCATCGCCAGCGCCGCGGGCACGATCGCGCAGCCGGGGTGGCAGAGCGACGGCGCGTGCGAATCGTCGGTCTCATCGGCGTGCGCAAGCATGCCGTTGGCGAGCGCGGCGTCGGTCGCAGTGGTAACAATGCGGCTGCCGATCACGCACGCTTCCCTGGCGCCGCCGAGCGTTTTCACGTACGAGATCGCTTGCTTGCCGGGCAGCAGCCGCGAGCCCGACACCGTCGCTGCAATCGTGTCGAGCACGTGGTGTTTGGTTTTCTCGACGGCCGCCGCCGGCAGCGGCTTGCGCAGCGCCGACGCGATGTACGCGCTCACTTGCCGCATTACCGGCGAAATTTGGGGGGCCGATTTTTTCGTCATGGTGTGGGTCCATGTCATTTAAGGGTAAAGGGCTCAATGCAGGCTGGCGCCGCGCGCAATTTCCCCGGCATCAGGCAGCCCGGCTATCGACCAGCACAGCCGGATCAGCTCGTCGCTTTGCTCGTCGCCGAGCACGTTTGCGGTCAGGCCGCGGAATTTCGTTTCCAGGTCCGCATCGCTCATCGGCCGCGCAAGCGTGCCGAGCGCGTGTTCAACGTGCCGGGACAGCATCCGGCCATTCTTGAGCCGGAGCGCAACATGCGCCTCGGTCTTGCGCAATCTGTCGTCCGGCGTGGCGGTAACGCGGTCGCGCAGGGCAATCACCCGCAAATCGCGCACACCGGCATTGCTGAACTGCGGCTCGCCGGCGGCGCCGAAAACAATGGCCGCCGCCGCCGCATGATATACGCTGAATTTGCCCTCAAGCCCGGTTTGCGGTTTGGTCTTGGCCGTGAGTTCGAGCACGATCGGGCAAACTTTGAGGTCGATCCGCTCGATGTCGTCCGCTTTGAGGCCGTGCTCCTGCCGCAGCTGGATGCAGCCATCGATAGCCGCATGCACCACCAGCCCGCAGGCGTAAGGCTTGTACATATTCGACGAGAGCTCGAAGCGCTCGCCCAGCCCGGCGGTGATGACCGCGGGATCAAACCGGGTGGACAGCACATGCGCGAACCCGCGCGGCGCCTCGATTGCCTGTTCCGAACTGGTGAAGTTCCGCGCTGCCAGCAGTGCCGCGGTCAGGCCATTGTGCGCCGCGCGCCCGGGATGCAGGCTCTTGCACATGGAGCCGAACATCTCGCGCAGGCCCGCGGACTGGGTCGCCGCAATGCCGAGCGCCCAGCTCATTTGCTGCTCGTTGAGCCCCAGCAGTTTGCCCGCGGCGGCCGCGGCGCCGAACACGCCGGCGGTGCCGGTGATGTGCCAGCCCCGGTCGTAATGCTCCGGGAAAACCGCCAGCCCGATGCGGCATTCCGCTTCGACTCCCAGCACGAATGCGTGGACGAGGTCGGCGCCGCTCGTCTGGCGCCACTCGGCGAAGGCCAGCAGGGCGGGCAGCACCGGCGCGCTGGGATGCACCGCGCGCGCGTGGGTGTCATCGAAGTCGAGCACGTGCGAGCTGATGCCGTTGATCAACGCGGCGTGCAGGACATCGAGGCGTTCGCTGCGGCCCAGGATGCCGGCTTGCGGCGGACCGGAGAATTCGGACAATGCCGCGAGCGCGCACTCCACCGTTGCGTGACGCGAGCTGCCGATCGCGCAGCCGGCCCAGTTGAGCAGCGCGCGCGCCGCCTCATGCCTGACGGCCGCCGGAATATCGGCGTAGCGGGACTCGACGAGATAGCGCGCGAGCGTGCGGGTGACCGCAGTCATGACTGCCTTATTCGGCCTTCACGCCGGTGGCCGCCACGGCCTTCGCCCATTTGACGATTTCCACCTTGAGATAGGCGCGGAACTCCTCCGGCGTGGTGCTGAGCGGATCCGCGCCCTGCGAAATCAGCAGCCCGCGTATACTGGCCAGCTGCCCGATTTTCCTCATCTCATCGTTGAGCCGGGCGACGATTTCCTTCGGCGTGCCGGCCGGCGCGAGCATGCCGAACCAGGTGATCGCCTCGAACCCCGGCATGCCTGCTTCGGCGACGGTCGGGATCTGGGGTGCCGCGGCGCTGCGCTTGGCGCTGCCGATCGCGAGCGCGCGCAGCCGGCCGCTTTGCACGTGCGGCAGCACCGACAGGGTGTTGGCGAACATGAACTGCACCTGGCCGCCGAGCAGATCGGTCACCGCCGGCGGCGTGCCCTTGTACGGCACGTGCACGACGTTGATTTTGGCCCGCGCCCTGAAAATCTCGGTCGCGAGGTGCGGAGTACCGCCATTGCCGGTCGAGGCATAAAACAACGCACCCGGTTTCGCTTTTGCAAGCGCGATGAGCTCCTTGACGTTGTGCGCCGGCAGCGACGGATGCACGACCAGCACAAACGGCGCGGAGGCCACCATCGCGATCGGGTCGAAGTCTTTCTCGATGTCGTAATTGAGTTTCGGGTAAAGAGTCCGGCTGATCACGATCGACGCCGGCGTGAACAACAACGTATAGCCGTCGGGTGAAGTATGCGCCGCAAGCTCCGCACCGATCTGACCCGCGGCGCCGGCGCGATTGTCGACGATGAACTGCTGCCCAAGCGCTTCGGCCAGCCTGGGCGTGAAAATGCGCGCCGTGATATCGGCCCCCGCACCGGGCGGAAATGGCACGATCACCCGCACCGGCTTCGACGGATAGGTCTGCGCGCCGGCACTGCAGGCCGACAGTGTAAGAACGATGACGGCAACGACGCGCTGGATTTCACGCACGCTCGATCTCCCCGGGGCCGCAGTGGCGGTCACGGCATCAATCCGCCGCCGTTCACGTGGATCGACTGGCCGGTGATATAGCGCGCATCGGGGCCACATAGCATGCGTACCATGGCGGCGATTTCCCCGGGTTCACCGCGGCGGCCGGCCGGCGGCAGCGCACGGCGGTGCTCGGGGCGCGCCGGCGCGCCGGGCAGTCCGCGCACGGTGTCGATAGTGCCCGGCACGACGCAGTTGACGGTGATGGCATGCGGCGCGAGATCGAGGGCGAGCGCCTTGGTCATGCCGGCGAGCCCGGCCTTGGCGGTGACGACATGCGCGCGGTCAAGCGCACCCTTGTGTCCGGTCAGGCCGCCGATGTTGACGATCGCGCCGCCGCCGGCACGCTTGAGATGCGGCAGGCACGCCTGGGTGCAGATGAACGCGCCGTCGAGCATGCTAGCCAGCACGCGCCGCCATTCGTCGAGCTTGATCTCGGCAAACGGCGTCTCGCGGCGCACCGCGGCGTTGTTGACCAGGAAATCGAGCCGTCCGAATTGCTTTAGCGTTGCCTCGATCATCGCCGTGACCGCCGGCGCAGAGGTGACATCGGCGATATGCAGCGCGGCCCTGCCGCCGCCTTGTTTGATCATGGCCACCGTCTGTTCGGCGTCGGCGCGCGAAGTGTTGGCGTTGACCATCACCGCCGCGCCGGCCGCGGCAAGCGATCGCGCAATCGCGCGGCCGATGTTGCGCGCGCCGCCGGTGACCAGCGCAACCTTGCCGGCGAGTTCGTTGCCGGGCGTCATTCCGATGGTGCTGGCCAATGGGCTTCTCCGTGAAATCAATCGCTGCCGGCGCCGCAGCGCGCGGCTCGTTGCGTATCGCTGATTGGGTCGCGCAGGAAAGGCCGGCTGCGCGCGGGCAGGCTGAGAAGCGGGTTGAAATCCGACGCTGCAACCGACGGCCGCATCCGCTTCTTCAGGCCCTTGAATTCTAGCAGCCGGGCGCGGGCTTCACAACGCGCAATCGCCGCCGGGACCGGCACCGGATACGCTAAAATAGCGCTGGTGAAATCGGCAGGGGGCGCGACGTGAGAAAACCGCAGGTAGGGATCGTGATGGGCAGCACCAGTGACTGGGAAGTCATGCAGCACGCGGCGCGGCAGCTCAAGGATTTCGGCGTGCCGTACGAGGCGCGCGCGCTGTCAGCGCACCGCACCCCCGATTTGCTGATCGAGTGGATCGCGGCGCTCGAAAAGCGCGGCGCGCGATGTTTCATCGCCGGCGCCGGCGGCGCGGCGCATCTGGCAGGCGTGGTCGCAGCGAAGACCATGCTGCCGGTGCTGGCCGTGCCGATACCGTCGCAACATCTGCACGGGCTCGATTCTCTGCTGTCGATGGTGCAGATGCCGATAGGCATCCCGGTCGCCACGTTCGCGATCGGCGACGCCGGCTCCGCCAACGCCGGATTGTTCGCGGTCGCGATGTTGGCGTTGCATGATCCGGCTCTCGCCAAAAAGCTGCAGGCGTTCCGCGCCAAGCAGACGGCGGCGGTCAAGGCGGCCAGGCTGCCCGAATTGTCATGATCGATGTGCCGCGCCGGCGGCCGGGTCGCCGGATTTTTTTGTCACGCAACTCACTGGAGCCATGACCCACTCGACTTTGTTCGAATCCAGCCTGACGAGCCTCAAATTCCTGCACCGCGGCAAGGTGCGCGACCTGTATGCCGTCGGCGACGACCGGCTGCTGGTGATCCAGACCGACCGCCTGTCGGCGTTCGATGTGATCCTGCCGGACCCGATACCCGGCAAGGGCCGGGTGCTGACCGAAATGTCATTGTTCTGGTTCAGGAAGCTCGGTCACGTGATCCCGAATCATCTGACCGGCATCGCGCCGGAAACGGTGGTGGCGCCGGGCGAGCGCGAGCAGGTTGCCGGGCGCTCGATGGTGGTGCGCAAATTCAAGCCGCTGATGATCGAAGCGGTGGTGCGCGGCTACCTCATCGGCTCGGGCTGGAAGGATTACCAGAAGACGGGGATGGTGTGCGGGATCAGGCTGCCCGCCGGCTTCAAGGAAGCGCAAAAACTGCCGGAAGTGATTTTCACGCCGGCCACGAAAGCGCCGGCCGGCCAGCACGACGAGAACATCTCTTTTGCCGAGGCGGAGAAAATCGTCGGCGTCGAGCTGGCAGCCAAAGTGCGCGCGGTGTCGATTCAGCTCTACACCGAAGCCGCAGAGTACGCGAAGACCCGGGGCATCATCATCGCCGACACCAAGTTCGAATTCGGCACCGACGCCAGCGGCAAGCTCTACCTGATCGATGAAATCCTGACGCCGGATTCGTCGCGCTTCTGGCCGGCCGCCGAATATCGCACCGGCATCAGCCCGCCCTCGTTCGACAAGCAGATCGTGCGCAACTGGCTCGAAACCCAGCCGTGGAACAAGAAGCCCCCCGCGCCAAAATTGCCGCCCGAGGTGCTGGCAAAAACCTCAGAGAAATACCACGAAGTGCTGCGTTTGCTGACGGGAAATTAAAGCTGCATTAGGCGCCAAGACGCCAAGGCCGCCAAGATGTAGCGTTGGGTTTTAAGTTGAGGGACTGTCGTCGGTTTTTAACTTAACACTAGACGTTTGGCATTCAACACCAAAGAACTCCTTGGCGTCTTGGCGGCTAAATTCCTGAATGAATAATTCCGAAATCGACGCCGCCGTCGCGACTCTCAAACGCGGCGGGCTGGTCGCGTTCCCGACCGAGACCGTCTACGGCCTCGGCGCCGATGCGAGCAACCCGGATGCGCTCAAGAAGCTCTACGCCGCCAAAGGCCGCCCCGCCGGTCACCCGGTGATCGTGCATCTCGCCGAGGTCGCGCAACTGCCGCAGTGGGTGCGCGAGGTCACGCCCGCAGCCCAAAAACTCATGCAGAAATTCTGGCCGGGGCCGCTGACGCTGATTCTGCGCCGCGCGCCGGGCGTGAGCGACGCGGTGACCGGCGGGCAGGACACGGTCGGGCTGCGCATCCCGTCGCATCCGGTCGCGCAGTCGCTGCTCAAGAAATTCAACGGCGGCATCGCCGCGCCCTCAGCCAACCGCTTCGGGCGCGTGAGCGCGACGACCGCGCAACACGTGAAGCAGGAGTTCGGCGACAGCGTCGATCTGGTGCTCGACGGTGGCCAAAGCGAAGTCGGCATCGAATCGACGATCGTCGACGTGACGGGAGAGCGGCCGGCATTGCTGCGGCCCGGACATATCTTCGCGCGCGAGATCGAGGAGACGGTCGGCATGCCGCTCGCTGCGCCGCATGGCGGTTCACCGCGCGCACCCGGCACGCTCGCCGCGCATTACGCGCCGAACGCACCGCTGATGGTGATGGAAGGCGATCTGCTGCTCGAGCTGGCGACGAGCCTCGCGCGCCAGGGCAAACGCGCCGCGGTGCTCGCGCGCGGCGGGCTACAGCCGATGCTTTCGGGGTTGACGTGGATTTCAGCGCCGCACGATGCCGCGGCATACGCGCACGACCTCTACGCCAACTTACGCGTACTCGACACCGCCGGGTGTGACGCAATACTGGTGGAAAAGCTGCCGCAGCAACCGGAATGGGCCGCAGTCAATGACCGGCTTGGCCGTGCGGCGGCGGGGTCCCGGCCTACTTCAACCTGAGATCGAGAAACTGCTTTACCTGCCGCGCGAGCTCGCCCTCACGGCCGGCGAAGTAATGGTCGGCGCCGGCGATCTCGATTTGCGCCGAGCCCTTGAGCGTCTTGAGCACTGCGGCGCGCGCATCGGCATGTTGCAGCACCTGCGGCAAATCGCGCTCGCCGTAAATGTCGAGCACCGGCAGCCGCAATTTTCCCGGCTCGGTGAACTCGCCGGGTACGATGCCGATCGAAATCCAGGCGGCGACACCGGGGTCGGGCGTGCTAACCAGAAAGAAATTGCTCATGCGCGCGCCCATGCTGTGCGAGGCGAGCGCGATCCTGCGGTAACCCCTCGCCCTCAGAAACGCGACGGCTGCGCCCAACCGCTCTGCTGCGTCCGGGAACAATTGCTGATATTCCTCGCCTTTGGCATCGGCCGCCAACACGGGCATTTGCACCGACAGCGTCGTGTATCCGTTGTCGGCGAGACTGCTGCGCAGCGCCCCGATCAACGTCCAGTCGGGGTGCACGCCGAGGCCGTGCACCGTGATCACCGCTGCGTGCGGCGGCGCGGCCGCGGTATAAATGGCAAGAAATTTGTGGCCTGATTTCTGCGTGAGATAGACCGCATCGCCGACCACCAGACCCGGTGTGATTTCGTCGGCCCAGCGCTTTTCGCGCGCGTAATCGGGCTGCGCGAAGCACGTTGCGCTCGCGAACAGGATCAGGAGAGCAGTCAGCGATCGCATGGTGGACTTTAGTCAATACGCAGGCCCGCAGCCTTGATAACCGTCGCGTATTTGGCGATGTCCGCCTTGACCAGCGCCACGAATTCCTCGGGCGAGGCATTAGTGGTCTCCTCGGTGCCGAGCCCGTCCAGGCGTTCCTTCACGTCGGGCAGGCGCACAATACGCGCGACTTCGGTGAACACTTTGCGCACGATCGCAGGCGGCGTGCCGGCTGGCGCGAACAAGCCGTACCACGTTGTCACTTCGTAACCCGGCACGCCGGACTCGGCGATGGTCGGCACCGCGGGCAGCGCCGCGAGCCGCCTCAGCGTGCTTACCCCGAGCGGACGCAGCCGGCCCGCCTTCACGTACTGGAGCACCGTCGGGGTGGTGTCGAACGCCACTTGCACTTGCCCGCCGAGCAGGTCCTGCACCGATTGTCCCGAGCCCTTGTACGGCACGTGCACCAGGTTCACGCCGGTCATGGTCTTGAAGATTTCGCCGGCGAGATGCGGCGTGCTGCCGTTGCCCGCCGAGGGAAACGTGATCTGGCCGGGCTTGGCTTTGGCGAGCGCGATCAGGTCTTTCACGGTGCGCACATCGACGGACGGATGCGCGACCAGCAGGTGCGGCACCGACGACACACGCGTGATCGGCGCGAAATCCCTGGCCGGATCGAACGGCAGCTTCGCGAACAGGCTGGCCGCAATCGCGTTGGTAGCCACGTGCCCCATCAGCAGCGTGTAGCCGTCGGGCACGGCCTTCGCCACCAGATCGGTGCCGATGATGCCGGTGGCGCCGGCGCGGTTGTCGATCACGACCTGCTGGCCCCAGGCTTCGATCATTTTCGGCACCACCAGCCGCGCCATCACGTCGGTGCCGCCGCCGGGCGGGAAGCCGACGATCATGCGGATCGGCTTGGTCGGATAAACCTGCGCCGCACTGACCCCGGCGGCGAGCGCCGCAACCAGCATCACCGCGCGGCAAAGCCGATGGATGTTGTGCTTGTTCATAGGTGCTCCAGCAGCAGACGGGTTCGACGCCGCGCGTCAATCGACCTTGATATTGGCGGCCTTGACGATGCGCGCGTATTTCTCGGTTTCGCTGCGGATGAATACGGCGAATTCGTCCGGCGTATTACCGACCGGGTCGGCGCCGACGAACGCGATCTTCTCCTTCACGTCGGGCTGCCGTAGCAATTTGGCGGTCTCGCCGTAAAGTTTGTTGACGACGTCTTTGCTGACCGCCGCCGGGGCGACGAGCCCCCACCAGGTGCTCATGTCGAAGCCGGGCACGCCGGATTCCTCGATCGTGGGGATTTCGGGCAGCAGCGAAAACCGTTTCGCGGAGGTCACGGCGATGGCGCGCAGTTTGCCCTGGCGCACGTAATTGATCACCGGCGGTATGGCGTCGAAATCCATGTGGACCTGGCCGGCGATCAGGTCAACGATCGACTGCCCGCTGCCCTTGTAGGGCACGTGCAGTATGTCGACCTTGGCCTGCAGCTTGAAGAGTTCCCCGGCGAGATGCTGCACTGTGCCGGCCCCGGGCGACGCATATTGCAACTGGCCGGGCCTGGCTTTCGCCAGCGCGATGAGCTCCTGTACGGTCTTGACCGGAACGGACGGGTGCACAACCAGCAGATTGGGGCCGATGGCGGCGAGCGTGATCGGCGCGAAGTCTTTCTGCGCATCGTAAGGCAGCTTGGCCACGAGTGACGGCAGGATAGAGATTGCCGCGATGTGAGCCATCATGATCGTATAGCCGTCCGGCGCCGCCTTGGTCACCAGCTCGGCTGCAAGCTGGCCGCTCGCGCCGCCGCGGTTGTCGACGATGATCTGCTGATTGAGCGTTTCCGACAGTTTCTGGGCGACGATGCGGCCAATGATGTCGGTGCCGCCGCCGGGCGGGAAACCGATAATCATGCGGACCGGTTTTGCAGGGTAGGCCTGACCGAGGGCATTACCGAAGGCGGCGCACAGCAAACACAATGCCGCAATCAGGTGCGATAGGATTTTCATGTTTCCTCCCGTGATTTACATCATCAGTCTGTACGAATGCCTGCGGTTTTGATTACCTTCGACCACGGATTGGTTTTAATTGCGGAGGGAAGCCTAAGCGCAGATCCGTTTTTCTTCCCGCTGGTCGGCTTGAAACTCTACCACATCATGGCCCGGCACATCCCGCGCCGAGCCATGGCCACAGGTGGGGCATGCCTCACATCGGCGGAACGCCGGCCGCCTGCACCACCTTGCCCCATTTTTCCGTTTCCGATCGCAGGTACGCGGTGAGCTCGGCGGGCGAGCTGGACAGCGGCTCCAGGCCTTGCGCATCGAACTTTTGTTTCATATCGTCCGACGCCAGCACTTTACGCGTGGCCTGATTGAGCTTGTCGATCACCGCGCGCGGCGTGCCGGTCGGGACGAATAGAGCGTACCACGTGCTGTAATCGTAATCGGGCACGCCGGATTCGCCCAGCGTCGGTACATCCGGCGCTGCCGGCGAGCGTTTGGCGCTGGTAACGCCCAGTGCGCGCAAGCGGCCGCTCTTTACGTGCGGCAGCGCCGAAGCGAAGGTCGAAACCATCATCTGCACCTGGCCACCGATCAAGTCGGTGAGCGCGGGGCCGGTGCCCTTGTAGGGTACATGCAGCAGGTCGATCTTGAGGCGGTCCTTCAGCATCTCGCCCGCCAGGTGCGTGCCGGAACCCGCGCCGGCGGAGGCGAACGAGAGCTTGCCCGGCTGCGCGCGGGCGTAGGCGACAAACTCCTTGATGGATTTGGCGGGCACCGATGGATGAATTACCACGATGTTGGGCTGTACCGCCACCAGCGTCACCGGCGCCAGATCCTTGATCGCGTTGTACGGCAGTTTCTTGAAGAGCCAGGCGTTGAAGGCAAGACTGATGTTGCCGAGCAGCATGGTGTAACCATCGGCCGGCGCCTTGGTCACGATGTCGGTGCCGAGCGTGCTGCCGGCGCCGCCGCGATTGTCGACGACCACTGGCTGACCCAGCGCTTCGTTAAGCTGCTGCGCCACGATACGGGCGATGATATCGGTGCCGCCGCCTGGCGCAAACGGCGCAATTAACCGGATGGGTTTGGTCGGATAGCCCGCATCTCTGGCCGCAGGTTGCGCGTTTGCGCCGCATGCGATGGCGCAGCACGCGACAGCGGCAATCCACAGCAGTTTCATGCTCCTCCTCCTTGCTTGCAGGTACGCGCGGTCAGTGCCGCGCGTTTATGCCGGCGCTGCGGTAACTACGCGACGCCGAGCTTCGCAGGCTGTTTTTTGCCGGGCGCCGCCTTGGCGGCAATCAGATAGTCCAGCGCAGCGGCAACGCCGCCTTTTTTGTGCGGCACGCCGGCGAGTGCGAGCCCCATCTCGACTCCGGCGAGCGTGCCGGCGAGCATCAGGTCGTTGAAATCGCCGAGGTGCCCGATGCGGAACATCTTGCCCGCGACCTTGCCGAGTCCGCTGCCGAGCGACATGTTGTAATTGTCGAGCACCACTTTGCGGAAGGCGGCCTCGTTATGGCCATCCGGCATCAGCACCGCGGTGAGCGAGCTCGAGTATTCAGCGGGGTTGAGGCACAGGATTTCGAGTCCCCATGCGCGCACTGCGCGGCGCGTCGCCTCGGCGTGGCGGTCGTGGCGTCTGAACACGTTGTCGAGGCCTTCCTCGAGCAGCATATTGAGCGATTCGCGCAGGCCGTAGAGCAGGTTGGTGGCCGGCGTGTAGGGGAAGAAGCCGGTCTTGTTGCTGGCCAGCATTTCGTCCCAACCCCAGTATGACTTCGGCAGTTTCGATGTTTTCGCAGCAGCGAGCGCCCGGTCGCTCACCGCGTTAAACGACAAGCCCGGCGGCAGCATCAGGCCTTTTTGCGAGCCGGCCACCGTTACGTCGACGCCCCATTCGTCGTGGCGATAGTCGATCGACGCGAGCGACGAAATCGTGTCGACCATGTAGAGCGCGGGATGCTTGGCACGCTCGATTGCCTTGCGCAGTTCACCGATGCGCGAGGTGACGCCGGTCGAGGTTTCGTTGTGCACCACGCACACCGCCTTGATCGCGTGCTTGCGGTCCGCGGTGAGTCTGGCTTCGATCGCCGCGGGATCGGCGCCGTGTCTCCAGTCCCCTTTTATGAACTCGGGCGCGAGCCCGAGTTTATTCGCCATGCCGTGCCACAGCGTCGCAAAGTGGCCGGTTTCGCACATCAGCACGCGGTCGCCGGGCGACAACGTGTTGACGAGCGCTGCTTCCCACGCGCCGGTGCCGGAGGCCGGGAAAATCACCACCGGCGCCTTGGTTTTGAACACGTGTTTGAGGCCCCCCAGCACTTCCTGGCCGAGCTTCTGGAATTCGGGGCCGCGATGATCGATGGTGGCGTTGTCGATCGCGCGCAATATGCGCTCCGGCACGTTGGTCGGGCCGGGGATCTGCAGGAAATGGCGCCCGCTGATTGCTGGCATGAAGATCTCGTCGGATAAGGTTGGAGAGTCAGGCAGAATAGTAAAGTTGCGCTTGAGCGTCAACAAGCGAAATAATGGCAATTCAATGTCTTGCGGCGGGAGTCTACGTCAACCCCGATGGCTGCAGTGATCAAACCGCACCCGCGCACCGGCGATAGCCGCCTCGCCGCGCGGTTCAAGCGGGAAATCGAGGGCCAAGTTCTGTTCGACGCCTGGTCGCGCGGGCGTTATTCGACCGATGCGTCGATTTATCAGCTCGAGCCGGTCGGCGTGGTGATCCCGAAGACCGAGCGCGACGCGCAGATCGCATTGCAGATCGCAATGGAGGAAGGCGTGCCGGTGCTGCCGCGCGGCGGCGGCACTTCGCAATGCGGCCAGACCGTGGGCGCCGCACTGGTGATCGACAACAGCAAATACCTGAACCAGGTCGTCGCGTTCGACCGGGGTGCGCGCACCGTCTGCGTGCAGCCCGGCCTGGTGCTCGATCATCTCAATGCCTGGCTCAAGCCGCGCGGCCTGTGGTATCCGGTCGATGTCTCGACCAGCGCGCAGGCGACGCTCGGCGGCATGGCCGGCAACAACAGCTGCGGCTCGCGCTCGATCCGCTACGGCAACATGGTGCACAACGTGCGCGCGATCGACGCCGTGCTCGCCGACGGCAGCGAGTTCGTGTTCGGCGACGTGCCGGCCGATCTGCGCAACTTCAGCGCACCGCAGGGCTATCTCGAACTGGTGCGGAAAATCCGCGTAATCACCGCGCGCGAAGCCGGCGAAATCGAGCGCCGCTACCCGAAAGTGCTGCGGCGCGTCGGCGGCTACAACCTCGACATGGTGAACGGCGCCGGCCACAACATGGCGCACCTGCTGGTCGGTTCCGAGGGCACGCTCGCGTATTCGAAGCGCATCCACCTCAACCTGTCACCGCTGCCGAAGCACAAGGCGCTCGGCGTGTGCCACTTTCCGACGTTTTACCGCGCGATGGAAGCGCCGCAGCACATCGTCAAGCTCGGCCCGGCCGCAGTCGAGCTCGTCGACCGCACCATGATCGGGCTCGCGCGCTCGAACCCGGCGTTCAAAGCCACGGTCGACCGTTTCCTGCAAGGCGACCCGGACGCGATCCTGCTGGTCGAATTTGCCGGCGACGACGAGGGCGAGCAGCTTGCGAAGTTGAAGCAGCTGGTCGAGCTGATGGGCGACCTCGGGCTGCGGGGCAGCGTGGTCGAGGTTACCGATGCCGCCTTGCAGCGCGACATCTGGGAGGTGCGCAAGGCGGGCCTGAACATCATGATGTCGATGAAGGGCGACGGCAAGCCGGTGTCGTTCATCGAGGACTGCGCAGTGCCGCTCGAGCACCTCGCTGCATACACCGACCGGCTGACGCGCGTGTTCGAGAAGCACGGCACCCAGGGCACCTGGTATGCGCACGCGTCGGTCGGCTGCCTGCACGTGCGGCCCATCCTCAACATGCGCGAGGACGGCGCGCGCAAAATGCGCGCAATCGCCGAGGAAGCGGCCGCGATGGTGCGCGAATACAAAGGCGCCTATTCGGGCGAGCACGGCGACGGCCTGGCGCGCTCGGAATGGATCGCGCCGATGTTCGGGCCGCGCATCACGCATGCGTTGCAGGAAATCAAGGACATCTTCGACCCGAAAGGCTTGATGAATCCGGGCAAGATCGTGCGCCCGTCGAAGATGGACGACCGCACGCTGTTTCGCTTCAAGCCCGGCTACGCGACGCAACGAATCGACACTGTGCTCGACTGGTCGGAATGGGGCGGCTTCGACAAGGCGGTCGAGATGTGCAACAACAACGGCCATTGCCGCAAGTTCGACGCCGGCACCATGTGCCCGTCGTTCCGCGCCACCGGCGAGGAACAGCATCTGACGCGCGGCCGCGCCAACACGCTGCGGCTGGCGATTTCCGGGCAGCTCGCGTTGAACGCAAATGAGGATGCGTTCACTTCGCAGGAGATGTACGACACGCTGGATTTGTGCGTGTCGTGCAAGGGCTGCAAGCGCGAATGCCCGACCGGCGTCGACATGGCGAAAATGAAAATCGAGTTCCTGCATCACTACCGCCAGCGCCACGGCCTGGGCGTGAAGGACCGGCTCATCGCCTATCTGCCGCGCTACGCGCAGTGGGCGGCGCGGCTGCCCTGGCTCGCGAACCTGCGCGACACGCTGCCCGGGCTCGCCGCGCTGTCGGAAAAACTGCTGGGCCTGAGCGCCAAGCGCACGCTGCCGCGATGGCGCAGCGACACATTTCTTGCGCGCCCCGGCACTGCGCAGGGTGGGGGCAACGTAAACGGCGAAGTCGTGTTGCTGGTGGACACCTTCAACAATTATTTCGAACCCGACAATGCGCGCGCCGCGCTGGCGGTATTGCGTGCCGCAGGCTACCTCGTGCATCTGCCGCGCGCGCGCGACAGCGCGCGCCCGCTATGCTGCGGTCGTACTTTTCTGGCTGCGGGCCTCGTCGACGAAGCCAAAGCCGAGGCACAGCGCATGATTGCGACGTTGAAGCCGTTCATCGACCGCGGCGTGCCGGTAATCGGGCTCGAGCCGTCATGCCTGCTCGGCCTGCGCGACGAGTTCATTTCGATGCTGCCGGGCGGAGATGCCGCGGAACTGGCTTTGAATGCGTGGCTGTTCGAGGAGTTCCTCGCGCGCGAGGCCGACGCCGGGCGGCTCAAGCTCAAACTGAAAACCCTGCCGCAGAAAAAAGCGTTACTGCACGGCCATTGCCATCAGAAAGCGTTTGCCGTGATGCCGGCGGTGCAGCGGGTACTCAGACTCGTGCCGCAGCTCGAGGTTGAAACGATCGAAGCAAGCTGCTGCGGCATGGCAGGCAGCTTCGGTTATGAGGCCGATCATTACGAAGTGTCGATGAAAATGGCGGAGGCGAGCCTGCTGCCGACGGTTCGCGCTGCGGATGCCGATGCCCTGATCGTCGCCGACGGCACCAGCTGCCGCCACCAGATACGCGACGGCGCAAAGCGCGAGGCTTTGCACGTTGCGCGCGTGCTGCAACTGGCGCTGGAATAGAGAAGCTTCGCCGCCTATAAGACTCTGCGCAACCCGCGCCTGATTTTCGTCTCGATTACAGCGTCCGGAGCTTGGGATCGAGGGCATCCCGCAGCGAGTCGCCGAAGAGGTTGAAGGCAAACACGGCCAGGCTGATCGCGAGCCCGGGGAAGATCCCCATCCAGGGCGCCGTCTCGGCGAACTCCACGGCCGCGCCGCTCAGCATGAGGCCCCACGCCGCGGTGGGTTCCTGCACGCCCAGCCCGAGAAACGAGAGCGAAGCCTCCAGCAGGATCGCCTGGCCGAGGAATGCAGTCAGCATGATGAGGTACGGCGCCATGACGTTGGGAAGCATGTGGCGGAGGATGATCCGGGCGTGGCTGAAGCCCGCGGCCCGCGCGGCGTCCACGTAGGGCATCTCGCGAACGCTGAGCGCGCTCGACCGGATCACGAGCGCGCAGCGCGGGATCATCGGGATGGTGATGGCCGTGATCAGGTTCGGCAGGGTATTGCCGAGGATCGCGACCATGGCAAGCGCAAGGATGATCAGCGGAAACGAGATGAAGATATCCATGATTCGCTGCAGGACCAGGTCGACGCGCCCGCCGAAGTACGCGCTGCCGACGCCGAGCACGGCGCCCGCGGAAGCGCCAAACAGCGCCGCTCCGAAGCCGACGATGAGCGCAGTTTGCGAGCCGTAGATGATGCGCGACAGCACGTCCCGCCCGTAGGCGTCGGTGCCGAGCCAATGGGCCGCGCTCGGTGGCGCCAACATGGCGCTGAAGTCGACGGTCAGCGGATCGTAGGGCGAGATTACGGTCGCGGACACCGCGACCAGTAACATCAGCACGACGACGACGGCGCCGATGGCGCCGAGCGGCCGGCGCCGCGAAAAGTCGACGATGACGGCGAGCCAGCGGGCGCGGGGTGCAGCGTCGACCATCTCGATCGCGTCAATTGGAGTAGAAATCGACATGGACTGAGCCCCTAACTGTGGCGGATGCGAGGGTCGAGCCAGGCGTACATGATGTCCATGACGAAATTCACGAAGATGAACACGGACGCTACCAGCAGCACGAGGGCTTGTGTCAGCGTATAGTCGCGCCGGGCGATCGCCTGGACGAACAGAAGTCCGAGACCGTTCAAGTTGAACACCTGTTCCGTCACGACGAGCCCGCCGAGAAGAAAAGCGAACTCCAGGCCGATAACCGTGACCACCGGCAGCATCGCGTTCTTGAGCGCGTGGCGGACCAGGATCAGCTTCAGCCAGAGTCCCTTGGCCCGCGCGGTGCGGATGTAGTCCTCGCGCAGGACTTCGAGCATCGACGACCGCGTCATGCGCGTTGCCACCGCCGAGTAGCGATAACCGACTGCCAGGGCGGGCCAAATGAGTTGCACCATGTTTTGCCACGGATCCACCCAGAAGGGCGTGTAGACCATGGGCGGGACCCACTTGAAGATGATCAGGAAACCCAGGATCATCAGGATGCCCAGCCAGAACGAGGGCATCGCCAGTCCGGCGATCGAGAAGACCCTCACGGCATAGTCCACCCAGGTGTCCTGCTTGAGCGCCGCGATGATCCCCAGCGGGATCGCCAGCACCGTGGCGACCACCGTTGCCATCAAAGCCACTTGCAGCGACAACGCAAAGCGCAGCTTGATCTCCTCGGTGATCGGCGAGCCGGTCCACATGGAGACGCCGAGGTCGAAGTGGAGCAGTCGCCAAACCCACATTCCGAACTGCTGCCACACGGGCTTGTCGAGGCCAAGCTTGGCGCGCTCCACCGCCATCACCTGATTGGACATGCCCTGGCCTTCGCCAGACATGTACTTGGCCTCCACCACGTCACCGGGAATCACGCGCAGCAGCAGGAAGATGATGGCCGCGACCCCGATCAGCGTCGGGAACATCAGCAGGAAACGCTTGAGTATGTATTGCCACATGATGGTACGCGTCTCTACCCGGGAGCCGTGCGCTCGCCCCGGATGTGCCGGGGCGAGCGCCGGTCACCCGCGATCGAGGCTTACTGCGAAAGCCACACGGTGTCGAGCTCGTTGTTCAGGTAATGGCTAGGCGTCACCTGCCAGCCGTGGACCTTGCTCGAGTGCGGGATGATGCGGTGCCATTGCAGCGTCATCAGGTAATGCACTTCCTCGTCCAGCAGCCGCTTCTCGAACAGGCGCACGAACTTCTTGCGCTCCTCGACGTTCGGCGCGCGGCTTTGCTTCTGGTAGAGGTCGTCCAGCACCTTGTCGTCGTAGAACCCGTAATTGGCCGGATTCCTTTCGCGCGACGTAAACTTGTAGAGATCGAGGTCGGGCTCCACGATGTAGCCGCACTGAAAATCCATGGCGGCGTCGAATTCGCCTTTGCGCAGCGTCGCGTAATAGGCCGCCGCCTCGACGACCTGCTGCTTGACGTCGAGCCCGATCTGCCGCCACTGGTCGATCAGCCACACGGCGAGCGGTTCGTACGGCATGGGCACGCCGCGGTTGGTGAACGTGAACGACATCCCCTCGACGCCGGCCTCCTTGAGCAGCTTGCGCGCTTCCGCGCGTGAGGCATTGATGTCCTTCCAGTAGCCCGCGAGTTTCGCGAGTTCGTCGGGAGGAGTCGCATACGGCGTGCCGGGCACCTGGACCCCGGCCACTTCCTTGACGATGGCGATCTTCGACAGCGCTTTGGAGCCCTCGTAGCGGTCGAGAGCCAGCGTCAGTGCCCGGCGCACGCGCTTGTCGTCGAAAGGTTTCTTCTTGTGGTTCAACGCCACCAGCAGGACGCAATCCCACGGGCTCTCCTGCACCGTGATCTTGTCGCCGAGGGCCGCCTTGAGGGTATCGCGGTCGGCCGGCGTGAAGCCGCGGAACTGGATATGAGCGCGCTCGCCGCGCACCGCGGCGACCTGGGCCGAAGAGGACGAAATGAACAAAGCACGGTAGCCGTCGAGGTAGGGTTTGCCCTTGTCCCAGTAGTTCGGGTTTTTCTTGCCCACCCAGTGCGAGCCCTTCACGTGCTCGACGAAGATGAACGGGCCCGTTCCCATGATGTGCGTCTCGTACCAATGCGGGTCCTTGGCCAGGATGTCCGCCTTGTATATGAAGTTCCAGGGTGAAGCCAGCGAGGCCAAGAAGGACACGGCCGTCCATTTCAGGCGGAAGCGGACCGTGTAAGCGTCCGGCGCCTCGATCGCCTCCACGACCTCGTACTGGCCCTTGCGGTCGCTCACGACGCCGGGCGGCGGGAAAATAATCTTGTCGTACGAAGCCTTGATGTCCTTTGACGTCATCTCGCTGCCGTCGTGAAACTTGACGCCCTTGCGCAGCTTGAACGTGTAGACGAGGCCGTCCTTCGAAACCGTCCAGCTCTCGGCCAGGTCGCCGACCGGTTTGGTGCCCGACGGATCGGTGGGATCGACCCGCAGCAGGCCGTTGTAGTGCGGCGCGACCGGATGGATGAGACCGAACGTTTCCTCCTTGTGGCCGTCGTAGGACGGCGGCTCGGACGGAACCGGGAAGACCAGCTCCCCTCCGTAGCGCGGCTGCTGGCCCTGCGCTGACGCGTTCCCCGCCATGGCACCCATTCCGCACAGGGCCAGGGCGAAAAAGCCCACATTGAACCTCGCGAATATATTGTTCATGCGACCCCTCCAGGTTAGTTGAATCGGCTCCCCGCCAGCATGTTATCGATTGACGTTCGGGCGAGCGAACGGCGACTCTAACGGCCACCTCAATCTCTACGATAAAGGCTACTGCTGCCGTAGTCAACGACGCTCAACGCTTGACGTGGGACGCCCGCACTATACGCGGATACAGGCGACCCGGTGGCCGGGCCGCACCTCCCGAAGCTCGGGGACCCTGCCTTTGCATTCCTCGATCGCGATCGGGCAGCGGGGGTGAAAAACGCACCCGGACGGAGGGTTCAGCGGGCTCGGTACCTCGCCGCCGAGCACAGTCCGCTCCCGCGTCGCCTCCACGACGGGGTCCGGGATGGGGACCGCCGACAGGAGCGCCTTCGTGTAAGGGTGCAGCGGGTCGGCATAGAGCGACACCCGATCGGTGATTTCCGCTATCTTGCCCAGGTACATCACCGCTACCCGATCCGAGATGTGCCGCACCACGGAGAGGTCGTGCGCCACGAACAGGTACGTCAGGTTGAAACGCTCTTGGAGATCCTCCAGGAGTGTGATGATTTGCGCCTGAATCGATACGTCCAGCGCCGAAACCGGCTCGTCGCAGACGATCAGGGACGGCTCCATCGCCAAGGCCCGGGCGATGCCGACCCGCTGCCGCTGGCCGCCGGACAGCTCGTGGGGATAGCGGTCGCCCATCGACGGCAGGAGTCCCGCCATCGACAGCAAATCCCGGACGCGATCCTTGCGCGCCTGACGCTCCTGCACGATGCCGTGCACCGCGAGCGGCTCGGCGATGATCTGTCCGACCGTCATGCGGGGATTGAGCGAGCTGTAGGGATCCTGGAAAATCACCTGGATCTTGCGCCGCACTGCCCGCAGCTCGGCGGGAGCAAACGTGGTCAAGTCCCGACCTTCGAAAATCACCTGACCGCTGGTCGGACGCTCGAGGAGCAGGATACAGCGGCCCGTGGTGGTCTTGCCGCAACCCGACTCGCCGACCAGGCCCATTGTCTCTCCGCGCCGAATGGAGAAGGAGACACCGTCGACCGCCTTGACCACCCCGGAGTGGATGCCTACGAGTCCGCCGCTCACGTCGAAGTGTTTCACGAGGTCCCGGACCTCGAGGATTACCTCACCCGGCTGAGTGGGTACCGTGCCCGCGCGGGGAAAGGCTGCGGTCACGCTCACGCTGTCACCGGCGAGGATGCGGCCACGCGCTCGCTGAGATCGCGGGCCACCCAGCAAGCCGACAGGTGAGCTCCGTCGACGACTTCGAGCGGCGGGACTTCGACGGAGCAACGCTCGACGCAGTAGGCACAGCGCGGCGCGAAGGCGCATCCGGGCGGCAGCCGCGTGAGGTCGGGTGGCTGACCCTGGATGGGGGCGAGTTTCATGCGTTTGGGCTCGTCGAGCCGCGGTACGGACCGCAGCAGGCCCAGCGTGTACGGGTGACGCGCGTTGGAGTAGATTTCCCGGGCCGTCCCGCGCTCGATGATCTTGCCGGCGTACATCACATTCACCCGGTCGGCGTAGCGGGCGACAATGCCCAGGTTGTGCGTGATCAGCACCATCGCGACGCCGAGCCGCCGCGAGAGGTCCTTCATGAGCTCGAGGATCTGCGCCTGGATGGTGACATCGAGCGCCGTGGTCGGTTCATCGGCGAGGATCAGGGCGGGGTCACACGACAGCGCCATGGCGACCATCAGCCGCTGCCGCATGCCGCCGCTGAACTGGTGCGGGTATTGGCGGAGCCGCCGCTCGGCATCCGAGATTCCCACCAGCCCAAGGAGCTCGATGGCACGGGCGCGGGACTGGTCGGGCGTCATCCCGAGGTGGATTTCGCACGGCTCCGTGAGCTGGCGGCCGATGGTGAGCACCGGATTGAGGGAGGTCATGGGCTCCTGAAACACCATGGCGATCTCCATGCCCCTGAGCTGGCGCATCGCGTTTTCCGGTAAAGTGAGCAGGTCGCGGCCCTTGAAGACGATCTGGCCTTCCACGATCCGGCCGGCCGGGGCGGACACGAGGCCCATGATGGAGAGCGCGCTCACCGACTTGCCGCAACCCGATTCCCCCACTAAGGCCACCGTCTCGCCCGGCCGCACATCCCAGGAAACATCGTCCACGGCGCGCACGATTCCGGCGGCGGTCGCGAATTGAGTACGGAGGTGGCGCACCTCGAGCAGGTCTTCCATGAGCGCGGAGTTTACTACGATTGCGCGCTATGCGGACTTGATCCGAAGGTTAAAATTCAAGCCGTCAGCATTCAGCGGTCAGCTTGACGCAAGTCGCGCCATCCGCGGTCCAGCTTAGCTGATTGCTGACGGCTGGTAGCTGACCGCTGATGACTTTAGACCTGCTTCCCCTATCGAGAGCTTCACTGATGACAACTATTCAAGAATTCAAGGCGAATACCAAGGTACTCATGTTCGACCAGTACGGAACGGTCGTGGACATGCAAGGCGGCCTGATCGAGGTCGTGACACCCTACCTCAAGAGCAAAGGCTGGAGCGGACGCCCCGCTGCGTTCGTGACGTGGTGGCGCCGCACGCATTTCGAGAATTCGATGATCGACGCGCTGCTGCATCGCGAGCACACCTCGTACCGGAGGATCGGCGAAATCTCAGTCGATTACACGCTCGAGCGCGCCGGCATTCCGCATACCGGGGAAGAGGTTCGCCAGCTGGTGGCGCAAATCGAAAAACTGCGGCCGTTTCCCGACGTGCCGGCGGCGCTGGCCAGGCTGCATACGCGCTACCCGCTCGCGGTGCTGTCCAACGGCGACCCCGACATGCTGGAGGCCGCGCGGCCGTATCACGGCATTGCATTCGATCACATCATCTCCGTCGCGACGGCCGGCGCGTTCAAGCCGCACGTCGCTACTTACACCACGGCAGCGCAAATCGTGGGAGTGGCTAGGGAGCGGGTGCTATTCGTGGCGAACCACGCCTTCGATTGCATCGGCGCCAAGGCAGCCGGCATGCGCACCTGTTTCGTCGATCGCCGCCAACGGCCGTTCGGACAATGGCCGTATCAGCCCGATCTGGTCGTGGCGGATTTCAATGAACTGGCAGAGCGGCTCGCCTGAAGGCTCGCGCCGGGAGGGGAGAGGGGAAAGGCGAGAGAAGTAAAGGCGAGGCTTTTCCCGGTATCTCTGTAGTGCAACGCCCGGGTCAGATTTGGCGCCGGTACTTGCGCACGCGCGCTTCGTCGACTTCGATGCCGAGTCCGGGGCCCGTGGGAACGTCGGCATGACCGTTCGCGATCACCAGTGGCGAGCGCACCACGTCGTCGGCCAGATACTGGCTCGACAGGCTGACCCCCCAATCGACGGCGGGAACCGCCGCCGCCAGGTGCAGCATCGCGGCTGCGGCAATACCCGATTCCGCGACCTTGCAGGCGAGGTTCACTTGCATGCCGAGCGACTCGCACAGCTCGGCCGCCTGATAGACGCCGCGCATGCCGCCCAACTTGATCGTTTTCAGGCTGCAGCCGCGCGCCGCGCGCGCTTCGTGATGGCGCACGAGATCGTCGGTACTATGCAGCCCTTCGTCGAAGCCGATCGGAATCCGGGACGCCGCCGCCACCCGGGCCATGCCCGCCAAGTCGTGGCCGGCCACCGGCTGCTCGAAGAAATCCAGCGCGGTGTTCTCGACCGCTGTTACGTATGCAATCGCCTGCTCGACGGTGTAGCCTTGATTGGCATCCGCGGAAATCAGATGGCCCGTGCCGAGCGCGTCGCAGATGCGCCGGGTGCGCTCGGCGTCATCGCGCGGTGCGCCGACGCCGACCTTGATCTTGTACGCCACGCAGCCCGCCGCGAGCTTGTTGCGGGCTTCTTCGACATCGCCGTCGGCGCTGCCGGTGCCCACCAGCCAGAGAATCGGGATGCGCGTGCGCCGCTTGCTTCCCAGCAGTTCGTAAACCGGCGTGCCCGCGGCCTTGCCGAGCGCGTCGTGCAAGGCCATCTCGACCGCGGATTTGGCCGACTGGTTGCCGTACATGAGGCGGTCCATCCGCGCGCTGACCTGGCCGATAGTCCCGGCGGCGAGGCCGGTCAGGGCGGGCGCCATGTAACGCACGGCCGCCAGCATGCTCTCGACGGTTTCGCCCGTCATCGCATGCGCGGATGCGGCTTCGCCCCAGCCGATGTGTCCGCTGTCCAGCTCGATCCTGACCAGCACGTTGTCCGCGCTGCGGATCTCGACCCCGGCCATTTTCATGGGCTTGATCATCGGCAGGCTGACGGCGATCGGCTCGATGCGCTTGATGTTCGCGCGCACATTCACGGCCCTGGCCGCCGGACGGATGGGCGTTGCGGTGATGGTCACCGGTTTTTCCCCGCTGGAAAATGGATGCTGCAGTCGAAATTATTTCTTGGCTTCCTCGACGCGTCCGATCGCCTTGACTGCCGCGGCCAGGCGGCGGTAGTCGGCGTCGAAAAACTTCTTGAATTCCGGCGTATCCCGGTAATCGATCACGACTTGCACCTTGATCATCGAGTCCTGGAACAGGGGATCCGCCACCGCTTTTCTGATCATGTCGCGCAACTTGCTGAAGGTCGCCTCCGGCACGCCCGCGGTCGTGAACAGACCGACCCACAGGTACGCCTCGACGTCGTAGCCGATTTCCTTGAGCGTCGGCGCGTCCGCCAGCGCCGGCGAGCGCTTGACGTCCGTGAGGGCCAGCGGGCGCAGCTTGCCCGATTTTATATGCGGATATACCGCCGCCAGACCGCCCAAGGTGATATCTACGTGGCCACCGAGTATCTGTATGACCGCCGGCCCGCCGCCGGTCGTCGGCACATGGCGCATTTTGATGCCGGCTGCATCCAGGAACATGGCCGTGGGCACGTGGACGATCCCGTACGGACCCGATGACGAGAAAGACATCGCTCCCTGCCTGGCATTGGCTGCGGCGACCAGTTCTTTCACCGATTTGATCGGATTTTCGGTCTGCACCACGAGGACCAGGGGATCGGCGCTCAGCAGCGCGATGGGAGCGATCTGCTCGAGGGAGTAGGGTGACTTGATGCCGAACAGCTTGTCCTTTTCCAGCGCGAGATAGAGGTTCGGGGTCGTGACCAGCACGTTATAGCCGTCGGCCGGCTGATTGGCGACATAGGCAGTACCCGATGCCGCGGTCGCGCCGGGCTTGTTGATGACCGGCGCCGATTGCTTGTACAGCTTCTCGATCACCGCGCCCAGTGGCTGGGCGTGGATTTGATTCATCCCGCCGGGCGGATTCGGCACGATGATGTTGATCGCGCGCGAGGGGAAATCCTGCGCATGGCCGCCGGCAGCGACCAAACCCAGAATGGAAGCAAGCAACAGGTTTTTCATGATTCCTCCGTGTTGAACTCAACGATCGGGGCGGATGGCGTCCAGGCCGCCCTCCTTTATTCACAGCCTCGATTCACGGTAACTCGATTGATTCGGCGATGTCAACCGCGCACGGGCGCCCATGCCGGCGCGAACGTTCTCTGTCCGCGCGTCCCGGAGCTCACCCGCGTCTCGCGAAGCCGGCTAAACTACGACGCAGTCCCGAATCGCCGACGACAGCCCGCTTAGCGGGTCAGTTAACGGCAGCTTACAATCAGCGCGGTCGGTTCAGCTTGCCTAAATCGTTCCATCATTTTGGTTCCGCTGCGTTCCTGGGCGGGGTGCGCGAGGCGCTCGGCGTTCCGGCCGCGGCGGTGGCGGCCGGCTTTATCGGCTTCGGCGCGTTCGCCAGCGCGAGTGGCGTTTCGATCTGGTTCGCCACGGTTTCGACGGTGGCGATCTGGGCGCTGCCGGGCCAGCTGGTGCTGGTGGATATGTGGCAAATCGGCGCGCCGATGATCGCGGTAATGCTGGCCGTGATGCTCACCAACGCGCGCTTCCTGCCGATGACGCTGACGCTGCTGCCGCTGCTGCGTGACCGCAGCCATCCGCAGTGGCGCTACTATTTTGCGGCGCACCTGGTCGCGATGACATCGTGGGCGGTGTGCATGCGCCGCTGCCCGGCCATGCCCAGGCCCGGGCGGCTGGTGTATTTGGCCGGCTTCACGCTGACCTGCATGGCGGCAGGCATGGTGGCGGTGGTGACCGGTTACCTGATCGCGGGCTCGATCCCGGCGCCGGTACAGCTCGGGCTCCTGTTTCTGACGCCGGTTTATTTTTGCGTGCTCCTGATCGGCGAAGCGCAGAGCCGGCTCGCGGCAATCGCGCTCGCGTGTGGCGGGCTTGCCGGCCCGCTGTTTTATCTGCTGTCGCCGCAGTGGAGCGTGCTGCTCGCCGGATTTGCGGGCGGCAGCGCGGCCTTTGCGATCCACAAAGCGCTGAGGAGAAGCCATGCCTGAGCTGTGGCTGCTGCTGATCGTGTGCAGCGCCGGCACTTATCTGTGGCGCGGCCTCGGCGTGCTGCTGTCGGGGCACATCCACGCCGACAGCGACATTTTCAACTGGATTACGTGCGTTGCCTATGCGATGGTGGCCGGGCTCGTCATGCGCATCGTCGTGCTGCCGTCGGGGTTGCTCGCGTCGAGCCTGCTCGCGCACCGCCTGCTTGCGTGCGGGTTCGGCCTCGCCGCGTATTATCTGTTCCGCCGCAACCTGTTCGTCGGCGTCGGTGTCGGCGCCGTGGCGCTCGCCGCGCTCAATTATCTGCGCGCGCTGCCGCTCTAGCCGCGAAGCAGTGCGGAAACGTAGAATACGGGTTTTCGGACACGCACTTGCCTTCCATAGACATCAGGCGTGACGGCGACATCGCAACCGTCGCGCTCAACAATCCCGGCAAGCTCAACGCAATCACGGTTGCGATGTGGCGCGAGCTTGCGCGCGCGATGCACGAATTGTCGGCCGACGATGCGCTGCGTTGCATCGTCTTGCGCGGCGCCGGCGACGAAGCGTTCGCGGCGGGCGCCGACATTGCGGAGTTCGCGCACGCGCGCAACAACTTCGAGCAGGGCAAGGTCTATCACCTCGAATACGTGTCCGGCGCGCTCAAGGCAGTCGGCGAATGCCGGCATCCGACGGTGGCGCTGATCAAGGGAGCATGCGCCGGCGGCGGGCTCGAGATCGCGTGCAGCTGCGACCTGCGCATTTCCGGCGCCTCGGGACGCTTCGGCGTGCCGATCAACCGGCTCGGTTTTACGATCGCGTACGGTGAGCTTGCGGGCCTGCTCGCGCTGGCCGGGCGCGCGGTGGCCGCCGAGATCCTGCTCGAAGGCCGCATGTGGAATGCGGATGAAGCGTTCGCAAAAGGTTTGCTCACGCGCGTCGTGCCGGATGCCGAGGTCGAGGCGGAAGCGTATGCCGCTGCGCGGCGTATCGCCGATGGGGCGCCGCTGGTCGCGCGCTGGCACAAGCGATACATCCGGCGGCTCATGCCGCAGGCGGCGCCGCTGACGCAAGCCGAGATCGACGCCAATTTCGATTACTTCGATACCGAGGACTATCGCATCGGCTACGCGGCTTTCATCAACAAGAAAAAGCCGAAATTCATCGGTAAATAAAAAAGTCTCGAACCGCAAAGGACGCGAAGGACGCAAAGGAAATACAGAAGGGGACGGTCGTGTTAAATCTAGCAGTTCACGTATTCACAGGTAAATAAAAAGTCTCGAACCGCAAAGGACGCGAAGGAAAAACAAAAAGGGATAGTCGTTTCGAATCCAGCCGTTTGCGACGAGCCATCGCTGCAATTTCCTCAGCTGGTCTCGTAACCTGCCTCTGATTTCGTTTCTTTGGATCTGGCTTTTACTTGGCGTCCTTCGCGTTCTTTGCGGTGAAGCTTTAAAAGGAAAAATCATGTCAGGACCGTTGTCGCATATCAAAGTGCTCGATCTCTCGCGCGTGCTTGCCGCGCCGTGGGCCGCGCAGAATCTCGCTGATCTCGGCGCCGAGGTGATCAAGGTCGAGCGGCCGGGCAAGGGCGACGACTCGCGCGCCTACGCGCCGCCGTTCCTCAAGGACGCGCAGGGCAGGGACACGCGCGAATCCGCCTATTTCTGCGCCGCCAATCGCGGCAAGCGCTCGATCACGGTCAACCTGACCAAGCCCGCAGGCCAGCAGATCGTGCGCGAGCTTGCGACGCGATGCGACGTGCTGCTCGAGAACTACAAGGTTGGCGACCTCGACCGCTATGGACTGGGCTACGACGACCTGAAAACACTCAATCCGGGTCTCATCTATTGTTCGGTGACGGGCTTCGGCCAGACCGGCCCGGACAAGGACCGTCCCGGCTACGATTTCATGGCGCAGGGCATGGGCGGGCTCATGAGCATCACCGGCGAGCGCGACGACCTGCCGGGCGGCGGACCGCAGCGCGTCGGCGTGCCGATCATCGACCTCACCGCCGGCATGTACGCAACCATCGCGATCTGCGCGGCGCTCGCCAATCGCGCGGTCACCGGCAAAGGACAATGGATCGACGTCGCGCTGCTCGACAGTTGCGTGGCGTTCCTCGCCAATCAGGCGATGAATTACTTCGCGACCGGCGAGTCGCCGCGTCCGCTCGGCAACGCGCATCCCAACATCGTGCCGTACCAGACGTTCAGGACCAGCGACGGCAACATCATCCTCGCCTGCGGCAACGACAATCTCTTCAACAAATTCTGCGAAGTCGCGGGCTGCGCGCAGCTTGCCAAAGACTCGCGCTTTGCCACCAATGCGGAACGCGTGAGAAACCGCGACGAGATCACGCGCCTGCTCAAGGAGATTTTCGCGAAACGCACGACGCGCGATTGGGTAAAGCTGCTCGACGGCGCCGGCGTGGCAAACGGTCCGATCAACACCATCGAGCAGGTGTTCGAGGAGCCGCAGGTGCAGGCGCGCGGCCTGAAAATCGAGCTGCCGCACGCATCCGCCGGCAAGGTGCCGCTCGTCGCTAGCCCGATGCGGTTCTCGGCGACGCCGCTCAGGCACGAAGTCCCGCCGCCGACGCTCGGGCAGCACACCGACGAAATACTGCGCGGTGTGCTTAAGAAGAGCGATGCCGAGATCGCGAGGTTACAGGAGGATGGGGTGGTATAGCTTTCGGCTCACCGGCTCCTG
>JAHFRL010000173.1 GCA_023266235.1 Betaproteobacteria bacterium
GGCGCAAAAGGCTTACGCTGATCCGATCGTCACCGAACTCGCGCTGGCGCAGACGTTCTACGTCGCCGAGGATTACCACCAGGAATATTTCGCCAACAACAGCCATCAGCCGTACTGCCAGTTCGTGGTCGCGCCGAAAGTGGCGAAATTCCGTAAACAATTTGCCGCGAAGGCCAGGAAGTAAGCGCCGCGCCGCCATCGGAGGCGCTTTCAGCGCAAATTCGAATCGGTCGGGGGGCGGCCCCCGTTTCCACATTCCCGCGGCCGGGTGCCGCCTGTCACGAAGCTGTAACAATCGGCAGCTAAGATGCTCTCGCCCTGTAAGCTCAATCAATGTCAGTTAACGGAGAGCAATCGATGAAATCCGAATTTGTCCAACGTTTTATCCCGCGTGCAGCGCTGGCCCTCGGCCTTGCTGCAGCGCCCGTCGCTTTGGCAGCCGACAACATCACGGGCGCCGGCGCGACTTTCCCCTATCCGATCTATTCGAAGTGGGCCGAAGCCTACAAAGCGAAAACCGGCATTGGCATGAATTATCAATCGATCGGTTCCGGCGGCGGCATCAGGCAGATCATCGCCAAGACCGTCGATTTCGGCGCCTCGGACGCGCCGCTGCAACCCGAAGAACTCGAGAAGAACGGCCTGGTTCAGTTCCCGATGGTCATGGGCGGTGTGGTCCCGGTATATAACCTCGTGGGAATCAAACCCGGCGCGCTGCGCCTGACCGGGCAGGTGCTCGCCGACATCTATCTCGGCAAGATCACGAAATGGAACGCGCCGGCGATCGCGGCGCTCAACAAAGGCGTCAAGCTGCCGGACCAGGACATCACGGTGGTGGCGCGCTCCGACGGCTCGGGCACCACTTTCATATTCACCAACTACCTGTCGAAAGTCAGTGCCGAATGGAAAGACAAGGCCGGCAACAATACCTCGGTGAAATGGCCCGCCGGGATTTCCGGCAAGGGCAACGAAGGCGTGGCGGCGTACGTGCAGCGCCTGCCGGGTTCGATCGGCTATGTCGAATACGCGTACGCGATCCAGAACAAGATGTCCTACGCGCTGTTGCAGAACAAGGACGGTGTGTTCGTCGGCCCGGATGACAAGACTTTCAGGGCGGCCGCCGCCAACGCGCAGTGGGAAAAAGCGCCCGGCTTTTACCAGATTCTGACCGAGCAGCCGGGCAAGGACAGCTGGCCGATTACCGGCGCCACTTTCATCCTGATGCACAAGAAGCAGGACAAGCCCGGGAACGCCGTGATTGCGCTCAAGTTCTTCGACTGGGCTTACGAAAGCGGCGACAAAATGGCGCTCGATCTCAATTACATCCCGATGCCGGACAACGTGGTGAAGCTCGTCAAGGCGGAATGGAAAAAAATCCAGGACGCGTCGGGCAAGCCGGTTTACTGAGCATTTCACCGTTCTTTCAATTTCAAATTTCGCGGCGGGGAGCCCTTAAGGGCTCCCCGCTGTTTTCGAAGCCAACCATGCCGCCCCGGGATGCAGCAGTGATTGAGCCGTCATTCGGGATCGGCGGCCAAACCACTTATAATAGAAGGCCAACGCCTGCCAAGTGGCTGCCCTGGATGGATTCCTTTTTCAAGAATTTGACGCGTTTTTCCGCGTTTTTCGTTTTCTCGATTCTGGCCGCAATCCTGGTCTCGCTGGTCTTTCACAGCCAGCTCGCATTGAGCAAGTTTGGATTCGGTTTCCTGTTCGATCCCGAATGGAATCCGGTGACGCAGGAGTTCGGGGCGCTGGTGCCGATTTACGGCACGCTGGTCAGCTCCGCGATTGCCATGATCATCGGCATCCCCGTCAGTTTTGGCATTGCGTTGTTTCTCACCGAGCTGTCTCCGGTCTGGCTCAAGCGCCCGCTCGGCACGGCGATCGAAATGCTGGCGGCGATCCCGAGCATCATCTATGGCATGTGGGGGCTGTTCGTATTCGCGCCGATTTTCGCCGAATACGTGCAGCCCGCAGTGGTCAAAACGTTCGGTTCACTGCCGATCATCGGCATGCTGTTCAAAGGTCCGGCGATGGGCATCGGCATGCTGACCGCGGGCATCATTCTCGCGATCATGGTGATTCCGTTCATCACCGCGGTGATGCGCGACGTGTTCGAGCTGGTGCCGCCGCTGCTGAAGGAATCGGCTTACGGGCTTGGCGCAACGACCTGGGAAGTGGTGTGGAAAGTCGTCTTGCCCTACACCAAGATCGGGGTCGTCGGCGGCGTCATGCTCGGTCTCGGGCGCGCGCTGGGCGAGACGATGGCGGTGACCTTCGTCATCGGCAATGCGCATCGTTTGAGCACATCGCTGCTCGCGCCCGGCAACAGCATCGCCTCGTCGCTCGCCAACGAATTCACCGAAGCGGTCGGCGATATGCATTCCTCGGCGCTGATTGAGCTGGGCCTGATCCTGTTCCTGATCACCACCATCGTGCTTGCGCTGTCGAAATTGCTGCTGCTGCAGCTCGCGAAGCAGGAAGGCCGGCAAACGTAGGGTGGCGATGAACAAAATCTACAAACGCAGGCGCATGGTAAACGTCATGATGCTGTGCATTTCGGGCGCGACCATGGCATTCGGCCTGTTCTGGCTGGCGTGGATACTGATCACGCTGTTGCATGAAGGGTTCAGCGCCTTGAGTTTGACGTTGTTCACGCAAACGACACCGCCGCCGGGCAGCGACGGTGGACTGCTCAACGCCATCGTCGGCAGCCTGCTGATGGCGACGATGGCGACGTTGATCGGCACGCCGGTCGGTATTCTTGCCGGCACCCACCTCGCCGAGTTCGGGCGCCGCGGCTGGCTGGCGCCGGCGACGCGCTTCATCAACGATATCCTGCTGTCCGCGCCGTCGATCGTGATCGGCCTGTTCATCTATTCGGTCTACGTCGCACAGGTCAGCCATTTCGCGGGCTGGGGCGGCGCCCTTGCGCTGTCGCTGATCGTGATTCCGGTGGTGGTGCGCACCACCGACGACATGCTGAAGCTGGTGCCCGACAGCCTGCGCGAAGCAGCGGTCGCGCTTGGTGCGCCGGTCTGGAAGGTGATCATGTTCGTGTCTTACCGCGCAGCGCGCGCCGGCATCATCACCGGCATCCTGCTCGCGGTCGCGCGCATCAGCGGCGAAACCGCGCCGCTGCTGTTCACGGCGCTCAACAATCAGTTCTGGTCGCTGAACATGAACCAGCCGATGGCCAACCTGCCGATGGTGATTTTCCAGTTCGCCATGAGCCCGTATCCGGATTGGCACCGGCTGGCATGGGGTGGCGCTATCCTGATCACTCTGGGCGTGCTCGGTCTCAATATCCTGGCGCGCGTGCTGTTCCGGCGCAAAATCTGAACGCTTGTTCAAGACTGGATACGCTACATGAGCGAAGAACTGCGGATCGCCAACCCGAAGCTGAAGGTCAATGACCTCAATTTCTACTACGGTAAGTTCCAGGCGATCAAGAACGTTTCGATGGACATCCCCGCCAATCAAGTTACCGCCTTCATCGGGCCGTCGGGTTGCGGCAAGTCGACGCTGCTGCGCACGTTCAACCGGCTGTACGAGCTCTACCCGGGCCACCGTGCCGAGGGCGAAATCCGGCTCGATGGCGACAACATACTCGACAGCAAACAGGATCTCGCGCTGCTGCGCGCCAAGGTCGGCATGGTGTTTCAGAAGCCGACGCCGTTCCCGATGTCGATCTACGACAACATCGCGTTCGGAGTGCGGCTTTACGAGGACCTGAGCCGCAGCGAAATGGACGACCGCGTCGAATGGGCGCTCAGCAAGGCTGCGCTGTGGAAAGAAGTGAAGGACAAGCTCAACCAGAGCGGCAACAGCCTGTCGGGGGGCCAACAGCAACGCCTGTGCATCGCGCGCGGCATCGCGATCAAGCCGGAAGTGCTGCTGCTCGACGAGCCGTGCTCCGCGCTCGACCCGATTTCCACCGCGCGCATCGAGGAGCTGGTGGACGAGCTCAAGCTCGATTACACCGTGGTGATCGTTACCCACAACATGCAGCAGGCGGCGCGCGTTTCGGACTACACTGCCTACATGTACCTTGGCGAGATGATCGAATTCGGCGCCACCGACAGCATATTCATCAAGCCGAAGCGCAAGGAAACCGAGGATTACATTACCGGGCGGTTCGGATGAGTCTGTTTCTGGAGCGATGACCATGACCCAAAGCGAGCACTCCTCAAAGCAATACGACATCGACCTCGAAACCCTGCGCTCACGCGTCCTCGAGATGGGCGGGCTGGTCGAATCGCAGATTCTCGCCGCGATCAACGGGTTCATGGCGGGCGATCTCCGTGCGCTCGACGCGGTGGTCGTGGACGATCACCGTGTGAACGCCTTCGAGGTCGGCATCGACACTGATTGCAGCCACCTTATTGCCCGCCGCCAGCCGGCGGCGGGCGATTTGCGCATGGTGCTCGCCGTCATCAAGATCGTGACCGACCTCGAGCGCATCGGTGACGAAGCCGCCAAAATCGCGCGCATGGGAAAGCTGAGCTACAGCCGCGCCCTGATGCCGAGAACACCGGTTGCGGCGATCAAGCATGTCGGCGACATCGCGATCGGCATGCTGCGCAAAGCGCTCGATGCGCTGGCCCGGCTCGATCCCGTCGCGGCCGCCGCAATAGTGCGTGAGGATTTCGCGATCGACGAGGAATTCCGTTCCATCGTGCGGCAGCTGATCACGTTCATGATGGAGGATCCGCGCACCATCTCCCAGGCGCTCGAAATCGTCTGGATCGCCAAAGCCATCGAACGGATTGGCGATCATTCCAAGAACCTGGCGGAGCAGGTGATCTACATCGTAAAAGGCGCCGATGTCCGCCACACTTCGGTCGAGGAACTCGAGCGCGAGGCGCTGGGCTGAACGGGCCGCGCGCGATATCAGATGAGCAGCGATATTCTGGTGGTTGAAGACGAGCCTGCGATCCAGGAGCTGATCGCGGTCAACCTCGAGCACGCCGGACACCGCGTGCAGCGCGCCGGCAGCGCGGCCGAGGCCGACGCCAGGATACGCGACGTCCGCCCCGACCTGATCGTGCTCGACTGGATGCTGCCGGATCTTGCCGGCACGGCATTGGCGCGCAGGCTGCGTTCCGATGCGCGCAGCAAGGACATCCCGATCATCATGCTGACCGCGCGCGCGCAGGAGCAGGACAAGGTCGCGGGTCTCGAATCGGGCGCCGACGATTACATCACCAAGCCGTTTTCGCCGAGGGAACTGCTGGCGCGGATCAAGGCGGTGCTGCGGCGGCGCGCGCCGCAACTGACCGATGATACGATCGAAATCGCGGGATTGAGGCTCGACCCGGCGGCTCATCGCGTCACGAGCGACAGCGATGAGCTGCATCTGGGCCCCACCGAGTTCAAGCTGCTGCATTTCCTGATGACGCACCCGGAGCGCGTCTACAGTCGGGTGCAATTGCTCGACCACGTCTGGGGCGATCACGTGTTCGTCGAGGAGCGCACCGTCGACGTGCATTTCCGGAGACTGCGACAGGCGTTGGAGCCGACCGGTCATGACCGGTTGATCGAGACCGTGCGCGGCTCCGGCTATCGCCTGCACGGTTGAACCCCTGCATGGCTGCGGCAACGCCTGCAGCGGCCGCGCCAGCGTGCGATAATTTGCAGCGGTATTTCCCACACGAGCCCGCGTGGACCATCTCCTGCTACGTACCGTAATCGCTGTTTCCCTGATCGCAGTAGCTGCGGTGCTGATCGGCTTGATTTTCGGCGCCGTTTGGGGCTGGGCGTCATTCTCAGGCGGTGTTCTGCTGTTGCTTCTTCACCACGTCCGGCACGTGGATTTGCTCATCGACTGGCTGAAGCGGCCGACGCCGGGGCAGGTGCCGGATGGCCGCGGCATATGGGATTACGTGTTTGCGTTGCTCCACCGGTTCGAACGCGCGCAGACCAGGCAGCGCCAGCAGATCGCAAGAACCCTGGCCCGTTTCCGTCAGGCCGGCCGCGCGCATCCCGACGGGGTGGTGATACTCGACGCGGACAACCGCATCGAATGGTGTAACGACACCGCCGAGAGCCACCTCGATCTCAATGTCGAGACCGATGCCGGCCAGCCCGTCACCAACCTCGTGCGCCAGCCGGAGTTCGTCGCGTACGTCGAATCCGGCGATTTCGCGCGGCCGATGGAACTGCGCGCGCCGCGCGGCGCCGGCGTAGTTCTGTCGGTGCAGATCATCCCCTATGGCGATGCGCAAAAACTGCTGCTGTCGCGCGATGTCACCCGGCTCGAGAAGCTCGAGACCATGCGCCGCGATTTCGTTGCCAACGTGTCGCATGAACTGCGCACGCCGCTCACCGTGCTATCGGGATTTCTCGAGACCATCAAGGAACTGCAGCTCGATCCCAAGCGCTCGCGCGACTATCTCAACCTGATGGCCGAGCAGAGCAAGCGCATGCAGCGCATCGTCGACGATCTGCTCACGCTGTCGACGCTGGAATCGGCGCCGGAGCCATCGCTCGGGGATCGAATCAGGGTCGCGCCGCTGCTTGACAGGCTGCGGGCCGAGGCCGAAGCATTGAGCGGCGGCAAGCACCGCATCGTGCTCGACGCCGAGCCGGGTTTCGACCTGCTGGGCTCCGAGAATGAGATCGCGAGCGCGTTCGGCAACCTGGCCACCAACGCGATCCGCTATACGCCGGCCGGCGGTGAAGTGCGCCTGACTTGGCGCGCAACCGCAGACGGCGCCGAATTCGCGGTCGAGGACAGCGGCCTCGGCATCGCCACGGAGCATATTCCGCGGCTCACCGAGCGCTTTTACCGCGTCGACCGCGGGCGCTCGCGCGAAACCGGCGGCACCGGCCTGGGACTCGCGATTGTCAAGCACGTGCTGACCAGGCACCAGGCGACGCTTGAGATCATCAGCGAGCACGGCAAAGGCAGCCGCTTTGCAGCGCGCTTTCCGGCGCGCCGGGCCGTTCGCGTGGTCGCGGCTGCCGCAGGCGCAAGCCACGCTGGCTGATGCGCAACGCGCATGGCCGACGTCATCGATTACGAGTTCGGCATCAGCGCGATCGACTCCGGCTACCAGCGGCCGCGGCTCGACGCGATCCATCTTGTCGTCGAAGGCGACCGCGCCGCGGTCATCGATACCGGTGTCAACAGTTCGGTGCCGCGTGTGCTCGCCGCGTTGCGCGGCAAGGGATTGCGTCCCGGGCAGGTCGATTACGTGATCCTCACGCATATCCATCTCGATCACGCCGGCGGCGCGGGGCTCTTGCTGTCGCAGCTGCCGAACGCGCGATTGACCGTGCATCCGCGCGGCGCGCTGCACCTGATCGATCCCGGCAGGCTGATCGCAAGCACGATCGCGGTCTATGGCGCGGAAGAGGCGCGCCGTACCTTTGGCGACATCGTGCCGGTGCCGCGCGAGCGCGTGATCGAGACCGCGCATGGATCGTCGCTCAGGCTCAACGGCCGCGAGTTCGCGTTTTTCGACACGCCGGGTCACGCGCGCCATCACGTCTGCGTGCTCGACGCCAAATCGGGGCACCTGTTCGCGGGCGACACGTTCGGCCTGTCCTACCGCGAGCTCGATTGCCGCGGCCGCCAGTTCGCGTTCCCGACGACGAGTCCGACGCAGTTCGATCCCGGCACTGCGCACCGCTCGCTCGACCTGATCCGGGACCTGCAGCCGGGTGCGATCTACGTTACGCACTACAGCCAGGTACGCGATATTGCGCGCATGAACGACGACATGCACCGGCTGGTCGATGCGCACGCCCAGCTCGCACGCCGCGAGCGCGCTGCGGGACCGCTACGGCACGCCCGGCTGAGGGCCGGGGTAAGACAGATCGTGCTTGACGAGGCGCAGCGCCACGGCTGGATGTTGCCGCGCGAGCAGGTGCTCGAAATCTTCGCCGGTGACATCGAGCTCAACGCGCAAGGGCTTGGCAGCTGGCTTGATGCGCTGGCGGCCGCGTGAACTCGCGGCCAAGGAACCGCGAGGAACTGCAGCGCCCTTGGGTCCGATATTTCTTATGCGGTTTTAAGCGCCGCCAGCACCTTGTCGGGCGTGAACGGCACCGAGCGCAACCGGATGCCGAGCGCGTCGAATACGGCGTTCGATATCGCGGATGGCACCACGGCGGCGGTCGGCTCGCCCGCGCCCCACGGCTTCTCGTTCGGCCGGTCGATCAGGTCCATCATCACGTCCGGCACGTCGGGGAAGGTCAGGATCGGGTAGCTCTTCCAGTCAAGGCTCGTCACCGCCGAGCGGCTGAACTTCAGGTCTTCGATCAACGTGCGGCTCACTGTCTGCACCACGCTGCCTTCGAGCTGGTTTTTCAGGCCGTCGGGGTTGATGATCTGGCCGCAATCGTGCGCCACATGAAACTTCGCGACCCTGATCTTGCCGGTTTTCCTGC
>JAHFRL010000174.1 GCA_023266235.1 Betaproteobacteria bacterium
GTGACCTCCGGCGCTGATTGGCACGGTTCTCCAGCGCTTGGCGGCACGGCAAGAGCGAGTTGCCTTCCGGGCATCAGGCGGCCTTGGCCGTCACCTCGCCCGCGCTGCGGCTCAGAGTACGATACACCGTTGGCCGCGAGATGGAGAACAGCTCGGCGAGGTCGCTGACCGAGTAGTCGCCGGTATCGTACATTCGCCGAAGCTCGCGCTGCTGCCGATCGGACAGCTTGGGCTTCTTGCCCCGGAGCTTACCCTTGGCCCGTGCGACCGCCATGCCTTCGCGGGTGCGCATGCGGATCAGGTCTGCCTCGAACTCGGCGAAGGTAGCGAGGATGTTGAAGAACATCTTGCCCATCGGATCGGTCGGATCGTGGACGCTGGACCCGAGCTGCAGCTTCACCCCGCGCGCGGCGAGCGCGTCGGCGATGGCGCGGGCATCGGGGACCGAGCGGGCCAGCCGGTCGAGCTTGGGCACCACGAACGTGTCGCCGGCCCTCACGGCCGCCAGTGCCTGGTCGAGTCCCGGCCTCAGCCGGTTCGATCCGGTGAAGCCGTGGTCGGTGTATATGCGATCGGCGGCGATACCCATTTCGGCGAGGATGCCTTTTTGGGCAGCCAGGTCCTGCTTGTCAGTCGAGCACCGGGCGTAGCCGATCATAGTGTGGGTCATGGAGTCGATCTGTAACGATAGTGGCCCCATCAATGCAAAAGATATAGTACCAGTCTTGTGAGACTCGGCCCAGCCCGGGATTGTGGCCCTGTAAACGCTCACGCTAAGTGGCGGCATTCTGATCGCGGTATTTGTCAGTTGCCGGGCCCGATCACCAGGCAGTCGCGCGCGGCCTGAACGATGTCGGGCGACACCTCGCTGATGCGGTTGAGGGTCATGATCCTTCGCATCTGCGCGAACAGGCGCTCCATCAGGCGGAAGTTGCCACGCGTGATGCGGATAACCGCCGCCTGCGCCTCGATCGCGTCGAGCTGGGCCGGATCGAAGGTGATGCCGAAGTCGCTGGCATGGGTCGCGAGCAGCAGGCGCATCTCGGTCTCGGTGAGCGGCTTGAACTCATGCACGAAACCGATGCGTGAGTAGAATTGTGCGTAACGAGCAAGGCGCTTTTCCAGGCCCGGCATGCCCATGAGGATCAGTCCGAAGCCTTGCCGGTCGGACAGGTCGCGCAAGTGTTCGAGCGATTTGATCGACAGGCGATCGGCCTCGTCGACGATGACGAGCGGACAGGCGACGCGGGCAACATCGTGGGTGGCTTCCTCGTGCGAGCCGCTGGCGACCGTCAGTCGCGCATAGCCCATCTTGATCAGGTTGAGGCCCAGCGCCGCGTCGATCGTCTTGGGGGTGTTGCTAACCGAGACGGTATAGAAGACGGCCCGGCAACGCGCGACCTTTTCGGCAAGGTGCGGCGCAATGGGACGGAGCGCGGCATATTCCGCCAGGTCGGGGAAGCTGGAAAACTCGCGCGCCGATCGGGTCTTTCCGACGCCCGGCCGCCCGTGACACACACCGATATAGCGGTAGTGCGCGCAGGCTTCGGCGAACTCGACGAACCGGGCATGTTCGCGCGTCGCCAGGAACGGCTGCTCGACCGGGAACTCAATCGTCAGCGGCGTAGAGCCGGAGGCCTCGATAGGTGATGGGCTGGGAAGCCGTATCCTCTTGGTCGCCATCGAAGGCCTCCGTGTTGGCGAGCGCCTGTTTGTCACGCTCCCTTGCGCTACGCCGCGCGTGCTGGATCGCCCGCAGCGACGGGTGGCCTACGTGCTCGGGACTGAGCGCGCGGCAGACGAACCGGCCTTGGTGGTAGACATGGATTTCGGTGAGATCGCGGGGATCATAGATCGCCTCGACTTGTTCACCGACGAAGGCGGCGAGCGTGGGTTCGACGTAGCGCCGGCCCATTAGGCGGATGCCGTCGCGCAGGACCTTGCGGGGCTTGGGCACGTGAACGAGCAGCATATCGAGCTGTTCGAGGCTGTCGGGCATGGCGGGCAGAAACCCGCCCTTTTGCCATCGCGTGATCGGCGGTTCCCCGGTGCCGCCATGTGAACGACGATGATAAACGTTACACACGAACGCCTCGAAACGCGTCCGCAGCTCGTCAAGCGTGAGGGCTGGTGCCGACAGCGGCTTGCCCGCGATCGTGTGTCCAGGCAGGTCGGGCAGGAACATATCGTTGATGGTGCGAAATACCCGCTCGATCTTGCCGCGTCCGCGCGGGCGACCGGGCAGCGAATGGATGAGGCGAATTTTAAGGGCGATGCACGCCTGCTCGATATGGTCGGAGATGAAATCCGAGCCGTTGTCGACGTAGAGCTGTTCGGGAATGCCACTGACGATCCACTCGGGGTTGGGCTTGCGCCAGATCGCCTGTCGCAGTGCCAGCGCCGTGTTGAGGGCGCTAGGCGCATCGAGGGTGAGGAAATAGCCGGCGATGGCCCGACTGTGATCGTCGAGAACGACGGTCAACCAGGGGCGCTCCGGCGCTCCGTCGTCATCGAGAACGAGGATGTCGAGAACAGTATGGTCCGCCTGCCACATCTCGTTCGAGGCCGCGGCTTCGCGCCGGTGCAGCAGCTCGTGCTCGTCGCGGTAGGCAGCCGGATTGGAAGCCACGGCGATCTGGCTTGCCGGTATTGCCCTGACGACGCGCGCGACTGCCGGGTAGCTTGGCGGCCGGTGCCCTTCTGCAACAGCGAGTTCCTGGACCTTTCGGTGAATGGCGCTGATCGGGGGCCGCGGGCGCTTGATGGCTAGATCGCGGGCAAGCCTGACTAGGTGGTCCGGCAGATGCAGCCTGCCCCGGTCGGCGCGCGAGATGCGTGCGAGACCGGAGAGGCCTTCGGATCGATAGCGGGCAAGCCAGCGCTGCAATGTTCGTTCGCTCACCGAGCTGCCGCGAGCAATATCCGCGAGCGTAACGCTATCGACAAGATGCGGTTCAAGAATGCGATAGCGCTCGATCGCCAGCGGCGGGGCGAGCGCCGGATGCGTCACCGCCGACCCGCCGACGCGCAAGTAAGGAAAACGGAGATTTGCTTGCCCATAGACATGCCAATCCGATCGCATTGCCAATCCGGCCTGTTCGACGTAAATCTACCCGGTAAAGAAAACTAGGGCAATTTAATCCTGTCGATGATGACTTTTCTGCCAAAAGCCCGTTGCCAGGGCCGCATCGCTCGCCCACGATGAAAATCGGATATGCGCGCGTCTCGACGACCGAGCAGAATCTCGACCTGCAACGGGATGCCTTGCTGGCCGCCGGATGCGGGAAGGTTATCACTGACAAGGCTTCCGGCGCGACGACCGCCAGGCCCGGACTTGAGCAGATGAAGGAGCAGCTGCGCGCCGGGGACACACTGGTGGTGTGGCGGCTTGACCGCCTCGGCCGATCGCTGCGCGACCTCATAGGATGGATGACCTACCTCGAAGAGCACGAGGTCGGCCTGCTGAGCCTGCACGAGGCGATCGACACGACCACCACCTCGGGCAAGCTCACATTCCACCTGTTCGGCGCGCTGGCGGAGTTCGAGCGCAACCTGATCCGCGAGCGCACCCAGGCTGGCCTCACCGCGGCCCGCGCCCGTGGCAAAAAAGGTGGCCGGCCGACCGCACTCAACAAGGACAAGCGCGACCTGGCTGTTCGGCTCTATCACGAAAATACCATGCCGATCGCCAAGATTTGCTTGATGCTCGGCATCTCCAAACCGACGCTTTACGCTTACGTCCGGTCGGCCGAGGCCGCCGATAAAGCGGCGTGAGAGCGCGGCCGTCTCAGGCTCTGGGCTCGTTGGAATTGGTCGCAGCTGGTGTGTTGCCTCGGCGCAAGAAACACAGCATCGTTTGTCGATGATGTTGCTACTGTTTCTCGCCGCAGTCGTATCTAGTCCCGTGCAGACGACCGCGCGGATGCGCGCAGCGCCGGCGTCCACGCCGACGCCGGCTTCGGCCATGTCGCCAAATGCGTTAGCGGCCCTGCGGCAATTCAAGGATGCAGTCGCGGCCGAGCAGGCAGCGTTTCAGACCCTGCCTGTCGCAAATGGGGCCGGACCTAATTTAGCAGTTCGCGTTGCATTGGAGCAGGCGATGCGGCGCGCGATCGATCCCGCTGTCGCGACGCTATCGGACGGCGATCGAGCCGCAGCGTCGGCGGTGATCTGGCAGCGGATCGGTGAAGTCGATGCAGCGAATACTGCGTATGTGAAGTCGATCCTGCCGGCGGACGGCTGGTTCAGGAGCCGTCGCGATGGCGCGGATGTAGCCCGCAATGCCTGGCTGATCGTCCAGCACTCGCCCGATCAAGCGTTCCAGCGCGTCGTCGTGACGCGAATGCGGCCGCTGGTTGCGTCGGGGGATGCGCGTGGGCCGGACTATGCGCTGCTCTACGACCGGACCGAGATGTTCGCAGGACGGCCGCAGCTCTATGGCAGCCAAATGACGTGCGTTAGCGGGCGGTGGCAGGCAGCGCAGACTGTCGATCCGGCGAGCCTCGACCGTCGTCGCGCCGACATGGGGCTGCCACCAATGGCTGAATATCTGAAGAACTTCGAAGGTGGCTGCTGAACGATACCGCGCTCGTCAGGGCCGACGACAGATAGCGCGATCAAATGCCGCCAATTACCGTGAGCGTTTACACCCGGATTTCAGCCGTTTTCCAGGCGATGCAAAACCTATGAATTTTGCATCATAACCAACTAGCTCCTTACAGGAGATATGCATAAGATACTGAAATCTTACCGTAATATGACATAGTTAATTATTCATCCGTCGCGATTACGGCACGTTCTACAGAAATATTATGTATCATTAGTATTATTGCAGATAGCATTAAGCGTCATACGGTGCTTGCACAGTCTGACTTCGTTATGATGGGAGTGAAACATGAGAACTTCATTGTTGAAAGCTTTTGTCGGCATCGCAGTCAGTGGAGGGCTAACGTGCCTATCCACGGCCGCGCTCGCTGGTCCCCAGACGTACTCGCGCTGTGCTAATGCAGCGGCAGCATCACCCGTGAATGCGGGCCAACAGTCTACTGCTTGGTCAAATTTCTGCCAGAGCGTTCCCCTAACATCGAGCTACAAGTTTACGTGTTCGCGTGAGAACCTGACAAGTCGGCAGTCCAAGCAGAACTTCTGCTACAACTTCCGCTACGATGATGGCGAGACGCCGTAATAATACGAGCGTATAGCTCACCCTATACCCGGCTGGCCGCGATTGATTTCGTGTGCCAGCCGCATATCGTTAAAAATCGTCAATGAGGACATCGCAATGAACGGCAGTCTCCATCCTGTATCGGAATATATCGATATTGATCATGCCGATTATGAGCGAAAGATAGTTCCGTTGGTAAAAGCCAATGGCCCTGAAAAAATCACGGTCAAAATTTGGAACCCAGTCCAGTTTGAAAACGGCGGATACGTTTCCGCGGTTAGCGTTGAAGGGCTGCCGATCCCGCTCCTTTCGGCAATGCCTGGAGAGGATAAGCTCGATGCACTGTTGAATGCTGTAGCATTTGTAAGTGAGACGTTGAATCGGCACGGAGTCGTGTGTGAGTGGCAAGGTAAGCCGCTGGGCGGTTTTCCACCGTTCTAAACCGGCTTTTTTTGACGGTCTGGTGTACAATGCGGAGCCCCTGGCAGCGCGGTATAACCGCGCTTAGCTATTTTCTAGCACCTGCGGTGCTAACTTATCAGGCACAAGGCCAGAACCGACCACCTAGCTTAGCGGCCGCAAAACAGCTGGAAAGTGAACATTCCCGAGGCCAACGACGGGCGAATGTCGACGAGATAGTCGTTGTTGGCCGCCGATCGCGTATTCAGCTTGAGCCTCCTACATCTACCATCTCTACTCAACAGCTACGTCAAATTGGCGTCAAGACTGTTGGTGAAGTAGCAGAGAAGCTCCGCTTACAACTCGCGGGGGGTAATACCACACCAAATAGCCCGATAATAACACTTCTCAATGGTAAGAGAATATCGGGACAGGCCGCGATAGCTGATATACCGGTCGGTGCGATTCTGCGTGTTGACGTGTTGGCATCTACGGCTGCCGAGGTCTACGGTTATCCTTCGCCGCAGCAAATAATAGACATAGTTTTGAGGGATAAATATCAATCACGAGAATTTACAGCGACAACTAATATTGCTCGGGAAACTGGAACTGTAGAAGGTAAAGGTGATTACTCACAATTTAAATTGATAGGGAGTGATCGCCTTAGTTTACGTGTAACTCAGGAGTTCCGAGAACCCCTTATAGATCGTTCGCAATTTCTTAAAGATACCGGCTTTACCACCCGCCGTAATTCTACGAATGGATCTATCAACGGTGCAACTAATCTAGGCATTCTTCTACTTACGTCAGGATTAACCCTTTCAAAAGACAGTGACTTTTTGCCTACTCTTTGTCTCGAATGCGACGGCGTTAGCAAAACAGTGCCTCGACAATCACGCGACCAAGCCAGCTTCACAATCGGGGGAGATGTTGAGAATGGGAATTGGACGTTCCACAATGATTTAGCTGCAAATATTGATAATACTACGCTAATAATTGATGGGATGGAACAATCTCGGTCTAGATCTAGTTATGTATTTTCCAATACAATTATTACCGGATCAGTGAAAAATTTATTAGAAAACGATCTAGTTTTTTCAATTAGAGAAAACTCTCGCTATACAAAAATAGCGTCCAACCTTTCAGGTTTAGGACCATCTGTTGTATCTGGATCTTTGCATACTGGCACAGTGACTACTTCAACAGCCCTACTAGCCAACAAGACAAAATTCCCTAAACTATATGCACATCTTACGATTGGTGCAATTAAATCGTCAGGTTCGCCGTTATCTTATAATACCAGCGGGGGCCTAAAGCTGCGCTTAAGCCCGCTTTTATCGCTAGAAGCGCGGTACGTGAAAGAACGTACCCCCCCCACGACTATGCAGATTGGTGATCCTACTGCAATCAGAACCGGGTACTCGATTCTCGACTTACGCAACGGAACAGATACTCTCGTTGCCCTCGTCTCCGGAGGAAACCCTTCCCTTCAACCAGAAATTCGTGAAAGTTTCAATTTATCAGCAACAGCAGTTTTGTCACCTCGGCGTGAAATCGCGATCAGTGCTGTGGTGCAGAGAGAAATGACGCAGGGAGCCATTGCATTTCCAAACCTTATCACTTCTCTTTTGGAGGAGCAGTTTCCCGACCGGTTTGTTCGAAACTCGGCAGGAAAACTTGTATCGGTCGATGGACGATATCTTAATCTTCCCGCCGCATCGATATGGACTGCCTCTGGTACTTTAACCGCACCCATATTGCGTCCAGACCGACCAACCGCAACTCGCCTAGACCTGGCGGTCGAATTACGATCGTTTTTCAATCGTACTGGTGCTGATATCAATCAGAACTATCGTCCATTTGATGGCAACATCAATATTAACGGTAGCAAGGGACGTATCGGAGCTACCGCGCAAATTGACTACTCAGCACCGTATACCTTGCGGTCTGATATTCAACGTGCATCTTTCTCCTCAAGCATTACGACCTCGTTTTCCGCGTTTATTGATCCTCGCATTACTTCCGAAACTAGCAGATCTCCACGGATAGAAATAACAGTACACAACCTTTTCAATAAGTATCGAATACTTGATAGTAGACTTGCACAATCGAAAGATATTTCACGGAGAATTGCGCAGGTTGATTTGCCTTTTAGTGCTAGCGTCGCCGTCCTTATGCCATTTTAGTACGCTCTCTTACGCCCAAATTTAACAATTTCATATTTTTCTTGATCGTAACTATAGTAATTGACATTACTCTATCGCTAATATGAAAAATATTTTGTCATTTTGGGGTCGGTTCCGGCTGAGGGCGAAATGACACCTTAAGCGCCAGTGTCCTTGGGCCAGAGGTATTCGCCGGTGAGAAGGATGTCCCTGTTGAACAGAAGTCTGTTTTGGACAACACTGACCCCACGCAAATCAAGGCTTTTCGAGGCCTAATTCCAGAAGGGTTCAATTGGGACAGCGCGCCGCCATCTACGCCAGGGTTTCGACAGCCGACCAGTCGTGCGAACGGCAGCTCCGCGACCTGGCCGGCTTTGCCGAGCGTGGCGGCTATGAAGTGGTCGAGGTCTTCCGCGAAACCGCGTCGGGCATGAAGGCAAACCGTTCGGCGCGGGCTGAGGTGATGAAGCTGGCGCAGGCACGCCATATCGATGCGATCCTCGTTACCGAACTCAGTCGCTGGGGGCGTTCGACCCAGGACCTGCTCGATACACTCAACCGGCTGTCGGGCTGGCGCGTGTCGGTGGTCGCGATGAGCGGCATGACGTTCGAGGTCGATACGCCGCATGGGCGGATGATGGCGACGATGCT
>JAHFRL010000175.1 GCA_023266235.1 Betaproteobacteria bacterium
AAATCGGCGACAAGACCCAGCTGCTCTCGCTGCTGCTTGCCGCGCGCTACAAAAAGCCGCTGCCTATCATCGCCGGCATCCTGGTCGCGACCCTCGGCAATCACGCGCTTGCCGGCCTGCTCGGCGAATGGATACGTTCGTTGTTTCCGCCGCGGACCCTGCGCTTGATCGTTGGCGGCTCGCTGCTCGCGATCGCGGCATGGACGCTGAAACCCGACAAGCTCGACGGCGAAGTGAAGGAATCGACGCGCTACGGCGTATTCGCGCTGACGTGTGTCGTGTTTTTTCTTGCCGAAATCGGCGACAAGACGCAGATCGCGACCATTGTGCTTGCCGCCAAGTACCATGCGCTGGCGCTGGTCGTTATCGGCACCACGCTCGGCATGCTGATCGCCAACGTGCCGGTGGTGTTTTTCGGCAGTGCCGCTGCGCACCGCATTCCGTTCCGCACCGTGCGCCTGGTTACCGCGCTGCTGTTTGCCGTGCTGGGCGCTGCCGCGCTGCTCGGCATCGGCGCTTAAGTCGCGCGCTACAAAAAAAGGCAGCCGCAGCCGCCTTTCCTGGCGAAACCTGAAAACCGATCAGGCTGTCGTTGCGGACTTGCCTTTCGAGGTCGGCTTGCGCGCGTATTTCTGCTTGAACTTCTCGACGCGGCCGGCGGTGTCGACCACCTTCTGCTTGCCGGTGTAGAACGGATGGCATTCCGCGCACACTTCGACATGCAGATCCTTGGCGAGCGTCGAGCGCGTCTTGAACTTGTTACCGCAACTGCAGATAACGTTTATCTCTTTGTATTCCGGATGAATTTTGGCTTTCATGGCGGTGTCCCTGTGGGCGTGCGCGGCGGCCTTCGCGCGAAAGGCGGCGATTATCCCTTACCGGGCGGGGACTTGCAAGCGTAAAACGAGTCGCGGGCTGCGAGTTGACCCCAGCGGTGCCGACGGGATGCGCTACCACGGTACGCGCCACTGGCCTGGCCGCCACGTTTCGAGCAGCGTGCAACAGCGCTGGATTGCGGCCTTGCCGACCTCGGGAGTGACGCCACGGAAGATGGTGGAGGACTCGCTTTCACTTTCGCCGAATACCTGCATCTCCACGAAATAAACGCCGTCCGCCTGGGTGTCTATTTCAAGCCGCCCCGCGTCGCCTCCGGAAGCCGTGATGCGGTTGCGCCCCGGGCGCACCGCGATGCGGAAATAGGAGGTCGGCAGCGTTTCTCCGACCAGCCGGCCGTCGACCCAGATGGTGGAGGGGCCGCGGCCGCCGGGGGCCGCGGGACGGTAGAGGTAAACGATCGCAGCGCGCGGCGCGGATTCGAAGCGTTTCGCTTCCGCGTCGCTGGCGGGAGGTGCTCCCGGCGTCGCGGCGCACCCGCCGAGGAATGCCATCAGCACCAGCAGCGCCGAAGTTAATCTCGGATCGATGAGCATGATGGCCAATAGTATCGAATCGCCGGCCCGGATTCCAACCCGGACTCAGCGCGCCATGACACGTTAGCCGCAGGCCGGTTTGCGGGAACGGCGGCAGGGACTTTTTCGTTCCAGAGTGGTTGGTCGAGGGCCGATCGTCGGTGCTGGCGCTAACCTCTGCGCATGGAGTCGAAAGAGCCGCCGGGACACGTTAGCCGCAGGCCGGTTTGCGGGAACGGCGGCAGGGACTTTTTCGTTCCAGAGTGGTTGGTCGAGGGCCGATCGTCGGTGCTGGCGCTAACCTCTGCGCATGGAGTCGAAAAAGTCCGAATTATTCTTGGTCGTGCGCAGCTTGTCGACCAGAAATTCAGTCGCCTCCAATTCGTCCATCGGGTAGAGCAGCTTACGCAGCACCCAGACCTTCTGCAGAATTTCCGGTTTGATCAGCAGTTCTTCGCGGCGCGTGCCGGAGCGGTTGACGTTGATCGACGGGTAGATCCGCTTCTCGGCCATGCGCCGGTCAAGATGGATTTCCATGTTGCCGGTGCCCTTGAATTCTTCGTAAATCACGTCGTCCATGCGCGAGCCGGTGTCGATCAGCGCGGTCGCGATGATCGTCAGTGAGCCGCCTTCCTCGATATTGCGCGCGGCGCCGAAGAAACGTTTGGGCCGCTGCAGCGCGTTGGCGTCGACGCCGCCGGTCAGCACCTTGCCCGACGCGGGGACCACGGTGTTGTAGGCGCGCGCGAGCCGCGTGATCGAGTCGAGCAGGATCACGACGTCTTTCTTGTGCTCGATCAGGCGCTTCGCTTTCTCGATCACCATGTCCGCGACCTGCACGTGGCGGGTGGCCGGCTCGTCGAAGGTCGAGGACACAACTTCGCCCTTGACCGAGCGCTGCATCTCGGTTACTTCTTCCGGCCGCTCGTCGATCAGGAGCACGATCAGGTAGACCTCGGGGTTATTGGTGGCGATCGAGTGCGCGATGTGCTGCATCAGCACGGTCTTGCCGGCTTTCGGCGGCGACACGATGAGCCCGCGCTGGCCTTTGCCGATCGGCGCGACGATGTCGATGATGCGGCCGGTCAGATTTTCCTCCGACTTGATGTCGCGTTCCATCACGAAGCGCTCGTTCGGGAACAGCGGCGTCAGGTTCTCGAACAGGATCTTGTTTTTCGAATTCTCGGGCGGCTCATCGTTGACCTTGTCGACCTTGACCAGCGCGAAGTAGCGCTCGCCGTCCTTGGGCGTGCGAATCTCGCCGTTGATCGAATCGCCGGTGTGCAGGTTGAAGCGCCGGATCTGGCTCGGGCTGATATAGATGTCATCGGTGCCGGCGAGATAGGAAGTGTCAGGCGAGCGCAGGAAGCCAAAGCCGTCGGGCAGCACCTCGAGCGTGCCTTCGCCGAAAATGCTTTCGCCTTTCTTGGCGCGGTTCTTGAGCAGCGCGAAAATCAACTCCTGCTTGCGCAGGCGGCTGGCGCCATCGATTTCATTCTTGATGGCCATGTCCACCAGTTCGGTGACAGGGAGGTTCTTGAGGTCGGATAAATGCATGCGCCAGTTACAGTCAGGGTGTTACTCGGGAAAAACCAGGGGGAAAGTCAAGGGAGCGGAAAGAACTTGCGCTCGTCCGGCATGCCGCCTGTCTGCGGGATTGGCTGCCGGATAATTTGATACTAGATTAACCAGTTCAGATATTGCTGTCAATAAATGCCGTTAGCTGGGATTTGGATACCGCGCCGACCTTCGTGGCTTCGACATTGCCGTTCTTGAACAGCATCAGGGTCGGAATGCCGCGAATGCCGTATTTGGGCGGCGTGGCCTGGTTGTCGTCGATATTGAGCTTGGCGATCTTGAGCTTGCCGGCATACTCCCTGGCGATCTCGTCGAGGATCGGCGCGATCATCTTGCACGGCCCGCACCACTCGGCCCAGTAATCGACCAGCACCGGCATGGCGGCCTGCAGAACTTCCGGCTCGAATGTAGCGTCGGTCACGTGGTGAATGTGCTCACTCATTGGAGATCTCCTGCTGCCTGGCTGTAAGGGAAGTGCCACGGGGATGGATGGTGGCGACAAGGCTTGATGGCGCGTATGCTAACCAAAAACCCGTTCTTTGGGAAGCGCGCCCCCGCGCCCTCCGGTTGCCAGCCCCGTTTCTGCTAAAATAATGCCGCTTTGCGTTTCGTAAATGGCCTGATTAGCCAAGGATTACCATGACTTACGTTGTTACCGAAACCTGCATCAAGTGCAAGTACACCGATTGCGTTGACGTGTGCCCGGTGGACTGCTTCCGTGAAGGCCCGAATTTCCTCGTCATCGACCCCGACGAGTGCATCGACTGCACGCTGTGCGTCGCCGAATGCCCGGTCGAGGCGATTTTCGCCGAGGACGACGTGCCCGATGATCAGAAGCAATATACCGCGCTGAACGCCGAGCTCGCCAAGGTCTGGCCGCCGATCATCGAGAAAAAAGACGCGCCGCCGGACGCTGATGAGTGGGCCAAAGTGAAAGCGAAAAAACATCTCCTGGAGAAATGATGCCCGGGTGCTAAACCCGCGTCCCGCGGGCGCTCCGCGGTCACATTCCTAGCGCGCGGAGGATGCCGGGCGGGGGCAACCAATCAAAGCGCACTGCCCGTGAAGTAATGACTATTCGGCGCTATCATGCGCCGGATGCCCGCCGCTTCTGAATTCCCCCGTTGCACCAAAGCCGAAGTTTTCACGCGCCTCGCCGAGGGGCTGCAAGCCGGCGTCGCGGTTGTCACGCCCAACCGGCGGCTGGCGGCCGCGCTCAAGCAGGAGTTCGACGCCAGCCAGACCGCCAACGGTCTCGCGGCGTGGGAGTCGGCGGACATCGTGCCGTATTCAGCGTTCGTCGAGCGCGCCTACGAGGACGTGCTGTATTCCGAGCGCGCCGCGGAGATGCCGCTGCTGCTGACGCCCGCGCAGGAGCAGGCGCTGTGGGAAAACATCATACGCAGCTCCGCGGCGGGCGAAGCATTGCTCGCCGTTCCTGAGACCGCGAGGCTGGCGCGCGAGGCCTGGGAGCTTGCGCACGCGTGGCGGCTCGTGCCGCGGCTCAGAAACTTCCCGCTGAACGAAGACAACAAAGCATTTCAGGAATGGGCGCAGCGCCACGAGCGCGACACCAGGCGCGAGCGGCTGACCGACAGCGCGCGGCTCGCCGATCTGGTTGCCGCAGCGTGGGGGTGTGCCGAAATCAGGAAACCGAAATCCCTCATCGGCTACGGCTTCGATATCGTCATGCCGCAGCAGACGGAGCTGCTCGCCAGGCTGAGGGCCGCCGGTTGCGAGGTGGCGCTTGCGCAGGCACAGCCGCGTAACGGCGGCGCGTTACGCGTCGCGTACACAGATTGCCGCGAAGAAATGCAGCGCGCGGCGACATGGGCACGGGCACGTCTCGAGGCTGATGGCCATGCGCGCATCGGCGTCGTCGTGCCCGAGCTCGCCAAGCTGCGCAACGCAATCGTGCGCACCTTCAGCGCGACGATGGCGCCGGACTACGCGTTGCCGGGCGCCGCGCAGCGCGTGCCGCCATTCAACGTGTCGCTCGGGGCAGCGCTCACTTCGTATCCGCTCGTCAACGCCGCGTTCCTGGTGCTCGAGCTGGCCGGCCGCGAGATCGATTTCGAGCGCGCCAGCCGGCTGCTCCGCTCGCCGTTCATCGCCGGTGCCGAGACCGAGTTCGCACGGCGCGCGCGGCTCGACGCGCAGTTGAGGAAACGCGCTGAGCCGGTCGTTGCGCTCGACCGCTTGTTGACGCTGATCGCGCGTGACGGCGCGAGCTGCCCGCTGCTCGCGCAGCGCCTGTCCGCGCTCGCCGAATTCCGCAAAGCGCGCCTGTTCGGCGCGCAGTCGCCGTCGGCCCTGGCGAAAGCGCTGTCCGAAGCGCTCACGCTGGTCGGCTTCCCCGGCGAGCGCGGGCTCGACTCGGCCGAATACCAGACGCTCAAGAAATGGCATGAAGTCGTCGCCGGTTTCGCCGCGCTCGACCGCGTCGTGCCGCGCGTGGGTTATGCCGACGCCGTGGCGCGCCTGCGGCGCATGGCGGCGGACACGCTGTTCCAGCCCGAGACGCCCGACGTGCCGATCCAGATTCTCGGGGTGCTCGAAGCTGCCGGCATGGAATTCGACCATTTATGGGTGATGGGGTTGTCGGATGAGGCCTGGCCGCAAAGCCCGCGGCCGAATCCGTTTTTGCCGATCGAGCTGCAGCGCGCGGCCCGGCTGCCGCAGGGCTCGGCCGCCGAATCCCTCGAGCTCGCGCGCAGGCTTACCGGCGAATGGCTGGCATGCGCGGATGAAGTCGTGCTGAGCTACCCGCTGCGTGAGGACGACCGCGAGTTCAAGCCGAGCCCGCTTATTATCGATGTCGCCGAACGAGCGCTCTCGCTGCCCGCTTACGCGAGCTATCGCGATGTAGTCCACCGCGCACGCAAGTTCGAACTCAGCGCGGACAGCAAGGCGCCGCCGTGGCAGAAGACGGCTGCGGTAAGCGGTGGCACGGCGGTGATCAAAGATCATGCGGCGTGCCCGTTTCGCGCGTTCGCGCAGCACCGGCTCGGCGCCGCAAGCCTGGAAACGCCGCACACCGGGCTTGATGCGATGGAGCGCGGCACGCTGGTGCATCGCGTGCTGGCGCAGGCGTGGGCGCAGCTCAAAACCAAGGGCGCGCTCGATGCGATCAACGACGCGGACCTCGAGGCGTTGCTGAAGCAGGCGGCGAAAGAAGCGGTCGCGCGCGTCAGGCGCGAGCGGCCGGCGACGCTCTCCGGGCGCTTTGCCGAAATCGAGAAACAACGCCTGCTGCGCCTCGCGCGTGCCTGGCTCGATCACGAAAGGCAGCGTGGCGGTTTCACCGTGATCGCCACCGAAGACAAGCGTCATGTTGAAATCGGCGGGCTCGCGTTCAACGCGCGCCTCGACCGCGTTGACGAGGTGGACGGCGGGCGGCGCATCGTGATCGACTACAAGACCAGTGCGCCTGCGGCCGGCACCATGCTCGCGGAGCGGCCGGACGAACCGCAGCTGCCGTTGTATCTCGTCGCGACCGAGCCTGCTGCGGCCGCGGTCGCATTTGCGCAGGTCAAGGCGGGCGACATGAAGTTTGCGGCGCTTGCGCGCGACTCGGATCTGCTGCCGGGCATTAAAGCGTTTGCCGAATCGTATTATCGCGACCGCCACGCCTCATGGCAGGAAGTCGTCGATGCGTGGCGTACCGACCTGACGCGCGTCGCTGCCGGCTTCGCGGGTGGCGATGCCAAGGTCGATCCCAAGCAATATCCGGATACCTGCCGCTATTGCGATGTGAAGCCGTTCTGCCGTATTTACGAGCGGCTCGAGAACGCGCTCGACGAGGACGCCGCGTGACTGCCGCGCACATCCCCGATCTCGCCGCGCGCCGCCGGGCGCTCGATCCATCGCAATCGTGCATCGTGCAGGCGCCGGCGGGCTCGGGCAAGACCGAGCTGCTGATCCAGCGCTACCTGCTGTTGCTCGCGCATGTCGACCATCCCGAGGAGATCGTCGCGGTTACGTTCACCAGGAAGGCCGCGGGCGAAATGCGCGAACGCGTGCTCGCAGCGCTCGCCGATGCGCGGGGCGGTAAAGCGCCCGCGACCGAGCACGAAAAACTGACGCTCGAACTGGCCACCGCCGCGCTGCAGCACGACACCCAGGCCGGCTGGCGCATTGCGGAAAATCCGGCGCGATTGCGCATCCAGACCATTGACTCGCTGTGCGCGGGGCTCACGCGCCAGATGCCAATGTTATCCAGGTTCGGCTCGCCGCCGGAAAGCATCGAGGATGCGGCCGAGCTGTATCTCGAGGCGGCGCGTGCAACCGTCGAGCTGGTCGAGAGCATCGGTGCGGTCGCGCAGGACATCGAACGGCTGCTCGCGCATCTCGACAACGACGTCGCGCGCATCGAGACGCTGCTTGCCGACATGCTCAGGCGCCGCGATCATTGGCTGCGCCATGTGCATGGCAGGGAGCGCGCGGAGCTGGAAGCCGCGCTGAAGAACGTGCGCCGGGAGGCGTTGGCGTGCGCGCACGGCATGTTTCCGGCATCGTTGCGTGACGAGTTGGTCGAGCTTGCGCGCTATGCCGCCGCCAACCTCGCCGCCGATGGCAGGAATTCGCCGATTGTCGCATGCGACAAACTCGTGGTGCTGCCGGGCATAGACGAGCCGGAGGTCGCAGCCTGGCTCGGCATCGCCGAGCTGCTGCTTACCCAGCCGGGCAGCTGGCGCAAGCAGCACGTCATCAGCGAAGGTTTCCCGCCGGGCAAGACCAAGGCCGAAAGGGCGGCCTCGAAGCAGTGGAAGGATCGCGCGCTGGCGCTGACCGACGCGCTTGCCGCCAGCGAACCGCTACGCGCTGCGCTCCACGATCTGCGTGGCTTGCCGCCGCCGGCCTACACCAAAGACCAGTGGGAGGTGCTGGGTGCGATCATGCGGTTGCTGCCGCGCGCGGTCGGGCAGTTGAAGCTCGTGTTCCAGGCGCGCGGGCAGGTCGATTTTACCGAGGTGTCGCAGGCTGCTCTGCGCGCGCTCGCAACGGAGGAGGGTCCTACCGATCTCGCGCTGGCGCTCGACTATCGGATCCGCCATCTGCTGATCGACGAATTTCAGGATACCTCGATCAGCCAGTACGAGCTCGTCGCGCGGCTCACCGCCGGCTGGGAGCCGGGCGACGGCCGCACCGTGTTCGCGGTCGGCGACCCGATGCAGTCGATCTACCGCTTCCGCGAGGCCGAAGTCGGGCTGTTCCTGCGCGCACGCGCGGCGGGCATCGCCGGCATCGACCTGCGGCCGATCGGTCTCACCGCCAATTTCCGTTCGCAGGCCGGCATCGTCGAATGGGTGAACGCGACTTTCAAGCAGGTGATGCCGGAGCACGAGGACATCG
>JAHFRL010000009.1 GCA_023266235.1 Betaproteobacteria bacterium
ACCATCGTCGGTCCCACCGCGGCAGGTGCGGTGCTTGAGGATGTAAAGCGAGCCGTCGACGAAATGGTTATTGCCCTACTGTGGGGGCGCGAAGGCTTCAGTATGAAAGCGTGGCGGCAGCAATGGGAAAATGTGAAGTAACGGTTTCCTTGACGAAATTCTCGCCCAAAAACCGCTCCCACCACGGTGCCGAGGTCAATATTTCATTATTCATTGCCATTACTTTAGTCAGCCCTTGCATATTTTCGATTTTCTCCACCGCAGCGATCTGATCGAACATCCGGCCCGCGCCTGCCACTGAAGCTGCTGCGGTGACCGCGTTGAACTTCTCGTGCAGTTGCTTACGAGTCAAAGGCTGCTACGGCATGCCCGGTACGTATTGGGGGCTCTGCGTGAATTAGCACCCTTTGAGGAAAGCCATCCAAGCTACATTTTTGTTTCTTGTTTCAAAACCTAGCCATAGGGCGCGGATTGTGGTAAATTTCACGCATGAAGCAGATTTCCGTCGCTGAGATTCTTCGTCTTCCGGTCTCGGAACGAATACGCCTGGTCGAGACGATCTGGAACAGCATTGCCGAAGTGCCGGAGACAGTCGAACTTTCCGACGCGCACCGCGCGGAACTCGACCGCCGCCTCGCGGCATACGAAAAAGATCCTTCGCTCGGCTCCCCTTGGCCTGAGGTGCGCTCGCGCATCAGCCGCGGCAAATAAGCCGCATGTTGATCGTTCGGCCGGAGGCGGAAACCGATATATCCGAGGTCGGCGGCTGGTACGAAGATCAAGTTCCCGGACTCGGGGAAGAATTTCTCAAAGCACTCGATGAGGTCTTTCTATCCATCGAGCAAAACCCGGGACTTTACGCGCGAGTGCATGGCGAACTTCGGCGCGCGCTCATGCCTCGTTTCCCGTACGGCGTGTTTTATCTCCCACGCTCCGATCAAATCCTCATTTTCGCGGTACTGCATACCGCAAGAGACCCTCGTATCTGGAAACGACGGTCGCGCACCCGCCGTTGACGCTGCTGGGCTTACCGCGTCGAATTTTTTGCGCCTCAGTCCGCGCGAATACCCGCCGTCTTCACGACCTTCGCCCACTTCGCCATTTCAGCGGCGATGTAGGCGGCGAATTCTTCGGGCGTGTTGTCCATCGGTTCGGCGCCGATCGAATACAGGCGTTCGCGCGCGTCGGGCTCGCGCAGGGAGCGTGCGACCTCCGAATTCAACCGCAGTATGATTTCCCGCGGCGTGCCGGCCGGCGCGAGCAACCCGTACCAGGAGTTCACCTCGAAACCGGCGAGCCCCGATTCGGACATGGTCGGAATATCGGGTGCGCCCTGCCAGCGTTTGAGCGTGGTTACGCCGAGCGCGCGCAGCCGCCCTGCTTTCACGGCCGGCAAGCCGGTCACGATGCCGTCGAACATCATCGACAACTGGCCTCCCATTAACTCCGTGTGCGCCGGAGCGAGGCCCTTGTACGGCACGTGCGTGATCTTGATTCCGCCCATAAGCGTGAGCAGCTCGCCCGCAAAATGAGAGGCGGTGCCGTTGCCGGCGGAGCCGTAAATCAGCTGGTTCGGTCGCGTTTTCGCAAACGCGATCAACTCCTTCACGGAATGCGCCGGAATCGAAGGGTGCACGACGAGCAGGTTGGCGATGGAGGCGAAGAGCAGGATAGGCGCGAAATCTTTCACGGCGTCGAATGGCAGCTTGCTATACAAGCTTGGATTGACCGCGTGCGCAAACGCCGGCTCGAGCAGCGTGTAGCCGTCCGCCGGGGCTTTGGCGACGATCTCGGTCGCGATGTTGCCGCCCGCGCCGGGGCGGATGTCGACGATGACCTGCTGCCCCCATTTTTCCGTGAGCTTCTGCGCGATCGTGCGCGCTGAAACGTCGCTCGGTCCGCCGGCCGCGAAGCCGACGACAAGCCGGATCGGTTTGCTCGGATACTGCTGCGCGACAACATCCGGCGCGGCCGCCAGCAGCAGCGCGACGGCAAGCATCGCGCAGACAAAAAATGACTTCATTGTTCCTCCTTAAGCCAACCCTCGCATATTTTCGATTTTCTCCACTGCGGCGATCTGATCGAACATCCGCTCCGCGCCCGCCGCTGACGCTGCGGAGATGACCGCGTCGAATTTTTCGCGCAACTGCTCGCGCGTCAAAGGCTGCTGCGGCATTCCCGGAAAATACTGCTGCTCCCGGGTAAATTCGCTTCCATCTTTCAGTTTCACGCTGACGCGGCTCGCGAGCGGGTTCGAAGCGTCGGTTTCCTTGCGCAGCTCGACCTTGACCTTGCGGGCGAGCGCGCGGACCCTGGGATCGTCGCGAGACTCCTCGGAAAACACGTTCGGGTCGCGCGGATCGCAGTAGAACGCGAGCGCGACGCAGAACGGCGTCGAGTACTGCGCCATCGTCATGTCCTGCGGCTCGGGAATGTCGTGGTGGCTCACCATTTTTTCGCTGCCCGCGACCGTGATCGATGCAATGTCGTCTCCCGAAATATCGTGCCTGGCTTTGAGTTCCAACACCGCGGTGACCGGCACATGCGCCGAGACGTGGCAGGAGTAGCGCTTGAACGTAAGCTTGAGCAGGTTCCAGGTTTCGCCGAGACCGGCGGTAAAGCGTTTCGCATCGCCGTCGCGGCAAAACACGTTGAGATAACCGAACTTGCCGTCGAGCACCGTCGCCGGGCCGCTGAAGCCGTTCTTCGCGAGCGTCGCCGCGAGCACGCCTGACTCGGCCGCGCGCCCGAGGTGCAGCCGCTTCACCATGCCGCCGCCTCCTTTGGAAAATTCGAGCAATCCCGCGCACAGCGATCCCGCTATGCCGAGCGCATCGGTCATCTGCCCGGCGTTGAGCTTCAGCAGCCGTCCCGCCGCGACCGCGCCGCCGAACGCTCCCGTCACTCCCGGCGCGTGGAAACCGATTTTTTCGCTCGACTGCCTCGACGCATCGCCGATGCGGTGCATGACCTCGCCCGCCGCGACGAATGCGGTGATGAATTCCTTGCCGCTCGCGCCGATTTCCTGCGCGACCGCAAGCCCCGGCGCCGTGAGCGACGCACCCGGATGCACGCCGACGCTGGGCTGCACCAGGCTGTCCATCTCGAACGCGTGCGCGAGCGCGCCGTTCGCGAGCGCGGCGCAAGGCGCATGCACCTTGAGCGGCGTGCCGAGTATCGCGCACGCGCCGCCCTTGCCGTACTGCCCGGCGTAAGCGATGATGATCTTGCTCCACGGCAGCGTGGCTCCGTAAGTGCACGCCGCGACCGTGTCGATCACGCAATCCTTCGCGCGCTCGATCACGGCGGAAGGAATGCTCTCGTATCGCAGCCCGGTCGCGAATTCGGCCAGCACCTGTGCTGCGGTCGTCACGCTTTTCGCATTGCCGATGTCCATGTCAGAGTCCTGCGTCCGGTTGCGATCCCGGATTATTTCATTCTTCGGCATGCATGGGAAATTTGCCGGAAATCGCTTTCGGCAGTCGGCGATCGGCAAACCAGAGCGGCAGCGCCGCCATGAAGAAGCTGAACGCTGAATGCCGACCGCTCACAGCCAACAATCCCGGCTTTCGCTATAATCGCGGTTATTCGAGACAGCTCGCGCTGCTCGAATAATTGACCGGATACGAACGGACGCAGGCGCCGTTCAATCCGGCGTTCCCCGTAGGACATCGGACAGGAATCTCAGCATGCCGCTAAAAATAATCCTGACCGGCGACGTCAATCTGATGAACGTCACCGATGCCGCCGCGCCGTTTGCGCGCCTCGCGTCCGAGTTGCGCGCCGCTGACGTCGTCTTCAGCAACCTCGAATGCTGCCTGTACGATCCGCCGCACGGCCACGCGGTCGAGAGCGAAGGCTTTTACGCCGATGCGGCGATCGGCGGCGAAGCATTGAAACGCGCCGGCATCCAGGCGGTCGGCATCGCCAACAACGTCAACTACGGCGAAGCCGCGATCACGGCGTCGATCGCGCGGCTCGATGAATTGGGCATACGTCACGCCGGAGCCGGCGCGAACCGCGCGGCGGCGCGCGCGCCGGTGTTGCTCGAGCGCGGCGGCGTGCGCGTCGGTTTTCTGCAGCGCACTTCGGTGTACTGGCCGACCAATCACGAAGCAGGAGAGCACGCGGCCGGGGTCGCGGTCATCCGCGGCCACACCGCCTACCAGTTGCCGCTGCACAAGACGCGTCCCGAGATTCCACCGTGCAATCGTCCCGGCTTGCCGCCGATCATCGTGACCTGGGCCGACCCGCAATATCTGCAGTGGTTCAAGGACGACGTCGCGGCGCTGCGCGCGAAGGCCGATATCGTCGTCGCGTCATGCCATTGGGGGCTGCATCAGGAAGTGCTGCAGTACATGACCGAGATCGCGCACGCGGCGATCGATGCCGGCGCGGACATCGTCATCGGCCACGGGCCGCACTTCTCGCTGCCGGTCGAAGTTTACAAGAGCAAGCCGATTTTCTACGGGCTCGGCAATTTTTCGTTTCATACCGGCCACGGCGGCCGCAAGCACGGCGACTGGGTCGGCATGCTCGCGCGCATCGCGCTCGAGGGCAAAGCGGTGCACAGCGCGACGTTCCAGTTCGTGCGGCACAACGACGCCAACGAAACCGTGCCGTGCGCGCTTGACCACGAACGCGCGATGCTCGATGACATCACGAAGCGCAGCGCTCCGTTCGGGACCAAGCTCACGCCGCGAGGCGACGAAGTCGCGATTGCCCTAAAGAATTGAAGCAACCGCCGATGAACGCGGATAAACGCCGATGAAAATCAAGAACAGGGAGTAATTCCCCTCTCGTCTCTCGCCGCTCAGCAGTGCCGCGCGCGCGGATGGGTATGCGCAAACGCGGCATACATCTGCCGCGCCCCCCGCAGCACGCCGGCCCGGAGCGCGCGCGCAGCCGCAGCGAACATCGCGGCAATTGCGGCATTGCGCGCGTGGTGCGCATCGCGGACGAGCCGCTCCATTCGGTGCGGGTCGCGCATGACTTCCTCGTAAGTAAGGACAGGACCTTGTTGCACAGCGGTCGGCGTTGCGTGTTGCCGATTCATGATGGTCTCCTTGATTGCAGCAGGTAAAGGCGCGAGGTCGCGAGCCAGCGCGCGATTGCGCCTGGGTGCCGCGGCGCCGGCCGCATCACCAGCGCCGTGCGTTGAAGCCAGCGCTCCAGCATTCCGTCGTATCGCGGCACGGGCCGTGTCACCACGAGCGTGCCCGGGCCTTCCACGACGGTCACCAGCGTCACGCCGTCGCGGTTCACGGTGAAGTCCTCGCCGGCGCCCACCAAGTGGTCCGCACTGTCGCCTTCCTGCGTGATCCACAAGGTGCCGCGCAGGCTGCGCACCCGGGCACCGCGCGCGTCCGTGAGCGGCAGCGCCTCGTAGCGCCCGAGCTCGAACGGCTTGCCATAGCTCTTGAAAGCAGAATTCGCATGTTCCATAATGGATTCCTTTCCAGCATGTATGTCACGGCCGAGGGGCCGGCGCTGCATGCCTGCAAATATGCAATTTTCGCAGAATGCGGACAAACGATCATTTTGCGGGTTATGCATGAGAAATACGCATGAATAAACGGCGCGATCTGCCCAATCTGGACCTGTTGCGGGGGTTCGAGGCCGCGGCGCGGCACCTGTCCTTCACGAAGGCGGGGACGGAACTCTTCCTTACCCAGTCGGCGATCAGCCGCCAGGTGCAGGCGCTTGAGCAGCAGCTCGGCGTGCCGCTATTTCAGCGCCGCACGCGCGCGCTGCTGCTGACCGACGCGGGCCAGCGCTACTACCGCGCGGTGAGCGAGACGCTGGCGCGGCTGCGCGAAGCGACGGCGCGGCTGGCCGCCGAGCAGGCTTCCGGCGCGCTCACCGTCACCTCCACGGTATCTTTCACCTCGCTATGGCTGGTGCCGCGGCTGGCGGATTTCCAGCGCCGCCATCCGGACATCACGGTGCGCATCGTTGCCGACAACACGCTGCAGGACCTGCAGCGCGAGCGGCTCGACGTGGCGGTCCGCTACACCACCCGCCAGCGCGCGGGCGCGGGGGCGGTGAAACTGTTCGGCGAGCGCATGGTGCCGGTATGCAGCCCGCGGCTGCTCGCGCACGCGCCGCTCGAGCGCCCCGCCGACCTGGACAAATTCGTGCTGCTGCATTTCGACGACCTCGAGGGTCAGGCGCCTTGGCTGTCGTGGAACGTGTGGTTCGAGGTCATGCAGATGCAGCCGGTAAAGGGCGCCGGCGCACTGCGCTTCAGTCACTACGACCAGATGATCCGCGCCGCGATCGACGGCCAGGGCGTGGCGCTTGGGCGCGTGCCGCTGGTGGAAGAACAAATCCGCGTCGGCGCGCTGGCGACGCCGCTCAAGGCAAGCCGCTATGCGGCACCCGCGGCGGACCGCGCCTACTGGGTAATGGTGTCGCCGCTGGCGGCGGGACGACGCGAAGCCGCAACGTTCGTGGATTGGGTGCGCGAGCAGGCCGGTGCGCCGCCGCCGCAGGGCGATCAGGTGGCGGTCGATCTGAAAGGATGAAGGATGAGGGATGAGCGATGAAGGATGAAAGGCTAGTCCTCTCACCTCTCCCCTCTCTCCTCTCGCCTCTCAAGAACATTTCCTGCGGTCGAGCAAGCGCTTGATCTTTGAGGTCTGCGAGGTGCCCGTATATTGGTCGAGCCCGCCCTTAGCGGCCGGATTGACGGTGACGCGCACGCCAAGCACCTCCTTCATGCGCCGCTCGAGATCGGTCTTGACCGCCGCGCGATCCGCCGCCGGATCGATCACTTCGACCATCACCGTCATCTCGTCGGTTGCGGCCTCGCCCACGCGGTCGACGAAACAGAAAAACTCGCCATTGGTGCGGCGGTCGCCGGCCACCACCGCGCCGACCGCTTCGGGAAAGACATTCACGCCGCGCAGCTTCACCATGTTGTCGCTGCGCCCGAAGATGCGCGCGAGCCGGCGCAGGGTGCCGCCGCACGCGCAGATTCCGGGAACGTAGGCCGAGATATCGTTCACATTGAAGCGTATCTGCGGGGCGCCGTACTTGTAGAGCGTGGTGATATACACGGTGCCCTGCTCTCCCTCGGCAAGAATGCGGCCGGACTCCGGATCGGCGATCTCGAGAATGTAGGCGTCCTCCTGGACGTGCATGCCCGACTGGCGCTCGCATTCGGCCGCCATCATGCCGCTCTCATGCGTGCCGTACGCGTCGAAACACGGCGCGCCCCACAGGTCCTCGATCCGGCGCCGATCCTCCATGCCAAGATGCGTGCCGATGAGCCTGATGCCGAGGCTCTTCGGATCGATCCCCATCTCGTCTCTCGCCGTGAGCGCCATGTGCCGCAAATACGACGGGAAGCCGAGGATGACGCTGATGCCCCAAGCCTGCGCGATCTCGATCTGGCGGCGCGTCGGCGTGGTCGCGCCGCCGCCGGTCATGACCGGCACCGCGCCGGAATAACGCCACAACGCTTCGCGCGGCGCCGCCGCGCCGTTGGAAAGACCCAGCGCGTAAGTCACCAGCACCATATCGCCGGGCCGAATTCCATGCAATGCGAAGCGGCGTCCGCCCATGATCGCCATGGTTTCGCGGTCCCGCGGCGCATAGAGCATCGGGCGCGGCAGTCCGGTCGTGCCGCCGCTCGTTTGCAGCACGAGCGGCATGCGCTTGCCGTCCGCCGGCGAAATTCCCATGAAATCGCCGAACGGCGGGTTGCGCTCGATGCTCGCGCGGATGTGGTGGACGTCGTACGGCGGGATTTTCTGCAGATCATCGAGCCCGCGGATGTCGCCGGGCTCCATCCCGGCAGCGCGCCAGTGGCGCTGGAAGAACGGGATCTCCCAGCCGCGCCGCATGGTCTCCAGGAACCGCCGTTCCTGCAACGTGCGCAGTTCATCCCGCGACACGCGGAAGGTAGTACGGAAATAGTCCGGCGGCGGCGGAAACTCCCGCGCCAGTTCTTCGAAATCGAGCGCGCGCCAGTACCAGGGGATAGCTTCGGCGTGCATCCCGGATTTCACAGCAGGCTCGCGCGGCGGCCGCCGTCGACATGGAAAGTCGAGCCGGTGATATAGGCGGCATGCGGCGAGGCAAGGAACGCAACGAGGCCCGCGATCTCGTCCGGGGTGCCCACCCGGCGCAGCGGAATTTCCCGCGCCATCTCCGCCAGCATTTTCGCGTCGGGTTCGGCGTGCTTGCCGTCCGCGCCGAACACCGCGCCGAGCCGGCCGGTCGCGATGCGTCCCGGACAAATGGTGTTCACGGTGATGCCTTCCGCGGCGAGCTCCAGCGACAGCGTCTTCGCATAGCCGATGACACCGGCCCAGGTGGCGACCGACAGGCCGAAGCGCGGTAGCGGCTGCAGCGCGGAAAGCGCGGCGATGTTGATGATGCGTCCGCCGCCGGCCGCACGCAGATAGGGAACCGCGAGCCGCGTGAGCCGCACCACGCTCATGAGGTTCTGCTGCACCGCCTTGTCCCACGCCGCATCGTCGAAGTCAAGCAACGCGCCCAGCGGCGGCGCGCCGTCGTTGTTCACGAGCACGTCGATACGGCCGAATTCCGCGAGCGTCGATTCGACGATGCGCGCGCAGTCCGCGGCGCGCCGGATATCCGCGGGCACCGCCAGCGCGTTGCCGCCGGTCTCGCCGGCGACGCGCTTCACGGCATCGCGCAACGGCTCCTCGCGGCGGGCGACCATCGCAACGCCCGCGCCTTCCCCCGCCAGCAATCGCGCAACCGCGTAGCCGATGCCCTGGCTCGCGCCGCCGACGATCGCGACCTTGTCCTTGAGCGAAAGATCCATGCTAGCCGCGCCCGCCGGACGCTTCGGCAAAAAGCGCCTCGGCGTTCCGGAAGAACACGTGCTCCAGCGTTTCTTCGTCGTAGCCGAGCGAGCGCCAATCCTCGATCAGCCGCTCATAACGAAACAACGGGTAGTCCGCCCCGAACATGACGCGCTTCCTGAGCCGGCGCGAAATCTCGCGCTTCAGCGAATCGGTCAGGTATTTCGGCGACCAGCCATGCATCTCGGTCCAGACGTTGGGCTTGTGCAGCATGACCGCGATCATCTCCTCCTGCCACGGCCACGCCGGCCGGCCGGCGATGATTTTCATCTCCGGGTAATCGATCGCGAGCTCGTCGACGTAGCGCGGATGGCAGAGCTCGAGCTTCACGCCCTTCCCGCCCGGAATGCCGGCGCCCGCCCCGGTGTAGCCCACCAACACGAGCACCGGGCGCCCCGCGCCGACCGCCACCTCGTAAAACGGGCGGTAGACCGGATCGCTTGCCGGAAATCCCATGCCGGCCGCGGAGATGCACAGACCGACGAAGCCGGCGCTTGCCTCGATGCAGCGCGCAAATTCGGCGGCGCCGTCGTGTCCCGTGCGGGGATCGATCTGCAGCCAGTTGCCATGGATCACGTCCGGAAACCGGCGCTGCGTCGCCAGCGCGTAATCGTGGTATTCCCTCACTTTTTCCAGCGGCATGCTCTTGGTGAAACCGAAATCGAGAATCACGCGCGCCGCGTGCTGCCGGAAGTATGCGGCCATCTCCTCCTCGGTGTCGTAGCGCGGCGCGGAGCGCCACGTCTTGATCTGCTGCGCGAGTTCCTGCTCCGTCTGCAGCACGTAGCCGCGCCTGGTTCCCCAGTGCGAATGCAGGTCGAAGAGCCGCACGGTCAGTTGGCGCTCATGCCGGTCGTCTTGATGATCTGCCGCCAGCGCTTGATTTCGGAGCGTATGAAAGCGTCGGCCTGCTCCGGCGTGCCGCCGGCAAATTCGACGCCCAGGGCGGACATCCGCGTGCGGATTTCCGCATCGCCCATCGCCTTGTTGATCTCGGCGTTCAGCTTCTGGATCACGTCGCGCGGCGTGGCGGCCGGCGCCACCACGACGTACCACGCGCTGATATCGAAATTGCGCAATCCCGCTTCGATCATGGTCGGCAGTTCCGGCGCCAGCGGTGAGCGCCTGGCGCTCGTCACGGCGAGCGCCTTCAGTTTCCCGGCTTTCACGTGCGCAAGCGCGGTGGTGATCGTATCGAACATGATGCTCACCTGGCCGCCCAGCACGTCGTTGAGCGCCGGGGCATTGCCTTTATACGGGATGTGGACAAGGTCGACGCCCGCCAGGTACTTGAGCAGTTCGCCGGACAGGTGCGCTCCCGCACCGGCCCCGCCGGAAGCAAACTGTACTTCCCCCGGCCGCGCCTTCGCGAGCGCGATGAGCTCCTTGACCGAGTTCGCCCGAAACGACGGGTGCGTTACCAGTATCAGCGGAATGTAGCCGACGAACACGATCGCCGCAAAATCCTTTTCGGTGTCGTAGGGCAGCCTGGGACTGAAAATCGGGTTCGTCGCATGCGCCGAATACCCCATCATGATCGTGTAGCCGTCCGGCGGAGCCTTGGCCACGAACTCGGTGCCGATCGCGGCGCTTGCGCCCGGCTTGTTGTCGGGGATCACGGGGACGCCCATGCTCTCAGCAATTTTCTGGCCGATCACGCGGGTAAGAATGTCGACGCCGCCGCCCGCCGGCACCGGCACGACGAACCGTATCGGCCTGCTCGGATACGCCTGGGCCTCGGCCTGCATTGATTGAAGCGCAAACGTCAGCACGAACGTCAGGCTGAAGCAGAGATGCGACGCTTGTTTCACGGGCGTTCCTCCGGTGGTTCGTTGACGCGAGCCGCGCGGCGCTCCCCCGCTCCAAGTCTCGGCGATCCCCGGCGAGGTGGTGCGTAATTCCTGCGATCGGCGCGCGGAAATTATCAGGCAAGGCGCGGGCCGCGTCAAAATTCGTAATGCTGTTCCCTGCGGCCTTGTCATTTGGCCAGTCCCGGCTCGATCCGCGCTGCCGGGATCCCCGGTGTACCCGGTCCTCCATTGCTTGCCGGTGCCGGCGCGCCCGTCCCGAATTGCTTTGACCCCGCGCCGTTACTCCTGTATAAGGGGAGCGCAGGATTCTCAGGTAGTGATAATGGTTGGTCCGTTGTGGCCGCTTCGGCGGTACTCCTCAGGTCGTCGCTTTTCTCCTCCTTGAATTTCCCGCGTTCAGGCGCAAGCCTTTTTTTAATTTTTTCAGGAACAGCAGACATGAGTAACGGTACCGTTAAATGGTTCAACGACGCCAAAGGCTTCGGCTTTATCACGCCCGATGATGGCGGCAAGGATCTCTTCGCGCACTTCTCGGCGGTTCAGGGCAGCGGCTTCAAAAGCCTGCGCGAAAACCAGAAGGTATCCTATGACGTCACGACCGGACCCAAAGGCGATCAAGCCGCCAACATCAAGCCGCTCGATTAACCAGCGCTTGCTGCAGGAAAAAGCCCGGGCGACCGGGCTTTTTTTCGGGCGCACGCGCCGCGCAACCTACTTGCCGCACAGCTCGACGCAGCGGGCCTTGGCATATTGCAGGGCGTTAAAGCCGAGACCGCTCAACGTGTGGTCTTCACTGCGAAAGATGCACGGCACCTCGCCATAGGCCTGGAACTTGGCATAGAGCTGATCGCCCGCCATGCCCGCCGTGAATTCGCGCAGCAACGCCTCGTCGATCGTGCGTTTCGAGGCCGCGATCGCCTCCTCGAGCGTTGCGTAGTCGCCGACGTGCCGCAATGCTTTTTCGGCGTTGTCGGATTTGCTGTAAGCCTCAACGAAGAATGTCATCGGTTCACCCGCGCACGAATTGGCCGCTGTTGGGAGCGGCAGTGCTGAAAAGGTTACTACACCACGCCGGGTTGTCCTAGTCCCGGTCCAGCTCGCGCTGCCGGGCCGCCCCCCGCCTCACTCGACTTTAAGCCTGGCCAGGCGGATCGCCTCGCCGAAGCGCGCGTATTCCGCATTGATGAATTTGGTGAATTCCGCGGGTGTGCTCGTCACCGGCTCGCCGCCCTGGCGCTCCAGCAGCTCGCGCGTGGCCGGGTTGCTGATCACCCTGACGAGCGTCGCATACAGCTTGTCGAAGATCGGCCTGGGGACTCCTTTCGGCACCATCAGCCCGGACCAGCCCGTCGAGACATAACCCGGCACGCCGGCCTCGCTGATGGTGGGAAGCTCCGGCGTAATCGACGAGCGCTGCTCGCCGCCGGTCGCCAGCGCGCGCAGCCGCCCCGACCGCACATGGGCGAGCACCGCGGGTCCGGGTGCGATCGTGAACTGCGACTCGTTGCCCATCACCGCGATCAACGAGGCGCCGCCTTTGTAGGGCACGTGGTGCACCTCGATGCCGGTCGCGTGCGTGAACAGCACGCACGCGAGGTGGCTCTGGAAGCCGGAGCCGGCGTTCGACATGTTGAGCTTGCCCGGATTCGCCTTGGCGTAGGCGATCAACTCCTTCACGCCATTGACGGGGAGGCTCGGGTGCACGACCAGCATGTTCTGCGTGACCGCGAACAGCGAAAGCGGCGCAAAATCGTTGACCGGATGATAGTTGAGCTTCTTGTAGATCTGCGGCGTGATCACCTGCATACCGGTCGAATTGATCAAGAGCGTGTAGCCGTCGGGCGCCGCGTGCGCGGCAAGTTCGGCGCCGATGATGCCGCCCGCGCCGCCGCGATTGTCGGATACGACCTGCTGACCCAGAGCCTCGCCGATGCGCACGCCCATCACCCGGGCCAGCGTGTCAACGGAAGTCCCGGTCGTGTTCGCGATGATGAGGCGTAGCGGCTTGCTCGGATAGGCGGCAGCGGTTTCGGCCGCCGTCGCCAGCCCCTGGGACAGGCAACACGCTGCGGCCGATGCCAACGCACCGCGGCACCAAGTGCCGAGTGCAGAGTGATGAGTGCAGAGTGATTTCAGTTCCGCGCTTTGCGCACCGTAATCTGCGATCTGCATTTTTTCTTTCCTCCTCATCTTTTGTTTTTCACTATTCACTCTTCATTCCGCACTCTGCATTCATCACTCATCACCCTTTATTCTTCCCTGCGCGCCGCGCCCATTCTGCCGGTGCCGGCGATGCCGATTTTCAATTGTGCTCCCCGTACGGGATTTCCTTTGAGGTGTTAAGTTGACATGCGCCGCACGCCGAGTCAAATTAGCGCACCCCAGTCCAAAGCTGAACCGCAAAGGACGCGAACGGCCTCAAACTGAGACACCACCTATTGAGCATCACCTGACTCGGTGACAAAGTTCGTCGTCCCTGCGGAGGCGGGGACCCACGTTTTCCATTCTGGATTCAGCCCATGCAAGCTGCCTGGTACGAAAAAAACGGCCCTGCCCGCGAGGTGATCAAGGTCGGCGAGCTGCCCGACCCGCAGCCGGGTTCCGGCGAAGTGCGGGTTCGCATCCACGTTTCCGGCGTCAATCCATCGGACGTGAAGCGCCGCCTCGGCAATCTCGGACAAACGGTCAGCGTGCCGCGCATCGTTCCGCACAGCGATGGCGCGGGCGTGATCGATGCCGTCGGCGACGGCGTGCCGAAAGCGCGCATCGGCGAGCGCGTGTGGCTCTACAACGCGCAATGGCAGCGCGCGTTCGGCACCTGCGCGGAGTATTGCTGCGTGCCGCAAGCGCTGGCGTGCCGCCTGCCGGACAGCGTCGATTTCGCCGCCGGCGCGAACATGGGCATACCGGCGATGACCGCGCATCGCGCGGTGTTCTGCCGCGGCAAAGTGCGCGGGAAGACCGTGCTGGTCACCGGCGGCGCGGGCGCGGTCGGCCACTACGCAGTGCAAATCGCCAAATGGGCCGGGGCGCGCGTTATCGCGACCGTGAGCTCGGAGCGGAAAGCGGCACTCGCGCACGCGGCGGGTGCCGATGAAATCATCGACTATCGCCGCGACGATGTTGCCGCGCGCGTGCAGCTGATGACCGTGGGCGCAGGCATTGATCACGTCGTCGAGGTCGATTTCGGCGCGAACATCCGGACCAGCGTCAAGGTGCTGAAGCCGAACGGGACGATCGCGGCGTATGCATCCTCGCGGGCACCCGAGCCGGTATTGCCGTATTACCCCTTGATGACGCGCGGCATCGGCATCGACCTCGTGTACGTCTACATCCTGCCGCCGGAGGCGCGCGCACAGGCGCTGGCCGATCTCGACACGCTGCTCGGCGCCGGGCTTTTGCAGCATAATATCGGCGCGCGCTTCGCGCTCGCTCAAACCGCGGCTGCGCACGAGGCGCAGGAGTCGGGTCAGGTGACCGGTAACATCGTGATCGACGTGGCGCGCGCTGCCCCGGCTGGGTGATCACGAACGACCAGTTCTACGAGAAGCTCCGCACAGGAGACACGCCGGCGCGATTGGATTACGCTGCGCCTGTAGCTGCATCCGCAAAATAAACCACTAAAGGAGACAATGCAAAATGACATTCAACCGCAGGCAATTCATACAAGCGGCCGGTGCCGGGCTCGGCGCATCCGCGCTCGGTATTCCTTCAATCGTGCGCGCGCAGGGCGCACCGATCCGGCTCGGTTTGATGACGGTGAAGACCGGGCCGCTCGCATCCGGCGGCCTCGACATGGAACGCGCGCTGATCATGTATCTGCGCGAGCGCGACTACACGCTCGCCGGCCGCAAGATCGAGCTCTTCGTGGGCGACAGCGGCGGCGTGCCGGCACAGGCGCGCAGCAAGATCCAGGAGTTGGTCGAGAAAGACCGCATCAACGTCATGATCGGGCCGCTGGCGGCCGGCGAAGCGCTCGCCACCGACGACTATATCCGCCAGCAGAGCCTGCCGACGTTGTCGGTCGCCGCCGCCGAGGACATGACGCAGCGCAAACCCAATCCGTGGTTCGTGCGCGGCACCTCGACCTCCGCGCAGTGCGCGCATCCGCTCGCCGACTACTGCTACAAGACGCTCAAGTACCGGCGCATGGCGGTGATCGCCGACGACATTCCTTACGGCCACGAAATGTGCGCCGGCTTCCAGCGCGTGTTCGAGGACCTGGGCGGCAAGATCGTGCAGAAGACGTTCCCGCCGCTGACCGTGCCGGATTACGGCACTTACCTCGCGCAGCTGAAGACGAACATCGACGGCATCTTCCTCGGTTTCGCGGGCTCCAACGGCTTCCGCTACGTGCGCCAGTTCAACGAGTACGGGCTGCGCGGCAAGGTGAATATCGTCGGCGGCATGACCGCGCTCGACGAGGCGGTGCTGCGCAACATGAAATACGAGGCGATCGGGATCATCACGACCTGCTGGTACTCGGCCAAGCTCGACACTCCCCTCAACCAGAAATTCGTGGAGGCTTTCCGCGCCGAGGCCAAGTACGACCCGGGCTTCTACGCGGCCGCGACCTACGTCGAAGCGGCGGTGCTGGAAGCGGCGTTGAAGGCGGTCAAAGGCAGGATCGAGGACAAGACTGCATTCATGAAGGCGTTGCGCGGCATCAAGGTGGATACGGTGCGCGGACGGGTCGCATTCGACCAGTACGGCAACGTGGTCGGCAACGTCTACATCCGCAAGGTCGAGCGCGAGGAAGGGCGCCTGGTCAACACGGTGATTTACACCTATCCCAACGTGAGCCAGTTCTGGACCTACAAGCCGGAAGAGTTCCTGAAGAACCCGGTGTATTCGCGCGACTGGCCGCCAGCGAAAAACCTCGAGGGTTGAGACCCGGCGATTGAGTGATTGGGTGATTGAGCGATTGACTTGAGAAGCAATTCTCAATCGCTCAATCACTGTTCACCCAATTACTCGCGCTAGCACGTGCAGTTCTGGCTCATACAGACGCTCAACAGTCTCGCGCTCGGCGGGCTGCTGTTTCTGCTGTCGGCGGGATTCTCGCTGATCTTCGGGCTGCTGCGGATCGCGAACCTCACGCATGGCGCGCTCTACATGCTCGGCGCCTACCTCGGCGCCAGCATCCTGAACTACGCGCCGAACCTGTGGCTCGCCGCGCTGCTCGGCGGGCTTCTCGTCGCGGCGTTCGGCGGGCTGTTCGAGCGCCTGATCCTGCGCCGGCTTCCCCGCAACGAGCTCGGCCAGGTGCTCGTGACGCTCGGCGTCGCCTACATCATCGCGGACCTGTGCCTCGTCGTCTGGGGCGGCGACCCGATCCCGGTGCCGACGCCGGAGGCGCTGCAGCAACCGCTCGAGGTCGCGGGCTTCATGTTCCCGAGCTACCGGCTGGCCGTGGTCGCGATCGCGCTCGTCACCGGGATCCTGCTCTACCTGCTGATCGAGCGCACGCGGCTCGGCGCGATGATACGGGCGGGAGTCGACGACATGCAGATGGCGCGCGCGGTCGGCATCCCGGTGTCCAGGCTGTTCACGACAGTGTTCTGTCTCGGGGCGGGACTCGCCGGCGCGGGCGGCATCATCGGCGGGCCGATCATGTCCGCTTACCCCGGTCTCGACTTCGACATGCTGCCGCTCGCGCTGATCGTCGTGATCCTCGGCGGCGTCGGCAGTCTCGTCGGCGCGTTCGTCGGCAGTTTCATCATCGGCTTCATCTATACGTTCGGCATCGCGCTGTTCCCGCAGCTCGCATATGTGATTCTCTTTCTGCCGATGATCGTTGTTATCGCGTTCCGCCCGCGCGGACTGTTTGGGCGGGCGACGTGAACCGCGCCGTATGGCTGACGGGACTCGCGATCCTGCTGCTCGGCTACCCGTGGGTCGCCGGCGAGTTCTACATCAACCTGACGAGCCAGATCTTCATCGCGGCGATCTTCGCGGCGAGCCTCAATCTGCTGGTCGGCTATGGCGGCCTGCCTTCCCTCGGTCATGCGGCGTTTCTCGGCATGGCGGCCTACATTTCGGCGCTGCTTTACCTGCACTTCGGATTCGCGCACTGGATCACGGGACCGATCGCGCTGCTCGCGACGACGCTGATGGCGTGCCTGTTCGGCCTCATTGCGCTGCGCGCCACCGGCCTCAGCTTCCTGATGCTGACGCTCGCGCTGTCGCAGGTCCTGTGGGGAACCGCCTACCGCTGGGTGGCGGTGACCGAAGGCGATAACGGCCTGCGCGGCCTCACGCGCCCGGCGCCCTTCGGCATCAATCTCGACGACTCGATGACGTTCTACTACTTCGCGCTCATCGTCACCGCGTTTTCGATCTGGATGATCGCCAGGTTCGTGGCTTCGCCGTTCGGCACGGTGCTCAAAGGCACCCGCGACCAGCCGCGGCGCATGAGCGCGCTCGGTCACAACGTGTGGCTCGTGCGCTGGATCACTTTCGTCTATGCGGGGTTCTGGGGCGCCGTCTCGGGATTGTTGTTCGTGTATTACAACAAGTACATCCATCCGGCGTCGCTGTCGCTCACCAGTTCCGCGGAGGCGATCCTCGCGGTGATCGCCGGTGGCTCCGGTACCCTCGCGGGGCCGATCGTAGGCGCGGCGATCGTGGTGATCCTGAAGAACTACGTATCGGCGTACGTCAGGTATTGGAACATGCTGCTCGGCTTCGTGTTCGTCGCGATCGTGATTTTCATGCCCGACGGCATCGTGCCGGGAATCCGCCGTCTGTGGGCGCGTTGGAGACGCCTATGACGCCCGCGCTCGAGATCAGCGGACTGAAGAAATCGTTCGGCGGGCTGCCCGCGATGAACGACGTGTCGCTCGCGGTGATGCCGGGCGAGCGCCGGCTCATCATCGGGCCGAACGGCGCCGGCAAGACGACGCTGTTCAACCTGATCACCGGCGATCTGCCGCGCGACCGCGGCACCATCAAGCTCTTTGGCGCGGAGGTTCAGCGGCTCAAGCCGCATCAGCGCGCTCACCGGGGGCTCGCGCGTACCTACCAGATCATCACTTTGTTTGCGCGCGATACCCTCGAGCACAACGTGGTGCTGTCGCTGCTCGGGCTCTCGGCGTCGCGCTGGAATGCGTTCGCGCCGCTCTCCAAAAACGCCCACCTGCGCGCGGAGGCGCGCCGCGTTCTCGGGCTGGTCGGGCTCGAGCACCTCGCGCAACGCGCATTGAGCGAAGCGTCGTACGGAGAGAAGCGGCGCGTCGAGATCGCGATGGCGCTCGCGCAGCAGCCGAAGCTGCTGCTGCTCGACGAGCCGCTCGCCGGGCTCTCGCGCGAGGAACGCGCCGCCGTGAAGCAGTTGATCGCGGGCATTCCGCGCGAAGTGACCGTGGTCATGATCGAGCACGACATGGACACGGCGCTCGACCTCGCGGAACGCATCACGGTGCTGCACTACGGCAGCGTGATCGTCGAAGGCACGCGCGCCGAAGTGGTCGCCGATCCAAAGACGCGCGAGGTGTACCTTGGCGACTGAGGCGCTGGGTTTGGCCGGGATCAACGCGCTGTACGGCGACAGCCACGTGCTGCACGACGTTTCGTTCTCGTTCCACGCCGGGCGCGTGCTTGCACTGCTCGGCCGCAACGGCGCCGGCAAGACCACGTGCATGCATACGATCATCGGCTTCCTGCCACCGCGCGACGGCGAGATCCGGCTCTTCGGCGAGCCAATCGGCGGGCTCGCCTCGGAGACAATCTCGCGCAAGGGCGTCGGTTTCGTGCCGCAGGGGCGGCGGATTTTCCCGACGCTCACGGTGCGCGAAAATCTGATCGTTGCGCGCCAGGCGCGCGGCGGGGCGCAGAAGTCGTGGACGTTCGAGCGAGTATGCGAGCTGTTCCCGCCGCTCAAGGCGCGGCTGCAGCAGCCTGCGGGATCGCTTTCCGGCGGCGAGCAGCAGATGCTCGCGATCGGGCGCGCGCTGATGGGCAATCCGCGCCTGCTGCTGATGGACGAGCCGTCGGAAGGGCTCGCGCCGCGGATCGTCGCCGAGATGCGGCGGACGATCGAGCGCCTGAAGGAGGAGGGACTGTCGATCGTGCTCGTCGAGCAGAACGTCAAGCTCGCGCTCGACCTTGCCGATGACGTGGTGATGCTGAACACCGGCCGCGTGGCGTTCACGGGCGGTGTCGCCGATGTGCGCGACAATGAGGCGCTGATCACGCAGCACCTCGGCGTATTTTAGCCGTCCAGTTAATGCAAAAAAAGGAAAACCAACATCATGTTCGCTCGCATCGCGCCGGGCTGCACCGACTACCCGTACGACATGGCCGAGGAAGATCCCATGGGGATGACCCGCAGCGTGCCGCGGCTCAAGCGCGCCGAACAGGACCAGATCATGGGGACAAACGCGGCGCGCCTGTTGAAAATCAAAAGCTGACGCCCGGGGCGCTGGTCAACTTTCGCGCTTCGAGTTACAGTTCCCGCCTGGCCTGTCGCTGGCGGGCGGGCCCGACGTCATTCATTCACGCCTTCTTGCAAAGGAATTCCCATGATTTACGAGGTGAGGACATACGATATCAAGCCGCATTCGCTGGCCGAAGTCGAAAAGCGCTTCGGCGAAGCCTACGAGCACCGCAAGAAACTCTCGCCGCTCGCGGCGTTCTGGCATACCGAAATCGGCCCGTTAAACCAGATCATTCACGTCTGGCCGTACCAGGACCTCGAGGAGCGCGCGCGCATTCGCGCCGCGGCGGTCAAAGACCCCAACTGGCCGCCGAAGATCAGGGAGTTCATCGTCAATCAGCGCTCGGAAATTTTTATCCCGCTCTCGGTCTCGCCGGAATTGAAACCGGGCAAGATGGGTCCCTGCTTCGAGATGCGCACTTACAAGCTCGCCAGCGGTGCCGAGGTGCCGAAGCTCGTGAAGCTGTGGGAGCGAGGGATACCGGAACGCACCAAGTTCAGCCCGCTGTGCGCGGCGTGGATCTCTGAATTCGGGGCGCTCAACCGGTTCGTCCACATCTGGCCCTACAAGTCGGTCGACGAGCGCAACGAGATTCGCAAGAAAGCGCAGGCGACGGGCATGTGGCCGCCGTCGGTGCTCGCCAAAAAAGAAGGTCTGCCGCCCTATGAGATCATCACGCAGGAAAACAAGATCCTGATGCCGTCCGCGTTCTCGCCGCTGCAATAACGCGGTGGCGGGTTCAGCCGCCTGATTTCCTGCGATACTCGGCGATCTTCTTTTTCAGGTCGTCATACTCCTCGCACGGCAGCAGGCAGATTTTCCGCAGCGCCGCGAGCCGCTGCCTCGCTTCGCGGATCTTGGCGCGACTCAAAGTTGCGCGAGGTACGCCTTCGCGCGCGCGAGTTCCGGCCGCCCGCTGTCGGCGTTTTTCGACAACGCCACCAGTTTCGCGTAGTAGTCCCTGGCTTTCTGCCGGTCGCCGGCTGCCTCGGCGGCTTGCGCCGCACCGTAGATCCCACGGAACCGGTTCGGCTCGCGCGCGTGCGTTGCCTCGAATTCCTTGAGCGCCAGCGCCGGCTGCTTGAGCTCGAGCAGCATCTCGCCCAGCAACTCGCGCGCCGGAACGATGCGCGCGGGCGTGACAATATGCTTCTCGCTCCGGTCCTCCGTGTCGGCGGCGGCGCGCATGAACTTGAGCGCTTCATCCGTTTTGCCCTGGACAAGCGCGATCCACCCCGCCACGGCAAGCCGCTGGACTTCGACTTCATTCGCCCAATAATTGTTTTTCGCAGCCTGCAGCGCTTTGTGCAGCGTGGCGAGCTCCTCGGCGTTCTTTTCCGCGGCGGCAGCGTCGCCGCCGCGGGCCGCGCCGAGCGCTCGTGCGAAGTACGTGATGGCTTCCGTAAACGGGTACTGGGTCGTCTGCGGCTGCAACTGCATCGCCTCGCGCCATGCGCCGCGCTCGAGCGCGTAGCGCGCGTTCATCGCGGCAATCGCGTAGGGGGCCGTAAATCGCGCAGGGCTGGTCCCGCTCACCTGAAGGGCTTCCTCTATCGTGCGCCGGGCGTCGCCGTCGCGTGCGAGCTGCAGATAAGCGTAGACCATGTAGTCGCTGGCGTGATATGCCTCGTCGGGCTCATTCCCCTTTTTCGCTGATTCAGCCGAACGACGATTCGTCGCAACCGATTCCTCCCATGCGCCGACGCGGGTGAAGATGTGCGAAGGCATATGGAGCGCGTGCGGCGCCGCGGGCGCGATGCCGGCGTAGCGACGGGCGGCAGTTAAACCTTGTTGCGCGATGGGCGGAGCGTCGTAGCTGTGGATCAGGTAGTGCGCGACACCCGGGTGGTCGGGGTACTTGGCGAATTGCTTTTCCAGGATCGAGGCCGCCTTGAGGTACGCTGCGTAGGTCTGATCAGTTTGCAACTGGGTGCCGGCGAGATAGAGCGCGTAGAAAATCTGCGCTTCATCGTCATCCGGATAGCGGGCCGCGAGCGCTTCGTACGCCTTGGCGCGCGTGTCCTGACGCGCGCGTTCGGAGCGGTTCGACCAATCCTGATAGTAGGTGGCAACTGCCTCGATGTAATCGCGCTCGCGCTGGGTCTTGGCGCCGATCCGGCGGCCCTGCTCGACTGCCGCCTGCGATTGCTCTGCCCCCTTGGGCGACGCGCCGCCTCCCGCGAGCGGATTCGACATCAGGATCGATGCAATGCCCCAGGTCGCGATGGCGCAGGAGGGATCCTGCGCCAGCACGTCGCGGAACGTCTTCTCGGCCGCGCTGTACCAGAAAGAGTGCAGCATCGCCACGCCGCGCTCGAACTGCGCCTGCACTTTGGGATCGCAGGTGGTGGGGAAACTCACCTTGCCAAGCTTCTCGCCTTGCTGGGCAAACGCTCCGGTGGCGAACGCGCCCGCCAACAGGGTCGCAGCAAAAATCTGATTTTTCGATATCATGAGCAGCCTCCGTCCAGTTAGCTCGCAGATTCAAAGGGATTAAAACACGGAGCTTAACCTCGCGCGCCACGACGGTCTACAGCCGCCTTGCCCGGTAATTAGATGCCGGCCAGATGAATATGGCGCGTGAATTGAGTCATAGCGCGCGTGTGATCCAATACACACGGTTCCGCTTCGTATCCCGCTAGTTCGCCTTGATTTTCTGGAAGCGTATGATTTCGCCTCTTTTGGCGCGCCCCGCCGAAAGAAATACTCGATATGCCTGCGGCGAGCCGACGACGACATTTACGCCGAGTTCCAGCATGTGCTTGCGATAATCGTTGCCAGGCAGCGGGCGGTTTACTGCGCTTCAGCATCGCTGTTCGCGGACGCGCGCGGAGCCTCGCCGCAGCCTCAGTCGGCGTCATCCGGCCGGAACTTGGTCTCGGGCTTGAGGCCCTTGCGCCGCAACTTTTCGCTGATGCGGCCGTTCTCGAGATAACGGCCTGCGACCGCGCGCTGCGCCGCGGCGTCCCATTGCGGCAGCCAGTCGCCGAGCGAATAGCCGTACCACGGCGGCTGCGGGCGCAGCCTGGGCAAACCGAGCCGTTCCCAGATCGCTTTCGCGCGCTCCATGTACTCCCGCTTCGGCAGCGCGAGCGGCGGCATGTCGCCCTTCATGGTCGCATCCATCAGCAGCGTGGAGTCTTCATCGTCCTCGCGCTCGCGCTTCGGGCCGTGGCCCTGGCCGCGGTGCGGCAGCGTTTGCACGTCCGCGACCGGATTCATGCGGTACGCGAGCGCCCACAGCAGCGCATCCGCATTGTCGGGATCGATGTCGTCGTTGACGGCGACGCAGATCTTGCCGCAGTCGCCCTTGAAGTACGCCGCCCCGTACAACGCGCGCCACACTTCGGTCGGCGGCGTGCCTTTCTCGACGGTAATGATGGTGACACGCAGCAACCCGGTCAGCGGTTCGTGCAACGACACGCGTTTGACGCCGCGCACGCCGAGCGCATCGCGCAGGTGCGCGAGGAACAGCGGCTCATACGCAACGCGCTTGATCACGCTCGACTCGGAGGGTGCCACCTGGCTGATGTAGGACGGGATGACCGGTTTCTTGCGATGCGTGATCGCGGTAACCCGCATCGGCATGTTGTACTCTTCGAGCGCGACGTGGCCGTGTGATTCGCCGAACGGCGCCTCCGGCTCGACGTATTCGGTATCGATCAGGCCCTCGATCACGACCTCGGCTTCGGCCGGAACGAGCAGGTCGACGGTTTTCGCCCGTACGACGTTAATCGGCGCGCCGGCGAGTCCGCCCGCCACCGTGAACTCGTCGACGCCGAGCGGCAGCTTCTGCGGACCCATGAATGCGACATACGGCGGGCAGCCGAGCACGATCGCGCACGGCATGGTCTGGTCGCCGCGCTGCTGGTGCTTGAGATAATGCTGATAGCCGCCGGCGCCGCCGACGCGCGTCGCCATGCGCACGACCAGACGATCCGGCGCTTTCAGCGCGGCGCGATAAGTGCCCATGTTCTGCACGCCGGTTTCCGGATCGCGCGTAATGACATTGGTCGCGGTCAGCGTGGGCGCGCTGTCGAAGCCGGGCGTCGAGATCGGGATCGGCAGCAGGTCGAGCCCGTGGCCCTCGCCCTGCAGCGCCGCGCCTTCGATGACGACTTCCTGGCACACGCCATCGGTGACGACCCGCGGCGGGATGGGATGGGCGATCGCGTGCTCCCACTTCGCCTGGATCCCGTCGACCGGCACGCCCATGCCAGCGCTGTAAATCGCGCGGTTGGCGGCGATCGCGCCGACCACCACCGGAATCGCATACTTGCGGCCGCGGCCGTCGCTGATATTCGTGAACAGGAACGCCTTGCGCTCTGGCTCGTCGAGGCCGCCGACGAATTGCCAGCGCACCAGCGGGTGCAGCTCCGCGTCCTTGTCGATCGGCTCGTCGACGGTCAGCAGCAGCCCGCGCTGCTTCAGCGTATCCAAGTGTTCGTGCAGATCGGGATAGCCGCGCGGGGCGTCGGTCATGTGAAGTTGCTCCGGGAAACGTGTGAGATAATCCGCTTTCCTGCAACATTCGATTTTAAGCCAAAGCGCACCTTTGCGCCCGATACCCTCCTGAGGTCGTGTTGTGAAAGCCGCCCCGTTCGAATACGTGCGCGCGAAGTCCGTCGCCGAAGCGTGCGCGCTGCTGCGCCAGGACGGCGGCGACGTCAAGCTGATCGCCGGCGGCCAGAGCCTGGTGCCGATGATGGCCATGCGCCTGACGCGGCCGGCCCGCCTTGTCGATATCAACGAAATCGCCGCGCTGAAATTCGTCGCACTGGAACCGGATGCAGCTCGCACCGGCGCATGCACGCGGCAATGCGTGATCGAACGCGATGACGCCATTGCTGCGCGCGTGCCGCTGCTGCGGCAGGCGCTGGCGTGGGTGGGCCACATTCAGACCCGCAATCGCGGCACCATCGGCGGCAGCCTCGCGCACGCTGATCCCGCCGCCGAGCTGCCGCTCGCGGCACAGGTGCTCGGCGCGAAGATGGTGCTGCGCTCGACGGCCGGCACGCGCAGCGTCACCGCCGCCGAATTTTTCGCCGGGCCGCTGACGACCGCGATCGAGCCGCACGAATGCCTCGAGGAGATTCACTGGCCGGTGTGGTCCGAGCGGCGCACGGGGTCGGCTTTCACCGAAATCAGCCGGCGGCACGGCGATTTCGCGATCGTCGCGGCGGCCGCGCAAATTGCGCTGGACGAAAATGAGCGTTGTGTCCGCGCAAGCCTTGGTTTGGGCGGGGGTGGAACGACGCCGCTCGCGTTTCCCAAGCTCGCCGCGCAGCTGATCGGCACCCGGCTCGAAGACGCCGTGGTGCAAAGCATCGCGCACGACGCCGCGGTCGAACTCGATCCGGGCGGTGATCTGCACGCAAGTCCGGGCTATCGCAAACAGCTGGCCGGTGTGCTCGCCGCGCGCGTGCTGCGCGCCGCGCATGAACAGGCAAGGAACAAACAGTGAGCGAAACTCTGTACCCGATCGCGGTCGAGGTCAACGGCGTGCAGCGCATGGCGCAAGTACCGGCGCGGCTCTCGCTCGTCGACTGGCTGCGCGAAGAATTGCGTCTGACCGGCACGCACGTCGGCTGCGAACACGGCATCTGCGGCGCGTGCTCGATCATGCTCGACGGCGAGCCGGTCCGCTCGTGCCTCATGTATGCAGTGCAGGCGAACGGACACCGCGTGACCACGGTGGAAGGGCTCGGCAAGCCCGACGGATCGTTGAGCGTATTGCAGGACAGTTTCTGCCACCTGCACGGTCTGCAGTGCGGCTACTGCACGCCGGGCATGCTGATCGCGGCGCAGGGATTGCTCAACACCACGCCGCGCCCGACGGACGAGCAGATCCGCGAGGCGATCGGCGGCAACCTGTGCCGCTGCACCGGCTACCAGCAGATCGTGGACGCGGTGAAGCACGCCGCCGGGCGGCTCGCCGCGGCAAATAAGTGACTCAACTGCAACCCTTCGACGCAAAGTCGCAAAGACAATCAAGAGATACAAATCGACATCACGCATTACGTAGCCGACATTCATTCCTGCTTTCCTTTGCGGCTTTGCGCCTCTGCGTCAAGGTCTTGGGGTTGATCCGGTCGTGACTCAGCTATTTCGTTACATCGGGAAAAAGCGCCGGACCAAGGAGGACCCGCGTTTCGTGATGGGCCGCGGCCGCTTTGTCGCCGACATCGCGCTGCCCGGAATGAAGCATGTTGCGCTGGTCGCCTCGCCGTATCCAAGCGCGCGGATACTCGCGATCAAAGCCGCGGCCGCGCTGGCGGTGCCGGGCGTGCATTACGTGCTGACCGGCGAGGAATTCTGCGCCGCCACCGACTCGCTCGCGATCGGCGTCGACACGCCCAAGGTGACGCGCTATGCGCTCGCCAAAGACGTCGTGCGCTACACCGGCGAGTGGGTCGCCGCGGTCGTCGCCGACACGCGCGCGATCGCCGAGGACGCCGCGGAACTGGTCGAAGTCGATTACGCGCCGATGCCGCACGTGATCGACCCCGAACAGGCGGTAGCAGCCAGCAGCCCGCTCGTGCACCCGGCGCACGGCTCGAATATCCTGTTTCACCGGCGCTTTGTATGGGGGCCGGTCGAGCAGGCATTCGCAACAGCCGAGCACAAGCTTGCGCTGCGCGCGGTATGGGGACGCAGCTCGACGGTGCCGATCGAAACGTTCGGCGTCGCGGCGCAGTGGGACCCGGGCCAGCAAATGCTCGACATCTGGGCGTCGATCCAGATGCCCAAGTATCCCGACCAGGCGGCGCGCGCGCTGCGGCTGCCCGGCAACGCGGTGCGCGTGCATTACGACGTGGACGTCGGCGGCAGCTACGGCGTCAAGCGCGGCATCAAGCACACGGTGCTCGTCGGCTATCTCGCGAAACGCCTCGGCATGCCGGTGCGGCTGATCGAAGACCGGCTCGAGAACATGCGCGGCGGCGACGCGCACGGCCCCGACCGGATTTTCGACATGCAGGTCGCGTTCGATCGCGACGGCACCATCCGCGCGCTCAAGATCCGCGCGCTCGACGACGTCGGCGCGTATGCGGGCCGCTCGCCGCTGCAGCTCGGCAAGCCGGTCTCCGCGATCTGCGGTCCTTACCGCATCGCCGCCGTCGAATACGAACCGACTTCCGTGATGACGAACAAAACGCCGCAGGAAGCGGTGCGCGGGTTCGGCCAGTCGCCGACCAATTTCGCGCTCGAGCGCACCATCGACCACGTCGCGCGCCATCTCGGCATGGACCGCATCGAGCTGCGCCGCAAAAACCTGATCCGCAAGGAAGAGTTCCCGTACCGCATCCCGAGCGGCTCGACTTACGACTCGGGCGACTACCACACCGTGCTCGACAAGGCACTCGCCGCAATCGATTACCCGGCGCTCGTCGCCGAGCGCGACCGGGCGCGCCGCGCGGGACAGCTCGCCGGCATCGGGATTTCGACCTGCCTCGAGCCGAGCGGCGGCAATTCCGCGTTCGAGCCGCTGTTCAATCCAAAAAACGACACCACCACCTGGATGGACTCGTGCCTGGTGCGCGTCGATCTCTCGGGCGCGATCACCGGCGTGATGGGCACTTCCTCTGCCGGCCAGGGCCACGAGACCCTCGTGTCCACCGTGATCGGCGAAGTGCTCGAGCGCGATCCGGCGGGCATCCGCGTCGTGCGCGCCGATTCGCTGTCGGCGCTGCCTTCCAACAGCCCCGTCGGCAGCCGCATGGCGATCATGCTCGGCGGCGCGGCGGCGGGCGCCGCGCGCAAGATCAAGGAAGCGCTGATCGAAATCGCCGCGCACAATCTTGGCTGCACGGCCGAGGCGATCGAATACCACGAGGGCAACGTCGCGGTGCGCGGCCATCCGGAAAAGCGCATGACGTGGGACGAGCTCGTCGCCATCGCGCACCGCAAATACCACCAGATGCCGGCGGGGCTGGAGCCCGGGCTGCAGGCGAAATTCGTGTGGGAAGTCCCCACCGGCGGCGCGCTGCCGACCGCCGACGGCATAATCCAGATCTACCCGTGCTACGCATTTGAAACCCATATCGTGTACGTCGAAATCGATCCCGAGACCGCCAAGCCGTCGCTGCGTAAGTACGTGTGCGGACACGATTGCGGCGTGATGATCAATCCCGACATCGTGCACGGCATGACCTACGGCGGCATCGCACACGGCATCGGCGCCGCGCTCTACGAGAAATTCGCCTACACCGAGGACGGCCAGCTCGAGAGCGGCACCTTCGTGGACTACCTGATTCCGAGCGCCATGGAAATACCGGCGATCGCCATCGTCGATCACTGCACGCCCTCGCCGCTCACGACCTTCGGGCAGAAAGGCTCGGGCGAGGCTGGCTATCTCGGCGCGCCCGCCGCGGTCGCCAACGCGATCAACGATGCACTCGCTCCGCTCGGCGCGAGCATTGAAACCCTGCCGATCACGCAGGACGCGCTGTGGCACGTTATCGAAACCGGCAAAACCAAAACACCTGTTCCCGCTTGATGCAGTATCGCGAGGCGGCACGGGATGCAGCGCACGCTTGACGGCCCGTCACTGGGTGGGGTACGATTTCAGAAAATACGAATTCTGACTATTATGGAAACGACCGAACTGGACACCTCCGAAATCGAACTGCGTGAGCGCGGGCAACTAACGCTGCCCAAATCGCTGCGCGACGCCCTGCATCTCGAAACCGGCGACGCGCTGCGCGCGGTTAAGATCGCCAACGCCATCGTCTTGACTCCCCAGCGCATGGATCTCGACGCTCTGCGCAAGCAGATGCGCAAGCTCATGAAACAACACGGCGTGAGCGCCGAAGAGCTGCTGCGCGATTTGTGATCACGGTTTTTCTCGATAGCAACGTTCTCATTTCCACCTTGATCGGCTCGGCGCACTCAGCGCCCGTGGTGCTGGTGGATTGGCTCGCCAGCAGCCACGCCGCCACGCTGATAACGGGCCGCTGCTGTATTCAAGAAGTGGAAAAGAATCTCGCGCGTAAACTGCCGCAAGCGCAGCCGCTGTGGCGACAATTTATGATCGCAAGCGGTATTCGCATCGTGCCTTGCCCGCGCAAATCCATCGCCGGCATTAACGCCAAGGATGCGGCCATTATCGCCGCCGCCGTTGCTGCCGCTGCAACACATTTTGTGACGGGCGATAAGCGCCTGCTTGCGGAAATGCGCGCCGCGAAATCCAAGTTGCCGCAAGCGCTGATGCCGCGAGAGATGCTGGAGGCGCTGCTCACGCAAGGCTAGTTTAACCATGAAACCCATCGTCATCGACATCCATGCGCACTTCACTCCCAAATTCCTGTTTGAGCGCTTCGACGCGCACGCCGCGAAATTTCCCGGCGTGAAGCTCCTGCGCGATGACAAAGGAATGCGCATGCAGTTTCCGGGCACCGAGCCCACGCGCCCGCTCATGCCCAGGCTCTCGGATCTCGCCGACCGCCGCGCATGGATGGACAGGAATGGCATCGACCATCAACTGGTCGGCGGCTGGCTCGACAGCTTCGGCTACGAACTGCCCGCGAAGGAAGGACTCGCGTGGAGCCGCTTCATGAACATTTGCATGCGGGAGCAGCTGCGCGACGAGCCACGCTTCACGCCGCTCGCGACCGTGCCGCTGCAGGACGGCAAGCTCGCCGCCGAGGTGCTGGGCGAGGCGATGGCCGAAGACTTCGGCGGCGTGATGATAGGCACGCTGCCGAAAGGCATAGCCGGCGGCAACCTCGACGATCCGTCGCTCGACCCGTTCTGGGACACGGCGTCCAGACTCGGCGCCGCGGTCTACCTGCACCCGATGTTCGTCTGCGGCGAGCCGCGGCTGGGCGACTACGACCTCGTGAACGCAATCGGGCGCCTGGTTGACACCTCGATCGCGGCGTCGCGGCTGCTGTGCTCGGGGCACCTGCTCAAGTACCCGGGCATGAAGTTCATCCTGTCGCACGGCGGCGGCACTCTGCCGTACGCGCTCGGGCGGCTTGCGCGCAGCCACCAGGCCGCGCCGGGCAAGGTCGCCGATCCGCGCCAGGGCTTCGCGACGATGTACTTCGACTCGTGCGTGTTCGACGTCGACTCGCTCGAATACCTGGCCCGCAAAGCCGGCGTTGAGCGCGTAATGCTCGGCTCCGACGCGCCGTTCCCGATCGGCGACCCGGAGCCGAAGAAAGTCATAGCGAACGGGAACTTCACGGCGGCGCAGAAAAACGACATGCTCAGCGCGACCGCGCAGAGCGTATTTCGCGTACGATCCGATTGCTGGTGCGGGAGCTGACCATGACACATCTCGGAAAACAAAAACAACAGTTTGCCCCCGATGAACGCCGATGGACACAGATAAGATCAAAGGCGCTGACGGTTTTTCCTGAGTCGTCTCGATTTTCATCGGCGTCAATCGGCGTTCATCGGCGGTTGCATTGGCTTTGGGGATTTTGCGCCGGCGCGGCGGCAGTGACAGTGGTGCAGGCAAGCGCATGGGCCCAGAGTTGGCCGACGAAAACGCTGCGGGTGGTCGTGCCGTTTACGGCCGGCAGCGCCACCGACATCACCGCGCGCCTGGTTGCCGAACGGCTCTCGGCGCAGCTCGGCCAGATCATCGTGGTCGAAAACCGCCCGGGCGCGGGAGGCACCATCGGCGTGGGAGTCGTCGCCAGGGCGGAACCCGACGGCTACACGATACTCGTGCACTCCTCCTCGTTTACCGTAACGCCGTCCACCTATCCCAACCAGCCGTACGACACCGCGCGCGACTTCTCCGGCATCACGCCGCTCGCCAACCTGCCCAACGTGCTCGTGATCGCGCCGTCGAAAGGCCTGCGCTCGGTGAAGGAACTGGTGGCCGCCGCCAAGGCGAAGCCGGGCGCGCTGACCTACGCGTCCGCGGGCGCCGGCAGCGCAACGCAGCTCAACGCCGAACGCTTCCGTCTCGGCGCCGGATTCGAGGCGGTGCACGTGCCGTTCAAGGGTACGCCCGAAGCGCTCACGGAAATACTGACCGGGCGCGTGGATTATTACTTCTGTCCCGTGCTGTCGGTGCTGCAGTTCATCAAGGAAGGCAAGCTGCTCGCGCTGGCGGCCGGCAGCACCAAACGCTCATCGGCGCTGCCGGACCTGCTCACCACGCTCGAGGCGGGAATCCCGAACTCGGACTACAACTTCTGGGTCGGCATGATCGTGCCCGCAAAAACCTCGCGCGACATCGTGGCGAAGCTGCACCAGCAGACGCTGCAAGCGCTGCAGGCGCCGGACATGAAGGAGCGCATGGCGAAACTCGGCGCCGAGCCGATGATCATGACGCCGGCGCAGTTCGACGCCTATATCCGCAACGAGATCGCCTCCAACGCGGGGCTCGTCAAGGCCGCCGCGATCAAGGTGAATTGAACCGCATGAGGAAGGAAAAAAGGATGAAAATCTCCGGGCTGATGGCGAAAGTATTTGCGGGCTGCGTTGCGACGGGGCTGTTTTCCGGTGCCTGCGCCCAGCCGTATCCGTCGAAACCGATCCGGTTGCTGGTGCCGTTCGGCCCCGGCGGCGTCGGCGACATCACTTCCCGCGCGGTCACGCAGAAAATGGGCGAGGCGATGGGCCAGCAGATCATCATCGACAACCGTCCGAGCGCGGGCGGCATCGTCGCCACCGAGCTGGTCGCGAAATCCGAGCCCGACGGCTACACGCTGATGCTGCTGAACAACACCAATGCAGTGAGCGCGGCGATGTTCAAGAAGCTGCCCTACGACACGGTCAGGGATTTCGCGATGGTCTCCACCCTCGGTGCGTTCAGTCTCGGCGTGCTGGTGAGCCCCGATTCGCCCGTCAGGACGCTCAAGGACCTGATCGCGCAGGCCAACGCCAGCCCGGGCAAGTTCAATATCGGCACCATCAACATCGGCACCACGCAGTACCTGTCGGCCGAGTTGCTCAAGTCGATGGCGGGGCTGGACGCGGTGACGGTGCCGTTCAACAACACGGCGGGCGTGCTCACGGCGTTGCGGGGCAACAACGTGCAGGTGGCGTTCGAGTTCCTGCCGCCGGTGATCGGACAGATCAAGGCCGGCGGCCTGCGCGCCATCGCGGTAACGTCGGGCACCCGCTTCGCGCTGCTGCCCGAGGTACCGACGTTGGCCCAAAGCGGCCTGCCCGGCTACGAGGTCACTTCGTGGAACGGCATTGCCGTGCCGGCGAAAACGCCCAGGGCGGTCGTCGAGCGCCTGAACAAGGAAATCCGCGCGGCGGTCGACTCACCGCAGATCAGGAGCCGTTTCCAGGAACTCGGCGTCGAGCAGAACGTGAGTACGCCCGAAGGCATGCGCAAGTTCCTGGTCGACGAGATCGCCAAGTGGAACGCGCTCATCGACAAGGCGAAGATACAAAGGCAGTGACCAGGCAAAGTGGGGAATCTTTTGCCACAGAGGGTGCGGAGAACACCGAGAAAAGCAGCCCAAGCGCTCAACGCAGTGGACGCAGAGGACGCAGAGGTGCGCGGGGTAAGAATACGGGGGCGGTTTCAGAGCAGTGCACGAGGCTATACCTGGTTCGTGAGCCATCCTGGGTCGCGCTATTTCACAAAGACGTGTCTTGTCGGCTTTCCTCTGCGAGCCACCGCGTCCTCTGCGACCTCTGCATTGAGAGTTTCAGCAACCGGTCTGCTGTCCTTGACGTAAGCGAGCATAATAGACGCGCAGATTGGAGGGGGGAGTGAATGAACAATCGCCGCAAACTTCTTGTTGCGCTTGGCGCAGGCGCGCTCACTGCGCCGTTCGCTTCTTTCGCTCAACAATCTGGCAAAGTCTGGCGCGTTGGCTGGCTGATATACATTCGTCGGCCGGATATTCTCGACTCCCACTTTACAGGTGCGTTCCCGCGGGGCATGCGCGAGCTCGGCTATGTCGAGGGCAAGAACCTGGTGATCGAGTCGCGCTTTGCCGATTTCAAGCCGGAGCGGCTTCCGGGCCTAGCAGCCGAATTGGTGCAACTGAAAGTAGACGTGATCGTCTCTGGAAGCTCCCCAGCAACCAGGGCGGCACAGAAAGCGACCAGCACGATTCCAATTGTCATGTTGGCCGACTCAGACCCGGTCGGCAATGGCTTCGTCGCCAGCCTGGCGCGCCCCGGAGGCAACATCACCGGGCTCTCGACCATCGGTGTGGACACCAGTCCCAAGCTCCTGGAAATGCTCCGTAGCATGGTGCCCAAGCTCTCGCGTGTGGCCGTATTGGTGAATCCTGACGACCAGGTGGGGCAAACCTCGATTCTGAAGAGCGTCCGAGCCGCAGGCCAGAGAACCGGCGTAACGATCCTATCCTTTGACGCACGAGTTCCCCAGGAAATCGAGAATGCCTTTGCCCAGATGGTCCGCTGGAAAGCGGGAGCATTGATCGTGGCGCGTGGCCCGTTTCTCAACAACCAACCGCGCCTAATCGCGGAGCTGGCGGCCAAGCATCGGCTACCGACAATTGCCGGCCTTACGGAATATGTGGAGGCCGGCGGTCTGATCAGCTATGGCCCGAGCCTCACCGACCTGTTCCGGCGCGGAGCAACTTATGTGGACAAAATCTTCAAGGGCGCGAAGCCCGGCGATCTGCCGGTGGAGCAGCCCACGAAATTCGAGCTGTTCATCAACCGCAAGACCGCGAAAGCGCTGGGCCTCGCTATCCCGCAGTCACTCCTGATAAGCGCCGATCAGGTGATCGAGTGAATGTGCTATTTCGTTACCCAGTTCTCCACGCGCAAGCTGCGTACCTTGGAGAATTCCCGTACGTTGTTCGTTACCAGCGTCAGATCAAGGCTCAACGCATGCGCGGCGATCAGCGTGTCGAGCGGACCGATAGGCTTGCCTTCGGCCTCGAGGCTGGTGCGCACCGATCCGTAAATCTGCGCGGCCTTCGCATCAAACGCGGCCACATTGAGAGCGTCGAGCACGCGTTGCAAGACCCTGCGGCTCGTCTCGGGCTGCCGGCTTTTCTCAATTCCGAAACGCAGTTCAGCCAGTGTGATCGAGGACACCACCATGTCATGCGGTTCTTCGCGGTCGAAACGGTCGAGTACCGCCTGATGATGCGGCCGCGCGTTGAGAACATACACCAGGATATTGGTGTCCAGCATGTACCGCATTAGCGCTTCCAGTCGCGCTTGTCGGCGGCCGGCGGCTGTTCCCGCCCGATCCCGAACCCGCGGGGTGTTTTGGAAAGTGCGTGCCGGATCGCGGTCCCGAGCTTCGGATGCTGCGGTTTCAGGAAGGCGGTCAGCGCATCATGGATCAGGGCCGAGCGGCTTTTGCGATCGCGCCGGCTGGCTTTGTCGAGCAGCTGTTCAAGCTCGGGCTTCAAGCGCACGGAAATGGGCATGGCCGGACTCCTTCGGTATTCACAATGTATGACAAGTGTATCACATCGATTTTCTGCCGATAAAGTGATCGGGTGAAGGGTGACAAATCATAACGCCTCTCTCCTCTCGCCTCTCGCCTCTCGCATGAAACCCATCCTTCCCCCCGATCCGAACCCGGTGAAGCCGAACTACGTGCCGCCGCCCGGCGCGTGCGACGCGCACTGCCACGTGTTCGGCCCGGGCGACCGCTTTCCGTACGCGGCGAGCCGCACTTACACGCCGCCCGATGCCCCGAAGGAAAAGCTCGCCGCGCTGCATCGCCATCTCGGCCTCAGCCGCGCGGTGCTGGTGCAGGCGAGCTGCCACGGCACCGACAATAGCGCGGTACTCGATGCGATCGCGTCATCGCACGGCGCATGGCGCGGTGTGGGCATGGTCAGCCAGGACGTCAGCGAGCGCGAACTCGAGCAGCTGCATGCGGGCGGCGTGCGCGGCGTGCGGTTCAATTTCGTGGCGCACCTGGGCGGCGCGCCCGATCTCAAGACGGTCGACGGCGTGCTCGCGCGCGTCGCAACGCTCGGCTGGCACGTCGTGCTGCACCTCGATGCCGCGGACATTTCCACGTACGGAGATTTCCTCAACCGCCTGCGCGTGCCGTTCATCATCGACCACATGGGACGCGTCCAGGCGCAACACGGCCTCGATCAGCAGCCGTTCAAACTGCTGCTCGGGCTGCTGAAAAACGAACTCGCGTGGGTGAAAGTGAGCGGATGTGACCGCATCTCATCGGCAGGCAAGCCCTATCACGATGCGATCCCGTTTGCGCGCACGCTGATCGAAGCCGCGCCCGACCACGTGCTGTGGGGCACCGACTTCCCGCACCCCAACGTCAAGGTAATGCCGAACGACGGCGAACTCGTCGACCTGTTCGCGAAATTCTGCGATGACGACGCGTTGCGCCGGAAAGTGCTGATCGACAATCCGGCCCGGCTCTACTGGGCCTGAGCATTGACCGGCGCACATTCTTCAAGACCGCCGCCGCCATGCGCTGCGATGGCCGGCCGTTCATCTCATGGCATATAATCAGCCGCTCTCGGCGGGTAATTTCAGCGCGTAGCCGCAACGAAAACGAAGCGCGGACATGCATATTAAATTCAGGCTCAACGGTGATCCGGTCGAGGTAACACTGCAAACGGGCGATCGTTTGCTGGTCGACGTGCTGCGCGAAGACCTGCGGATGACGGGCACCAAGCACGGCTGCGGCATCGGCGCCTGCGGCACCTGCACCGTGCTGGTGGACGGATATCCGGTCGCCTCGTGCCTGCAGCTCGCCGCGTTGATCGACGGCGCCGAAATCCGCACGATCGAAGGCCTGGCGGGCGCATCCGCGCTGCATCCGGTGCAGCAGGCTTTCGTGAACAAGTCCGCGCTGCAATGCGGAATCTGCACGCCGGGCCACATCATGGCCGCGTGCGCGCTGCTGGAAAAAACACCGCAACCCACCGACGAGCAGATCCGCGCCAGCATGGACAGCGTCTATTGCCGCTGCACGGGTTACGCCCGGATCGCCGAGGCCTATAAGGAAGCGGTGACGCTCGCGCGCAAGGCGGGGAAAGCATGAACCGGCGCGATTACCGCTCGAACGCGACCGCCGGCCTGCTCGTCGTCGGCAAGGACGTGCCGCGCACCGATGCGCTGCCGAAAGTCACCGGGGCGGCGCAGTACGTCGCCGATCTGCACTTGCCCGGCATGCTGCACGCGGCCGTGCTGCGCAGCCCGCATCCGCACGCCCGGATCGTCAGCATCGACACGCGCGGCGCGGCAGCATTGCCGGGCGTCAAGGCGGTCGTGACCGGCGCCGACACGGCGCAACGCAAATGGGGTTGCTTCCGTCCCGACCTGTATCCGCTCGCGATCGAAAAAGTGCGCTATGTCGGCGATGAAGTCGCGGCGGTCGCCGCGATGGACCTGGAAACGGCGCGCGCCGCCGTCGATCAAATCAAAGTCGAATACGCGGTGCTGCCCGCGGTGCTCTCGCTCGATGCGGCGCTCGCGCCGGGAGCGCCGCTGGTGCACGACGATGCCGCAGGCAACGTCGCGCATCATTTTGCGTTTGAACGCGGCGACGTCGACGCGGGCTTCAAAGCGAGCGATATCATCGTCGAGGGTACCTGGCAAAGCGCGCGCCAGTGGCACGCTGCGCTCGAAACCATCGGGTGCGTCTCGCGCTGGACCGGGGGCCGCGTGACGATGTGGTGCAACACGCAGACGCCGTTTCTCGCGCGCGGCCGCTATGCGATCGGATTGGGCGTGCCGGAGGGCCGGGTGCGCGTGATCCAGACCGAGGTCGGCGGCGGCTTCGGCGGCAAGTCCGGAGACGACAACGCGTCGGTCATCTGCGCCATCCTCGCGCTGAAGGCAGGCAAACCGGTGAAACTCGTCCACACGCGCGAAGAGGAGTTTCTCGCGAGCCACCCGCGCATGCCGATGCGTTACTGGGTGCGACTCGGCTTCAGCCGCGACGGCCGCGTCAAGGCGAAAGAAATCAAACTGCTCGCCGACAATGGCGCCTATACCGGCAAGTCGCAGGCGATACTCGGCGCGGCGACGGTGCGCCACGATGCGCTCTACAAATATCCGTGCGCGCGGGCGGACTCCACTCTCGTCTACACCAACCTGGTGCCGACCGGCGCCTTCCGCGGGTTCGGCAATCCCTCCGCGGACTGGGCGGTGGAACAGGCGTGGGATCTCGCCGCGGAAAAGCTCGGCATCGACGTCGTCGACCTGCTGCGCATGAACGCGGTCGAGCCGGGCGACGTCTCGCTGCACAACCACCGGATCACGAGTTGCGAACTCAAGCAATGCATCGACCAAGCCGCGCGGCTGATCGGGTGGGACGAAAAACGCAAACATCGCACGCCGAACCGCGGACTCGGCATCGGCTGCAGCGTGCACGTCAACGGCCGCCGCAGCTTTGGCGACTGGGACGGCAGCTCCGCGATTGTCCGCATCAACGACGATGGCCGCGCGGCCATCATCACCGGCGAAGGCGAAATCGGCACGGGCACGCTGACGGTATTGCGCCAGATCGCGGCGGAGGAGCTCGGAATGCCCTACGCCGACGTGGACATCACGCGCCCCGACACCGACGTGCAGCCCTATGCGCTCGGGGCGCTCGCGAGCCGCCTGACCTATGTGGCAGGCAATGCCGTCAAGCTCGCCGCCGCGGCAGCCCGGACGCAGCTGCTCGCAGCGGCGTCGATGCAGTTCGGGCTGCCGCCGGAAGAACTGACGATCATCAACGGTGAAATCGGTCCCGGCCGCGGCCGCGAAACCGAATTCAAGCCGGTTGCAGCCGTCGTGCGCGCGCACATCTATCAGCCCGAAGGGCAACCGATCATCGGCGTCGGCAGCTTCGACAACCCTTCGGAATTTCCCGACCACAGCCGCTACGGCAACGAGTCGGGCGCCTACAACTTCGCGGCGCAGGCGGTGGAAGTCGAAGTCGATCCCGGCACCGGCAAGGTCACCGTGCTGGAAATCGCTTCCGCGGTCGATTGCGGCACGGTCATCCATCCCGCCGCCGCCGAGGGCCAGGTGCAAGGCGCAGTGACCCAGGGGCTCGGCCTCGCGCTGACCGAGTACTTCGACTGCTACAACGGCACGCCGACCGACCCGCAATTTATCGACTATCCTGTTCCTGCTGCAGCCATGATGCCCAAAATACACGTGGCCTTCGCAGACTCCTACGAACCTTCCGGCCCGTTTGGCGCAAAAGGCCTGGGCGAAATCGGTCTCGATGCGATACCGGCCGCGATTGCCAACGCAATCGCCGACGCGGTTGGCGTACGCATCACCGAATTGCCAATCACCGCGGAGAAAATATATCGCGCGATGAATCCGCAATTATTCCGTGATGAGCCGGCGCCGCCGGCGCCCCCCAAGGGCGCCGTATGGACGCGGCTTAGCGAGGGCAAGCCCTCGGGCGCACGCCCTGTCAAGACGGAATTCGTCTACGCGCGCAGCGTAGGCGAGGTCGTCGGCGAACTTGCCAAAGGCGATGCCGCGATCGTCGCCGGCGGGATGTCGCATGCCGTGCGTCGCGAGCGCACGGGCTTCCCGCAGGCCAAGCGCCTCGTCGCGATAGGACGGATTCCCGAGCTCAGTGCATGGTCGATCGACGGCCGCGGTACGCTGCGCGTCGGCGCGGCAGTGCGCCAGCAAACGCTCTACGAAGATCAGCGGGTGTGCAATAGCTGGGAGGCGCTCGGGGACGCGCTGGAGTCGGCCGGTCACACGCGAATCCGGCAAATGACGACCGTGGGCGGCAGTGTGGCGCCATTGATAGGAGGTTTCGACCTGCCGGTCGCCCTCCTCGCGGTGCACGGCAAAGTCGGCGTGACTGGACCCCAAGGTGCGCGCACGATGCAATTGCAGGCATTGTTCGAAGCGCGCCTTGCCAAGGACGAGCTCGTAACCGGGATCGAGGTTGACGCGCTCCCGCCGCACGTTGGCTCGAGCTTCTACAAATACCTGCCGCGCAGCGTGATCGAGACACCGGCAGTGAACACGGCTGCCATGGTGCGGCTCGACGCCGCCGGCAAATGCGCTGATGCGCGCGTCGTGGTTGGTTCCGTGAGCTGGAAACCCGTAGTCCTCGAGTTGCCGCAGCTTAACGGCCACGCACTTGACCCCAAGCGGGTGCGTGCAGCCGTGCAGGGCCTGCGCGCGCTGGTGCAACCCGTATCGAATGTACGGGGATCGGCCGCCTACAAGCGCGAGATGGCGGTAGAATTCGCCGCGCGCGCACTGATTACAGCCTGGCAGCGTGCCCTGGAGACCCAATGAGAATCTCCGGACTGCTCAGCACGCTCACCGCAATGACGCTGATGGCGTTCACCCAGTCCGTGCCCGCGCAAGGCTATCCGGGCGGCCCGGTGCGCATGATCGTGCCGTTCCCGGCCGGCGGGGGCGTGGACAGCGCGGGCCGCATCCTCGCGCAGAAGCTCAGCGAGAGCTTCGGCAAGTCCTTCTTCATCGAGAACCGCGGCGGCGCGAACGGCAACATCGGCACCGAGGTCGCCGCCAAGTCGGCAAAAGACGGGTACACGCTGCTCTTCACCGGCGCGGGCTTCGTCACCAACCCGAGCCTCTACGCCAGGATTCCTTACGATGCGGTGAAGGACTTCGACCCCGTCAGCCTGATGGCGCTGGGGCCCAACGTGCTGGTGGTGCATCCGTCGTTGCCGGTGAAGTCGGTGAAAGAACTCATCGCGCTCGCGAAGGCCAAACCCGGCGAGGTCGGATTCGCCGGATCGGGCAGCGGCAGCACGCCGCACCTCGCGGGGGAACTCTTCAACACCCTGGCCGGAGTCAAAATGGTGCACATCCCGTATCGCGGCTCGGGCCCGGCGATGATCGGGGTTCTGGGCGGCGAGACGCCCGTCATGTTCCTGCCCGCGATCAACGCCGGCCCGCACGTAAAAACGGGACGGCTGCGCGCAATCGCCGTAACGAGCACGAGCCGCCTGCCGGCCATGCCCGATCTGCCGACGGTGGCTGAATCGGGTCTGCGCGGCTACGAATCGAGCCAGTGGTATGGCCTGCTCGCGCCCGCCGGAACGCCGGAAGACATCCTGAACCCGCTTAACGCGCACGTCGTGAAGATCATGCAGGCTGCCGACATGAAGAGCCGCCTGACCGAGGATGGCTTGGTCCCTATCGGCGGCACCCGCGAGCAATTCGCCGCCCACATCAAGACCGAAATCGCGAAGTGGGCGAAAGTCATCAAGCAGTCGGGCGCCCGTATCGATTGATTCCGCGGCCTGCGACCGCGCGTTTCGCCGCCTCGTCCCATTGCGGCAGCCAGTCGCCGATGACGGATCCGAACCACGGCGACTGCGGGCGCAACGTCGGCAGGCCAAGCTCGTGCCAGATCTTCTGCGCGCGCTCCATGTACTCCCGCTTCGGCAGCGCGAGCGGCGTCATGTTGCCCTTCATGGATTGCAGGACGCCCGCGTCGCGCAATGAAATCACCGCGCCGACTCGACGCTGATTCCCGCGTCCTTGATCACCTTGCGCCAGCGCGCGAGCTCGCTGCGTATCATCTCGTGCATGCCCGCCGGCGTGCTGGTCGTGACCTCGACGCCCTGCAACAGCAGGCGCTGGCCGAACTCGGGCACCGCGAGCGCCCGGTTCATCGCGGCGTTGATCTGGTTGACGATCGCTGTGGGCGTGCCGGCCGGCGCGAGCAGGCCGTACCAGGACGTGTTGTTGAAGCCGGGCAGCACGTCGGCAACCGGCGGCGCATCCGGCAGCGAGCGGATGCGGGTCGGGTGTCCGATCGCGATTGCCTTCAAGCGCCCGGTCTTGATGTGCGGCAGAATCTGCGGAACGCCCGAGAACATCATCTGCGTCTGGCCGCTGATCAGATCGGTCAACGCCGGCCCGCCGCCCTTGTACGGCACGTGCACGATGTCGATGCCGGCGAGCGCCTTGAGCAGTTCACCGCCGAGGTGGTTGGGCGTGCCGGTGCCGGGCGAGGCGAAATTGAGCTTGCCCGGATTCGCCTTGGCGAGATCGATAAACTCCCGCGTGCTGTTGGCCGGCACCGCGGCGTTCAGCGTCAGCGCGAACGGCGCGTACACCGCGAGACCGACCGGCGCGAAGTCTTTCAGCGAATCGTAGGGGACCTTGATGCCGAGCGCGGGACCGACTACCAGCCCCGCCGACGTGCCGAGCAGCAAGGTGTAGCCGTCAGGCGTGGCCTTGGCGGCGAGGTCGTGCCCGAGTGTCGCCCCCGCGCCGGCGCGGTTGTCGATCACCACCTGCACCTGCCACGCATCGGCCAGCTTCTGCGCAACTTCGCGCGCGGTGAAGTCGACCGATCCCCCGGGCGGGTAAGGAACGATCAGGCGGATCGGCTTGGACGGATACCGGTCCTGCGCCTGCGCGAACGGGGCGAGCGCAATGCCGGACAGAATGCCAAGCACAGCGGCAACCGCTGTCAGCCGCGAGCGTTTCATTCGAGACTCCTGCAAAGGCCGTCTGCCGGGCAAGGTGCGCTTGCGCACCGGGGTTCAGGAAATTCATTCCTCACTGCGGCCGCCGGGCCGATTTGGCCGCGACCACGATCTGGGTCTGCGTGACGATCGCAACCCGGCGCCGCCCGGAATTCCTGATCGTCGTCTGCCACACCATCGTGGTGCGGCCGATGTGCAATGGGATCGATACGGCCGTGAGCGCCGGCCCCGTGCCCGCGGCGAAAAAATTGGTCTTCGATTCGAGCGTCGCGGTGACATAGCCGGGCGGCAGATTGGCGATCGTGCCGGCGGCGCCGAGCGCATCCGCGAACGCCATGATGGCGCCGCCGTTCACGCGGCCGTTGCGATTGATGTGCAACGGTTTGATGCGCATCTCGGCCACCACTTTTTTGCGGGTGAGCGAGAGCAGGCGCACGCCGAGCGCGCGCGAAGTCGCGCCGCGCACAACCTCGCGGGCGCCCGCCACGCCGTTCGGCCTGACCTTGCTTTGAGTTTTGGTGCGTTGCTTCAAGCGGGGTCTCTTCTCATTCATCATTCATCACTGGTTCACGCTTTCCACCCCAGCCACTCGCACACGCCGCGGCCCATGATCCATTCCTTATCTGCAGCGCTGAGCCACGGGATTTCTTCCGTGAACAAGGTGACGTGCTGGCGATACGGGATCGGCGAGCGCGACAGATCGGTGCCCCAGAACAGGCGCTTGGGGCCGAACGCGTCGTAGGCCTGGCGGAGGTATCCGTGCAGCGAGCGATACGGATACGTGTCCGTCGAGTAGCACGGCAGCGCGCTCGCCTTCGCCGCGACGTTGGGGCGCTTGGCGATCGCCAACAACAGGTCGAACTCGCGGAACGCCGCCTCGTCCTTCTTCGTGCTCGAGAGCGCGAGGTGGTCCATCACGAGCTTGAGGCCCGGGTAGCGCTGCGCGACGCGGTCGATCAGGTGCACCATCGAATGCGGTACCAGCACGTAGACCGGCACGCCGGCTTTCTCCGCCTCCGCCCACACCCAGTCCATATGGCCTTCGGTCAGCAGCGGCGCGAGGATCGGCGTATGGAAGGTAAAGCGCAGCCCGAGCATGCCGGGCTGCTTGCGCCAAGCGGCAAGCGATCCGCGCGCGCCCGGCGCCGCCGGATCGAGCCGGCCCATGGTGGCGAAACGCCCCGGGTGGGCGAGTGCGGCTGCGCTGGCGAGGTCATTGCGGTCGCCCTCCCACGACGGCGGCACGATCACGACGCGATCGACGCCGGCCGCGTCCATTTCGCGCAGAAGGTCGTCCGCGCTCAGCGGCACAGGTCTTTGCGGTGCCGCCCGCTGCGGCCACGGCCGCTCGGGCGTATTGGCGCCCCAGATGTGCACTTGCGAATCAACGATCAGCATCGCGGTTTGCTCCGGTTAGATGTCGCCTGACTGCAGACGAGTGTAGTGCGGCTCTCCCGGACCGCCGGGCGCCTGCACGCAACAAGAACACGCCGCCCCCATTTTCATTTACCGGCGCGGATAGTGCAATAATCCGGGGCACCCAAAAGTGCCGGCCGGGCTTATCATGTCTATGCCCGACCGCCGTAGACCAGCCGTCACGCATGGCTGCGCGCACACCAGGGTACCGAGGAAAAATGATGCGCATGAGACACCTGTTGTTGAGTTTTCTGCTGGCGCCGGGTGGAGTCGCTTGCGCCCAAAGCTATCCGGACAGGCCGATCCGGGTGCTCGTGCCGTTTGCCGCTGGCAGCGGGACCGACATCCTGGCGCGGATCGTGACCGAGGAGCTGCGCACCGCGATGGGCGCCAATTTCGTGATCGACAACCGGGCCGGCGCTTCGGGCCAGATCGCGGCGGAGCTGGCGGCCAGGGCCAGCCCCGATGGCTACACGCTGTTCCTGAGCACCAACACGCCGCATTCGGCGAATCCGTTCCTGTTCAAGAAGCTCAACTACGATCCGGTCAAGGACTTTGCGGCAGTCTCGCGCATGATCTACTACGTGTTCATCCTGGTGGCGAACCCGAATTCGGGCATCAAGACCGTCCCCGACCTTATCGCCTACGTCAAAGCGAACCCCGGCAAGATTTCTTACGCGTTCGGCAACAGCACGGGGCAGGTCAACGGCGCGTACTTCGTCAGCGCTGCGAAGCTCGATGCGCTGCCCGTGCCGTACAAGAGCACGCCGCCCGCGATGACGGACCTGATCGCCGGGCAGGTTCACTACATGTTCGTCGACGCGGCGTCGAGTCAGGGACACGTCAAGTCGGGCCGGCTGCGCGCAATCGCGGTCATGTCCGACAAGTGGTCCGACGTGCTGCCCGAGCTGCCGGCCGTCGGCGAAACAGTGCCGGGCTTCGACACCGTGCCGTGGGCCGGCATGTTTGTTCCGGCCGGCACGCCGAATACCATCATTACAAGACTGAACCGGGAAATCGTGAAGGCGATCAATCAACGGCTGGCGGAAACGGGCCTGCAGCCGGCGCCGAGCACGCCAGTCGAACTCGACCAATTCGTCAAACAGCAGCGTGCGGCCTGGGGCAAGAAAATCAAAGACGCCGGTATTCAGCCCGAGTAGCAGCCATGCTCAACCGCGTCGGCAAGTACGAGTTGAAAAGCACGCTGGGCACCGGCGCGTCCGGCACGGTGTATCTCGCGGTCGACACCTTTTCCAACACCGAGGTCGCGCTCAAAGTGATCAATCCGGCGGTATTCGAGGATCCCGCCATCCGCGCGCAGTTTTTGAACGAGGCCTCTCTTGCCGGCCAGCTGCACCACCCGCATATCGTTTCAATTCTCGATGCCGTGGTGACCGATGATTCCGGGCACATTGCGATGGAGTACGTGCCGGGAGGGAATCTCGCGAAGCGCGCGAGCGCGCCGAACCTGTTCTCCATCGAGGACGCAATCCAGGTTGGGTTCAAGTGTTGCGGCGCGCTCGACTACGCGTTTCGCCAGGGCATTGTGCACCGCGATGTAAAGCCCGCAAATATCATGGTGGTCAAGGGTACGGACGTGAAAATCGCCGACTTTGGCGCCGCTTATCTGCGCAAGAACCCGGCGGCCGAAATCATAACCATCGGCTCCCCCGCTTATATGTCGCCGGAGCAAATCGGCGCGCAACCGTTGACGCTCCAGAGCGACATGTTCTCGCTGGGCACGGTGCTCTACGAACTGCTTACCGGACAGCGGCCGTTTATTGCGCCGACCGTGCAGGCAACGCTCGACAAAATAACGACCGGGGAGCCGCTGCCGCCGAGCCGCGTGCGGCCGGCGCTGCCCTCCGAGCTCGACCGGATATTACTGAAGGTCTTGCACAAAACCCCCGCGGCGCGCTTTACGACGTGGGCCGAGTTCGCGCTTGAGCTGGCGAAAGTGGGAAGGCTCAGTTTCCATCAGCAGATTATCCAGGACAGCGAGAAATATGATGCGCTCAGGCGCGTCGAGATGCTGCAAAAGCTCGACGACGCCCAGATCTGGGAATTGGTCCAGGCCGGACGCTGGATGCGTTTGCCGGCGCGCAGTTCGATCATTCGGGAAAACGATGCCGGCCAAAGTCTTTTCTTCCTGGCAAAAGGGCAAGCCAAGGCCACCAGGCAAGGGCGCTTGCTCAACTTGATCGGGGCGGGCGAATGTTTCGGCGAAATGAGTTACATCCGCGGCGGCGAAATGCCGCGACAGGCGACGATTGATTCCTTGACGGAAGTGACGTTTGCCGAATTTGAGGCCGCCTCATTGGAGCAAATGAGCGCCGGCTGCCAACTCCACTTCATGCGGGCATTGGTGCGCACCCTGGTGGAACGCCTGCAACTCGCCAATACCCGGATTTCTCCGGCGGCCAGCCCTTGATCCGTCGTCGCGCTTGCCGCAAGCGCGCGCTGACGACGAGGTGCTGCGTGACAGCGGGCTGCGGCTGCGCCAAAGAGGGCGGCCAGCCGGTAAAAAAAGCCGGGCTATCCCGGCTTTTTTTCGGCCTGAATTTTCTCAGAATTTGTACAGCAGACTGGCCGAAAATACATCCACGTCGGCACGCCCGCTGAAGCCGTCGCTGATGCGGTAGCGCTCCCATTCTCCGCGCACGCCGACATTCTTCGTGAAATCAAATTCCGCCCCGAGGCCGAATTTGTAATTCACCTGGTTCCTGCTCGGAGTCGGATTGGCCAGCGGCGCGGCGGCGCCGGTGCCGAAGAACAAATCACTGGTTTTCGAAGACTGGACCCCGACTCTGCCCAACAGCGAAAATCTGTCCGCCACCACCGGGATCATGCCGAGGAGATCAAGGTTCCAGCCATGGTTATTTTTCACGTCGCCGTGCAGGCTGCCGGCGGGAGTTGTCGTCGAGTTGAAGCTGAATTTACCCAGATTGAAGTATCCGCCTTCGACCGCGAAGTAGCGGTTGAACTGGTAACCGAGGAACGCCTTGTACTCGAGGCTGTGTTCGCTTTTGGCCGTCGCGGTTGCAGTCGCCCCCGTGCCGACCAGCACGGCATTGATGCTGGAGTCCTCGATCTTTCCCCGCGACTGGCCGGCGCCCGCCCCCAGGTACCATGTTCCGGCTGGTTCGGCGGCCAGTGCGGCCGGACCCATGATCGCCGTACCGGCGATCAATGCCACAGTCAAAACAAGTTTCCTCGCTTGCATTTGTCCCCCTCCCGTTGCAACACCCGATTTGGCGGTCCCGCCAGGCTGCTCAAATTGCAGGAACCGCGACGCGAACCATAGTGTATCCGAATTCATGGAATATGCTCCAATATCGCGCTACGCGATCTCCCCGTCGGCGACGAATTGCAGCCGCGCCAGGTGCGCATAGAGGCCGTCGGCACGCAGCAGTTCCTGATGGGTGCCGACCGAGTGGACGCGGCCGCGGTCCATGACGATGATGCGGTCGGCGTGGCGCACCGTCGCCAGCCGGTGCGCGATGACGAGACTAGTGCGTCCACGCTCCAGCCCTTCCAGCGCTGCAGCGACCTGCCGCTCGCTTTCCGCGTCGAGCGAGCTGGTCGCCTCGTCAAGCAGCAGGATCGGCCGGTCGGCGAGCAGCGCCCGCGCGATCGAAATGCGCTGGCGCTGGCCGCCGGAGAGCTTGACGCCGCGCTCGCCGAGGTCGGTGTCGAAGCCGTGCGGCAGGCACTCGATGAATTCCAGCGCATGCGCCGCGGCGCACGCCTCCCGCACCGCGGCGTCCGTCGCGTCGGGACGGCCGAAGCGCACGTTCTCCGTGACACTCGCAGCGAAGATCACCGGGTCCTGCGGCACGAGCGCCATGGCCCGGCGCAGGTCGTGCGGATCGCAATGCCGGATATCGGCGCCATCCAGCAATATCCGGCCCGAGCGCGGATCATAGAACCGCAGGATCAGCGCGAACACGGTGGACTTACCCGCGCCCGAAGGACCGACCAGCGCGACACGCTCGCCGGGGTTGATGGTGAACGCCACCGGCCCGAGCGCGGTCGTCTCGGGGCGCGCCGGGTACGCGAACACGACTTCGTCGAAGCGAACCGCGCCCCTGATCTGCGGCGGCAGCCTGAGCGGCGGCTGCGCCGTCGTCAGCACGGGCGTCGTATCGAGCAATTCCATCAGCCGTTCGGTGGCGCCCGCGGCGCGCTGAATCTCGCCCCACACCTCCGACATCACTCCGGCACTGCTGGCAACGATGGCGGCATAAAACACGAAGGCGGAAAGCTCGCCTGCGGTGAGACGCCCCGCGAACACGTCGTGGCCCCCGACCCACAGGATCACGCCGACGGCGCAGAAACCGATCAGCATCACCAGCGAAATCAGCCACGCCTTGACGCGAATGCGGTCGACACCGGCGGCATAGGCCGCTTCCGTCGCCGCCGTGAAGCGCAGCCGGGTGCGCTCTTCGTGGCGATAGGCCTGCACCGTGCGGATTTCATGCAGCGATTCGTCGATATGTGCCGAGACGTCGGCGACGCGATCCTGGTTGACGCGCGACAGGCGCCGCACGCGCCGGCCCATCAGCAGGATCGGCACCAGCGTCGCCGGCACGCCCAACACGATGAACGCGGCGAGCTTGGGGCTGGTGGCGAACAACAGCACCAATGCACCCAGCATCATCAGCCCGTTGCGCAGGAACATCGACAAGCCGAAACCGATCACCTGTCGTATCTGCTCGCTGTCGTTGGTCAGGCGCGAGGAGAGGTCGCCGGTGCGCGCCGAATCGAAGAATGCGGGCGACAGCGTGAGCACGTGGCCGAACGCCGCCTGGCGCAGATCCGCGATGACGCGCTCGCCGACGCTCATCATCAGGTAGAAGCGCACCCAGGTTGCGCACGCGAGCACCGCAGACACCGCCACCACCGCGCCGAGCGCGGCATTCAGCAGATGCGGATCGCCGCTGCCGAACCCGGCGTCGATCACATGGCGCAGGCCCTGCCCGAGCGCGAGCACGCAGCTGGCGGCGACCACGAGCGCGGCGAACGCGCCGGCGATACTCCAGCGATAGGGTGCAAGAAACCGCCACAGACGCGCGAGGTGAACGAGTTCGCCCTGCGGCGGGGAGGTGCCGGATACGGATGCGGCCATGCGGCTATCCTAGCACTCCGGCCACCGGCGGTGAGAGAACGCGGCTGCCCGCGCCAGATGTTAAAATCCACGACATCCACCTGCCGGCGCTCGACGCAAGCCCGCACCGTCCGCGCCCGCACATCACCAGGAGGGGCGCCATGCCCGTCGGCAAACTCGATCACTACTCGATCCGCACCCTCGACATCGAGGCTTCACGCAAGTTCTACACCGAGGTGATGGGTTTCGAAGTCGGTTTCCGGCCGCCGTTCAATTTTCCCGGCCTGTGGCTCTACAACGGCGCGCCCCACCCCGAATCGTACGGCGTGGTGCATCTCATCGGCGTGGACCTGAACAATCCGGCAGGCCTCAAGGAATATCTCGGCGACCGCGACCTCGATTCGCTCAAGGGCACCGGCACTGTCGATCACATCGCGTTCAGCGCTACGGGTCTTGCCGACATGCGCGAGCGTCTGCAGCGTCATGCCGCGCCCTGCCGCGAGCGCACCGTGCCCGCGCTCGGCCTGCACCAGGTGTTCTTCGAGGACCCGAGCGGCGTCACCATCGAGCTGAATTTCCCCGCCGCCGAAGCGCAGCGTGCGACGTAGGGCCGGTTTGGCCGCGCCGGACGACAGCCGTTCATGCCGCCCACCGCCCACCGGCCGCGCGCGCTCGTCATCGGGGGCTCGCTCGGCGGTCTCTTCACCGCCAATCTGCTGCTGCGTTGCGGCTGGGACGTGGAAGTATTTGAACAATCCGGCGCGGAACTGGCGGGGCGGGGCGCCGGCATCATCACGCATCCCGAGCTCTTCGCTGCGCTGGAACGCATCGGCGTCCCGCTCGACGACAGCTTCGGCGTCGACATTCCGGAGCGCGTGACCTTCGACCGCAGCGGCGCGGTCATCGGCACCCTGCCGCTGCCGCAATGCCTCACGACCTGGGGCCGGCTGTACCAGTTGCTGCGCGAGGCATTCCCGCGCGAGCGCTACCACTTCGGCTGTTCCTTCCGGCGCCTCGCGCAGGACGCCAACTGCGTCACCGCCCGCTTCGCCAACGGCGCCACCGCGCGCGGCGATCTGCTGGTCGGCGCCGACGGCATCCGCTCCGCCGTGCGCGGGCAACTCCTGCCCGGGGTGAAGCCCGTTTACGCGGGCTATGTCGCATGGCGCGGACTCGCCGCCGAAAACCTCTTTTCGCCCGCCGTGCACCACGATCTGTTCCCGAAGTTCGCCTTTTGCCTGCCGCCGCGCGAGCACATGCTCGGATACCCGGTCGCCGGCTTCACCAACTCGACGCGCCCCGGCGAGCGCTGTTTCAATTTCGTGTGGTACCGCCCGGCCGAGGAGTCGCGCGAACTGACGCGCCTGTGCACCGACGCCCTGGGCGGACTCCACCCCATGTCGATCCCGCCCCCGCTCATTCGTCCCGAGGTGCTGGCCGAAATGCACCATGCGGCGCAAGCGCTGCTCTCGCCGCAATTTGTCGAAGTCGTGCGCCACGCCCGGCAGCCGTTTTTCCAGCCGATTTTCGACCTCGAATCGCCGCAGATGGCTTGCGGACGGGTCGCGTTGCTCGGCGATGCCGCCTACGTCGCGCGACCGCACTGCGGCATGGGCGTCACCAAGGCGGCCGGCGACGCGCTGCTGCTCGCCGATGCGCTGCGCGATGCGGATGAGAAAATCCCGGTGGCGCTCGACCGCTATCAGACCGGGCGGGCGCGGTTCGGCCCGGCGGTCGTCGGCCGCGCCCGCGAACTGGGCTCCTATCTGCAGGGCAGCAACGCGCCCGCAGCCGCGCGCCATCACACGCCCGAAGCGGTGATGCGCGAGATCGCCGTAGAGATGAAATTCGCGTGAATGAACGGTATCGCCGCGGCGAGCGGGGGATCGACCCTTCGCATGGACGACGGGGGCATGCGCGATGAGTGACGGGGAACACTCCCCCACACCCATCCCGCCTCACCCCTCACTGCTTGTACGACGGATCGAGCCTGTCGAGCATGCGCAGCAGCGCCCGCCACTCGCCTTTCTTCTCCTGGTAGCCGGGGCGCTCGAACTGGCGCGCAACCTTTTCGGCGATTGCGGGCGGCGCAATGCGCAGCTTCGCGCCGCCGGCCAGCGCGCTGATCTGCGCCTGGCATGCGCGCTCGAGATAGTACATGTAATCGAAAGCCTGGCGCACGGTGGTGCCGCACGCGAGCAGGCCGTGATTGCGCAGAATCATCGTCATGCGGCTGCCGAGATCGCGGACCAGGCGCTGCTGCTCGTCGAGGTCGAGCGCCACCCCTTCATAATCGTGGTAAGAAACGTTGCCCGTCAGCCGCATCGCATGCTGCGAGATCGGCAGCAGACCCTGCTCCTGGGCCGCAACGCCGATGCCGGCGGCGGTATGCGTGTGCATCACGCAGTTGATCTCGGCGCGGGCGCGGTGCACGGCGCTGTGGATTACGTAGCCGGCCTGATTGATCCCCAGGCCCGTCGGGTCGTCGACGATCTCGCCGTCGAGCGTGACCTTGACCAGATTCGACGCACGGATTTCATCCCACATCAGGCCGAAGGCGTTGATCAGGAAATGATGATCGGGACCGGGCACGCGCGCCGAGATGTGCGTGTAGATCAGGTCAGTCATGCGGAAGTAAGCCGCAGCGCGATAACACGCAGCGAGGTCGACACGCACTTCCCATTCATCGGCGCTGACGCGCTCCCTGACGGGCGTTTCGGCCAGCCTGCGGACCTTGGAACTCATCTGCCGTCTCCTCAGCGGGTTGGACAATCGCCGAATGCGCACGCGTAGCTATCGTAACACCATGGCTACGGCGAGCGGGAGATCGACCCCGATCCTGTCTTGCTTTGCGCCAAACGATGGCCAGGGGTTTGGACCTGAGTAGGTAGCCCGGGATATCGCCGCTGGCCCCAATTTTTGAAAATATTGCTTCCGGGGATCGAGTTGGCTAAAGTACCTGTGGCACATCACGCATGACGGGAGGGTGCATGAAAAAAAACGGTTCAATCCTGGCAATTCTTCTGACGTTGCTCTTGTTCGCGTATCCAGGCCTGGTGGCTGCCGTGGAGGTAGGCGACAAGGCGCCGGATTTCGAGCTGCCGAGCACCCAGGCAGGAAAATTCAGGCTCAGCGCTCTTGCCGGCAGGAAAAACGTCGTCGTCCAGTTCTACGTGCTCGACTTCACGCCGACGTGAATACAGGAACTGTCGTCCAGTCGGGACGACTATTCGAAGTTCGAGGCGGCCGATGCCGAGATCGTGGGGATCAGCGCGAACGTAGGCTTCTCCCAGAAAGCGTTTGCCGATTTTCTCAAGCTCAATTTCCCGCTGCTGAGCGATTTCCCGGAGCTGAAGGCGATGCAGGCTTACGGGGTGTTGAATGCCGAGCGCAAACTGGCGCAGCGCTCCTACTTCATCGTCGACAAGCAGGGAGTCATCCGCTACAAGAAAATACTGGGGCGCGGTGAGCCGCTGGTGCCGAACGATACGCTTATCGCGGAACTGAAAAAGATCAACTAAGGCTGCGGTTGTGATGCCTATTGTTTCCCGCGGCTGGCTGCTTGTCATGCTGGCCGCCCTCCTCCCTGGCAGCGGCCCGCTCTACGCCCAGGCGCCCCGCAACCCGCCAGTTGACTACAAGGTAATTCCCAAACTCGAGGAGATGAAGGATCATCCGGCCGCTCCCGATTTCACGCTCGCCAGCCCGGACGGCAAAAAGCTCTCCCTCAAGAACTATCGCGGCAAGCTGGTGTTCCTGAATTTCTGGGCCACGTGGTGCACGTTCTGCCGGGAAGAGATGCCGGCCATGGAAAACCTCTACCGCGAATTCAGGAGCAGCGGATTTGTGATCGTGGCGGTGAACGTCAAAGACAAGCGGCAGGATGCGCTGGCCTTTGTCAAGGAATTGAAGCTGAGCTACCCGATCATGCTGGACCCCGACGGGGAAATAGGGCTGCTGTACGGCGCCTGGGGCATGCCCGCCACCTACCTGATCGACGAAAAGGGCATGGTGCTGGCGCGCCTGTGGGGCCCGGCTGACTGGTACAGCCCGTCCGCAAGGGGGCTCATCAAGGCGCTGTTGGAAAAAAAGCAATGACCGGTTGGATCATGCATGCATTGGTCTTGCATGCAGGCTACCCGCCGAGGAAATTCAGAATTTGAACAGCTGTTGCGGGTTGTCGACCAGAATCTTGCGCCGCATCGCCGCATCCGGCGCCCACTGGCCGAACAGGTTGAACAGCTCGACCGAACCCACCTGGTCGGCGAATGAGAGATGCGGATAGTCGCTGCCCCAGATAATCCGGCCGGGGGCCGCCTCGATCAGCGCGCGCGCGAGCGGCGCCGCATCGGCGAATTCGGCCGCCACCGACATGCGGTACACCCCGGTAAGCTTGATCCAGCAATGCCCGTCGCCGTGACGCAGCAGATCGAGCAGCTGCTGGAACCCCGGCTGCTCAACGCCATCCTTGGCGAGGAACATGCCCATATGCGCGACGGTAAAGTCGCACGTCAGTTTCTTCAGCGCGGGCATCAGCTCGCTGGTCAGCCAGCCCGGGGTCAGGAAATCGAGCTGCCAGCCGAGTTCGGCGCAGCGCGCGTGCAGGCGCTCGATGCGCGGCAGCAGGGTTGCCGCGAAGCCCGCCGCCGGCGGTTTGACCGGCGACACATTGACGCGCACGCCGCGCACGCCCGCCGCATGCAACCGCGCGAGCCCGGCATCGGGAGCGTTCTCGTCGACATCGACGATCCCGCGGCATTGCGGCCCGACTTCGCGCATGGCGTCGAGCATGCACGCATTGTCGCGGCCGTACGCGCTCGGCTGCACGAATACGAAGCGCTCGAACCCGAGGCGGCGTGACAGCGCGAGATAGTCCGCGAGCGGCGCGAGCGGCGGCGGGTAGCGCAGGTCGGAGCCATACGGATAACGCGCGGCCGGGCCGAACACGTGGAAGTGACAATCGCAGCTCAGCGGCGGCGCCTTGAAAGCGGGCTCGCCTTCATCACGTAGCGACAACGCGTTCCCCTTTCAGATCACTCCAGCCTGATGCCGGCGTCGCGCGCGAGCTTGCCTTTCTTCTCGAATTCGGCCTTGATGTGCGCGGTGAACTCCTCCGGCGACGCGCTCGCTTTCAGCTCGACACCGCGTTCCAGGAAGCGATTGCGCAGAGCCGGCATGCGCACGATCTTCGCGACTTCTTCGTTCAGGCGCACGAGGATTTCGCGCGGGGTTCCCGCCGGCGCCACCAATCCATTGAAGGTGATGTCTTCGAAGCCCGGCACTCCCGCCTCGTCGATGGTCGGCAGATCCGGAAACAGCGGCGAGCGCGTGCGGCTCGTGACGGCCAGGGGGCGCAGCTTGCCGGCTTTGATGTGGGGTTCCGAGGTGCTCACCTGGTCGAACATCAGCATGACCTGCCCGCCGATCACATCGATGATGGCCTGCGCATTGCCCTTGTAAGGCACGTGCAGCATTTTCACGCCGACCTGACGGCTGAAGAGTTCGGTGGCCATGTGCCCGGTGCCGCCCGGGCCCGACGTCGCGTAGGAGATTTCCCCCGGCCGCGACTTGGCCAGCGCGATCAGCTGCTTCACCGAGCGCACCGGCAGCGCGGGGTTCACGACCAGCACCTGCGGCACCAGGCAGGTCAGCGTGACGCCGGTGAAATCCTTCAGCGGATCGTAGCCGGGGTTGGCGACGATCGAAGGCACCATGGCAAAAGTGTTCGCCATCGCGAGCAGCGTATAACCGTCGGGCGCCGCTTTGGCGGCCAGCTGGGTGCCGACCAGGCTGCTCGCGCCGGGCCGGTTCTCGACGATGACCTGCTGCCCGAGGTTTTCGGTGAGCTGCTGGGCGAGCGAGCGGACGACGAGATCGACGTTGCCGCCCGGCGCCAGCGGCACGATGATGCGGAGCGGCCGCGCGGGGTATCCGCCCGCGGTCTGGCCGTGGACGCCGGTCGCGTAAATCGCGGCAAGCGCCGCCGCCACGACGAATTTCGCTTTTTTCATTGCTCGATCCTCCCCGGAGACGCACATCGCGGCATCGCACCATTCGCGTGCGGACCGTGCTTATTCTAGCGGAATATCCGGGGCGGGTTCGCGCTGCGTCGCGCATTTTTTCAGGCGCGCCGTGCAACGAACTGTTGGGTCGACGGCCTCACAAGACTGCTTATTAACGACGCAGTGCACCGCCTCCCCGCCGCGGCCTCCCTACTGCGGCTGGAAGCCGATGTCGCGGATCAGCTTGCCGTACTTGGCATAATCGCTCTTGATCGTTGCCGCGAAATACTCCGGCGGCTCGGTGACAATGATCAGACCGGCCGAAACCAGTTTTTCTTTCACGTCCGGCAGCGCTATCGCCCGATTGATCTCCTGGTTCAGCAGCGTGACGATCTCGCGCGGCGTCCCGGCCGGCGCGAGAAAACCGAACCAGCCGCGCGAGTCGTAGCCCGGCAAGGTTTCGGCGATCGTGGGCGTGCCGTCGAACTGCGGCACGCGCGTCGGGTTGGTGATGGCGAGCAGGCGCAGCTTGCCGGAGCGTATGTGCGGCGTCAGGCCGGTAATGCCGTCGATCGCCGCATCAATATGCCCGCCGATCAGATCGGTCGCAATCTGGGCGCTGCCTTTGTACGGAACATGCACATACGTGAAGCCTCCCATGACACGCAGCAGCTCGATCGTCATGTGCGGGAAGCCGCCCTCGCCGTTCGACGCGAAGGTCAGCCGGTTGGGGTTGGCCTTCGCATAAGCGATCAGGTCCTTCACGCTCCTGAACGGCACGCTCGGATGCACGACCAGCGCCAGAAAATTCGTCGTCGACAGCGCGATCGGCGCAAAATCCTTGATCGGATCGTACGGGATCTTCTTGTAGGTGTGCGGCATGACAACGAGATTGCCGCCCTGCCCGGCGATGAGAGTGTAGCCGTCCGGCGCGGCGCGCGCGCCAAGCTCCAGGCCGAGCTGTCCGCTCGCCCCGGCACGGTTGTCGACAATCACGTTCTGCCCGAGACGCTCGGTCATCTTCGGTCCGATCAGCCGGGCCATGATGTCGATAGTGTTGCCGGGTGGAAACGGAATGATGATGCGGATCGGTTTGGACGGATAATTCTGCGCCACCACCACGCCCGCAAACCCGAACGCAACTACTGACACCAACGCGTACAATATCAATTGTTTCATGACGTTCCTCCTCGACCCACGGTCTCAGGCGGCTTTCACCACATAGCCGGACGGCGTTCCGAGCACGGTAGTCCGCTCCATGTGCCTGAGCTGGGTTTCGTCGAAATCGCCCAGCGCGCAATGCATCGTGCAGCGGTTATCCCAGACCAGGATATCGTTGGCCTGCCACTGGTGCCGGTATACGAATTCAGGCCGCGTGGCGTGCTGTACCAGATATTCGATCAAAGGGCGGCTTTCCTCCTCCGTCATGCCGTCGAAGGACTTTACTTTGTCGCCGATATACAGCGCCTTCCGGCCGGTCTCGGGATGCATGCGAACCACCGGCTGCGCGACCGGCGGGTTGATGCGTTTCTGTTCCTCGGCACGGGGAATGCCGGTCGTGCTGTTAGCGATCTTGCGCGTCCCCGACATGTGTATGCCGTGCAGGCCGGCGATCAGCTTCTTCATTCCCGCGGAAAGCGCGTCATACGCCATGTACATATTGGCGAACATCGTATCGCCGCCGACCGGGGGCGCGGTGATGCACCGCAAAAGAGATCCCGACGACGGCACCAGGGTGAAGGACATGTCGGAGTGCCATTGGCGCCCGGTATATTTGCTGTCGGATGGCGCGCCATTGAGTTTGGGCTCGTTCGTAACCATGAGGATCTCCGGATGGTCCGGATGGCGGTCGCGCGGCAGCGCGTCGTGCTTGTCGAGCTCGCCGAAGCGGCGGCTGAATTCGATGTGCTGCTCGCGGGTAATGTGTTGGTCCCTGAACAACAGGATGCCGTGTTCGAGGAAGGCCCGGTATACGTCGCCGAAATCGTGCTCGCTCATCTTGCGCGAGACATCGATAGCGCAGACCTCGGCGCCCAGACTGTAGGAAAGAGGGCGCAGCTTCAGAGCCATTGATCTCTGCCGCGCCGATAACTGCCGCAAGTTATATCCCGCACTTTCACGGGAACCCCGGATCAGACTTGTCCGGCTTTGCGTTTCCTGACGTGTTCCACCACGCCCTGCTTGCCGGCTTCGGTCTCCGGCTGCCAGGTGTTCGCGTGCTTGAGGAGCTCTGCTTTCTCCCACACGTGCGTCGCATCGCCCATGTAGACGATGAACACCTCGCATCCGTCCGGATATTCATAGGGTCCGTGGCGTATGTCCCAGCCGAATACGTAGTCGCCGGGGCGCAGGTCCTTGCCGGCCACGCACATGCGGCCCTTGGTCACCAGGATCGAATGCCAGCTCTTGTGGGTATGCGCGGGCTCGACATATCCCGGCGGGAACTGCTGCTTCATGTCGATGCGCTTCATCACCGGGTCGTAGTTCAAAACCTTGACCTTGACGCCGGGCGGCAGCTTGAGCAGCCCGCGCACGTCATCGCTTTCCCATTCGACCTCGTGATCGTAAATCGCCTTGAACGTGTGATCGCAGCCGCCCGCAGCCGCGCTTTTTTTCGCTGTCATCTTCATCGTGCAGATTCTCCCATTCTTTTCAGGTTCAATTCACTTCCACCTTGATCCCGGCGTCCTTGATGACCTTCAGATACTTCGTCCGATCCGACTTGATGATGCCGGCAAATTCCTGCGGCGTGCTGGTCACCGACTCGATGCCAAGGGCGGTGTAGCGTTCTATCACATCCGGCTGCTTCAAGGCCTTGACGATTTCGGCGTTGACCTTGTTGATTATCTTCTGCGGCACCCCTTTCATTGTCAACAGTCCCCACCAGTTATCCAGGACCAGACCCGGCAATCCGGCTTCGATTGCGGTCGGTATGCCGGGCGTCAGCGGGAACGGCCTGGCGCCGGCCACCGCGACCGCCCGCAGCTTGCCCGATTTGACATAGGGCAGGGCAACCGGCATGTCGGCGAAGACCACTTGCACCTGCCCGGCCATGAGATCCAGCAGTGCGGGCGGAGAACCCTTGTACGGGACATGCGTAATTCTTGCCCCGGTCATGGTCGCGAACATCTCGCCGCCGAGATGGGGCAGCGTGCCGGTGCCGCTGCTGCCGTAATTGATTGAACCGGGTTTCGATTTGCCAAGCGCGATCAGGTCCTCCATCGACTTTACCGGCAGCGCCGGGTTGACCACGATCAATTGCGGAGCGGCGGCGATGACCGATACCGGCTCAAAGTCGCGCAGCGACTGATAGCCGGTCTTGTAGAAAAGCGGGTTGAGCACGATTGGGGCAACGCTGCCGACCACCCACGTATAGCCGTCCGCCGCTGCAGTGGCCGCGATCCCCGTGCCCAGACTGCCGCCGGCGCCCGGACGATTGTCGACAATGATGCGCTGCCCCAACGGTTCAGTCAGCTTCTCGCCGAGAATGCGCGCCAGAATATCGGAAGAACCGCCGGGCGGATACGGCGCTATGAGCCGGATCGGTTTGTTGGGGTAAGTCTGTGCTGCGGCCTGGCCTGCCGCCGGACCGGCTGTCAATGCGCAGACCGCTGCCCCCGACAGAAATACCATTCGTCGTACGGTCTGGCTTCGCATGGATTTCTCCTCCCGCCGGTCGCAGGGTCCGGACTGCTTATTGATTACATCAATTTTCTCAGGCTGATCGCAGCATGCCGCGCACCAACACCGAAGTCAAATTTCTGCGGGTTGCGAAACCCGCGGCGCCGGCGCACTATCACGCGTCGCGCTTTCGCGCAGAGTATTTTTCCCGAAGCAGTGTCGCGCGACGCGCAATCGCGGCTACGCTGTTCACAACTTGTCAGCAGGAGATCAGGAAATGTTGAACGCCGCAATTTACGGCATCGGGCGCTGGGGCGGCCGGCTGGTTGATTCAGTGAAAGCAAGCGACAAGATCCGCATCGTCAAGGGGATTTCCCGCAATCCCGACAAGCACCGCGAATTCTCCGCGAAAACCGGCATTCCGGTCGTCTCCTCGTATGCGGACGTGCTCAAAGACCCGCAAATCGACGCCGTCGTGCTCGCCACGCCGCACTCGCTGCACCACGGGCATATCGTGGCCGCAGCCAGGGCCGGCAAGCATGTGTTCTGCGAGAAACCGCTCACGCTGACGCGCGCTACCGCCGAGTCGGCGGTGGCTGCCTGCCGCGCGGCGGGCGTGACGCTGGGGCTGGGTTTTAACCGCAGACATGTGCCGGCGTCCCTGGAGATGATGCGCCGGATTGACGCCGGCGAAATCGGCGAGGTACTGCACCTCGAGGGACAGCATTCCGGGCCCACCGGCTATCGGCTCAAAGCGGGCGACTGGCGGGCAACCCGGTCCGAGTCCCCCGGCGGCGGCATGACGGCACGCGGCATTCACGCCCTCGATTCGATGATCCACATCGCCGGCCTGGTGAGTTCGGTCTATGCGTTCAGCGGGAAACGCAAGCTGCCTGCGGACATCGACATGGACGACACCACTTCGCTGCTGCTGAAATTCTCGGGCGGCGCCACCGGCTATCTGGCCACGGTCTTTGTCACCGGCGAATTGTGGCGGGTGCATGTGTTCGGCACCAAGGGCTGGCTCGAGATGCGCGGCGACACCGAACTCGTGGCGTGCGCTCTGGAAGGAAAGCCGGAGCGCATCACGCTGCCGGCGATCGACAGGGAGCAGGCGACGCTCGAGGCGTTCGCCGCTACCGTGGCCGCCAAAAAGCCATGCATGGTGCCGCCCGAGCAGGCGGTCAACGGCATTGCCGTGCTCGAAGCAATCGTGGCGTCGGCCGCCAGCGGCAGCCCGGTCCGGATCGATCAGCCGTGAGGTTGCAAGACCGGGAATACGCAATGACCGCGAACCCGCATTTCGCCACGGTGGGCGATCTCGCCATCCACTACGATCTGGCTGACTACACCGACCCGTGGCGAACGGACGAGCCGGCAACGTTCCTGCTCTACCCCGGCTATTGCCGGAACATCGAATTCTGGCGCGCGTGGGTGCCGTTGCTGGGGCGCGACTATCGCGTGTTGAGAATGGACGCCCGCGGCTATGGCGAGACGGGCAAGCCGCCGCCCGGCTCGCCGCTGACCACGGACATGCTGGCCGATGACGCCATCGGCCTCATGGATGTGCTGGGCATACAACGCGCGCACTGGGTCGGCGAATCGACCGGCGGCGCCGTGGGCCTGGTCGCGGCACTCAATCATCCGGAGCGCATCGCCTCGATCACGCTGTGCAACACGGCTGCCAGGATGGGCGACGAGACCGTATCCACCTATGCGATCGGCGAGGCGAACCAGGGCGCGGCGATCGAGAAATACGGCGTCGCCGAGTGGTGCCGCAGAACATTGCAGTACCGGATGGATGTGAGCCACGCGCCCGCGGGACTCGCCGAATTCGTGCCCAGGGAGATGGCGAAGACCCCGGCGCATATCGCGGTGGCCGCGTTCAAACTTTTCTCCACCGTGAACCTGATGCCGCGCCTGCCGAAAGTCAAGGCGCCCACGTTGCTGATCGTCGGCAGCAAATGCACCGAGCGCCGCAAGCGGCACATGGCGGAGATGCGCGACAAGCTGCAGCGCGCGAAGCTGGTTGAGCTCGAGGGTTACGATTACGGCATCCACTTCCTCGCCCCGGATGCGGTGGTTGCCGAGATCCGCAAGTTTCTGCGAGAAACCAAGGACCAATGAAGCCGCCGATGGACGCAGATAGAGTCAAAAACAAATACCGAAACGTCACCTATAGCGAGCACAGAAAAATGATTGCTTCGAAATTTTCTGCATTTTTATTTTCCTCTGCGGTTCGATTCTTGATTTTCATCGGCGTTTATCGGCGTTTATCGGCGGTTACAGTTTTCGCTGCGCTGCTGTGCGGGGCCGCGCTTCACGTCGCATCGGCGCAGCCCTACCCCACCCGGCCGATCAGGCTGATCGTCCCGTATCCGCCCGGCGCCAGCACCAACGACATCCTTGGCCGCGCGCTCGCGGTGCGCCTGTCCGAGGCGTTGGGACAGCAAATCGTCGTGGACAACCGCTCGGGCGCCAGCGGCAACATGGGTTCCGAGCTCGTGGCGAAATCGACGCCCGATGGTTACACGCTGCTGATCGGCGTCGCCGGCCCGCTGGCGGTCGGCCCGAGCGTGTATGCCAAGCTCGGCTACGATCCGATCAAGGACTTGGCACCCATCGCGATGTTTGCGTCGATACCGTACGTGCTGGTCGTCAACCCCTCGGTGCCGGCGACCAACATCAAGGAACTGATCGCGCTCGCCAAAGCCAAACCGGGCCAGCTGAACTTCGCGTCGAGCGGCAACGGCGGCTCGCCGCACCTGTGCGGGGAACTGTTCAAGACCATGGCCGGCATCGACATCGTGCATATCCCGTACAAGGGCGCCGCCATCGCGATGATCGACGTCTTGAGCGGGCAGATACCCATGATTTGCACTGGCGCGACGGCGCTCGCCGCGCACATCAAGGCCGGCCGGGTGCGCCCGCTCGGCGTGGCGACGCTCAAGCGCACGGCGCTGATGCCGGAGTTGCCGACCATCAGCGAGCAGGGACTGACCGGTTTCGAGGTCAACTCGTGGAGCGGCCTGCTCGCGCCGGCAAAGACGCCGGAGCCGATCATCCGCCGCCTCTACGAAGCGGTGGCAAAGATCGTCAACAGCGACGACATGAAAAACTTTCTCGCGAACGTCGGTGCCGAGCCGGCGCTGATGGACCCGCGCGAGTTCGGCGCCTACCTTAAAGCCGATACCGCCAAGTGGGCGAAGGTAGTGAAAGCGGCGAACCTGAAGGTGGACTAGAGTGATTCAGCGATTGAGTACCCGTCATTGCAGCAAATCGCCTTTGGCGGCCGCTGAACTCAAACGCTTAGGCGTTCGATTTCGTTGTTACATAAGATGGGGCCTGCCGGGTTTCGGCAGAAGTTCTTCGATGCTCTGAGAAATCGACAACAGCGTCGCCTCGCAGCCTGGGGCGCACATCAGCTGGATACCTACGGGCAGGTCGGTCCCGACTGGTTTTACCGGTATGGAAATGCCGCACTGTCCGAACAGATTTCCCGGGCGCGTATTGCGCGTGCTCTTGTGAGTCCATGCGATCGCGGTTTCTACAGTCGCGCACTCGTCTACTGCCACCGCAGTGCTGAACGTCGTCGGACTGATCCAGCCGTCCAGCCACTGCATGCGCTTGCGCGCGATGCCGCGGAGCGCGTTTGCTCGATGCAGTTGACGAATGTAATCCACCGCTGTCAACGCGAACGCACCTTGCAGGCGGCTCCGCACGATGGGATCGAGCACCCCTTGTCCCGCTTGCACCCGTTCGCGGCCCAAGTGAGCCAGCAGCTCGGCTGCCATGATCGGGACGATGATTTCATTCGTTTCACGCACTTCCGGAATTTCGATTGGCACGAGTTCGACGCCCGCCTTTTCGAGTACTGTCAAGGCAGATTCAACGGATTGCCGAACGGTTGCAGTCAAGTCATCGAAATAGTGATTGGCCGGCCGACCCAGCTTAATACCGCGTATGGGCTTGGACGATGATGGAGGTTCGTTGCTCAGCGCGGCATACGCAATTGCCGCTTCCTCCGCAGAGCGGGAAAAGAAACCAATAGAATCGAATGAATGCGATAGAGGGAAGACCCCGTCGAGCGACCACCGCCCGGCGGTCGCCTTGAATCCACACACGCCACATAGCGCAGCCGGCTGCCGCACGGAGCCGCCAGTGTCCGAACCAAATGCGAGAGCACACATGCCCGCCGCGAGCGCGACCGCCGAGCCGCTGCTCGAGCCGCCCGGCATGCGATGCACTTTGGTATCCCACGGATTGCGCGGCGGCTTCTGATTCAAATTCACGAGCCCAAACGCGAACTCCGTCATCCGCGTCTTTCCCAAAATGACGCAACCGGCGCGCTTCAGTTTCCTGATGAAAGTGCCTTCGGGTTCGACGAGGTCACTGACATCGAGCCGTGAGCCAACCCTTGACTGCGGCATGCCGGCGACGGTGTACAAGTCCTTGACCGCAACGGGAACACCCATGAGCGGCCCGAGATCGACTCCGCCTGCCAGCAATCGGTCGACCCCGCGCGCTGTCTCAAGCGCTTGTTCGGATGCGACGTGCGTGAATGCCTCGAGTCCCGGATCGAGCGCAGCGATTCGCGCCAGATAAAGTCCGGTCGCCCGCTCCGAAGTGATCTCGCCTCGCCGCAAGCGGGCACCGAACTGCGCGATGCTTGATCCCGCGAGAGGATCTGCGGCAAGGTCATTCATGCAAGCGTGCCTCTAATCGCGCGGCGGCGGAATGGTGAGGAAACCCTTGAGCAAGTGATAGAAGCGATGTCGGTTGATTCCCAGCGGCGCGATGTGCGCGGAATGCGCCAATATCGAGAAGTGCTTATCGGGATTCGGCAACTCGCGGTAGAAGTTCAGGATGTCCTCGATTGTCGAAATGGCGTCGTGTGCGCCACGCATAATGTAAACGGGACAGGTGATCTTCTTCGGATCCACCAACGGGAGCTTCGTGCACATGTCCAGGAACGTCCCCGTAGGAACGCTATCGCCGTCCTTCAGGGCCGCATCGGCCAGCGCCTGGACGACTTCCTCCTCGCAGGTGCGAACACCGGGCGCATCTCGCGTTAAGGACTGACGGAACGTGTCGCGCTTGACCGGCCGCATATTGCTGCTCCGATAGACGTCGAGCCCTTCGCGCCGCTTGGCGAGCGTCACGGATCCTTCGCCAGTCCATACGAACGCATCCAGTATCAGGCGCTCGACCTTGGCCGGATTGAGTTGCGCAAAGAGCGCTGCACGCAACGCGCCGGATGACTGGCCATAAAAAGTGTATCTGCCCAGACCGGTTTCGCGATCGAGGACGACCGTGGCAGCTTTGAGGTCCTCGGCGCCCGTCGCGATGTCCGAATTGCTCGCAGTCCTCGAAGACCGGCCATAGCATTCGTGGTCCACAGTCCAGACGTCGAAGCCCATCTTCGCGCATTCGTCCATCACCGAATAGTCGTCGCGCCCTGGCACCTGCATGTCGTAACCCGGTTTACTCGAAAATGACGAGCCGTGAACCAAGAACAGCACCGGTGGGTTCTTGCCCTTCGCGGGCGGGTTAAGGCATTTGCGGAACATGTAGAGGTCGACGTTACCCTTCTTCGCCCAGTACTCCGCGCTCCAGATCTTCGCCATTCGCAAAACTCCCGTAGGTTTCATACATACTGCGCGCGGATGCGCGCGAATTATTCCGATTTCAGCCCCCCCGGCAGGATGTCCTTATCCAGGGTGTGGCAATAATCCGCGATATCGGCGGGTTTGCAGAACCACACCCTATCCTTCAGCTTGTGCGACACGCAATGTTTCAGCGCCTCGCGCAGCGGACGCAAGCGGAAGGGCTGACCATAAATGTACGGATGTATGGAGATGTTGTACACCAACGGGTGCTTCTCGGACTGCTCGATCATTTCGTCGAACTGGTCCACGAGCATGTCGCAGAATTCGCGCGCGGTGTGCTGGCGATGCATGACTTGGGACGCGTCGTTCAACTCTACCGGATAGGGTACTGAAAGCAGCGGGCCCGACCGCGTCCTTATCCAGAACGGCTGATCGTCGCAGGGCCAATCCATGATGTAGGTATAGCCGGCCTCCTTGATGAGGTCGGGCGTGGTCGCGCTCTCAGTGGCGCCGGCGCCCATCCAGCCTTTCGGAGCTTTACCTTCTTTCTCGGTAAAGGTCTTGGTCACCTGGCGGATGATCTCTTCCTCGTCGCCCTCCCACCTGAAATCGCTCAGATTTTCCGAGTTCGTCCGGCCGTGGCTCACGATCTCGTCGCCCCGCCGGCGTATCGCGTCAAACATCTGAGGACAATAGTCGTAGAGGAGGCTATTGGCGTTGTGGGCGACCGGCAGGTTGAGTTCGTCGAACAGGTCAAATAGCCGCCAGATTCCGATCCGGTTGCCGTAATCCCGCCACGAGTAGTTGCGGTGCGTCTGTGGTTCGTTGTGCTTGGCGTTGTCGTGGCCGCGTCCTTTCAAGAAAGCCCAACACTCGATGTTGGTCGTGATACAGAACGCGAGGCGCCTGCGGTTAGGCCAACTGTAATCTTTGCGTTCAATGATGGGCGAATAGTCGTAGCGGTTGTGGCGCGGTAGCTTCAGGCTCATTGTTTCCTCATGAATTCGTGGTTGTGGGTGGGAAAGATCGATGCACGGTATTTCAGTCGGCGCGCGCGCCAGAATCTTTCACGGCAAGCCCCAGCTTGACCATTTCCGAGACCATGTGTGCGGCGAATTCTTCTGGCGTGCTCGTGATGGGCTCGGCGCTGATGCTGTTGTAGTACGCCCTGGCTTCCGGTGCGTTCACTGCTTTCACGACTTCGCTGTTCAGGCGAGCCAATATTTCTTTGGGTAGTCCGGCAGGCGCGAGGAGGCCGCTATAGAGGACCACTTCGTAGCCCGGGACACCCGCCTCGGCAATTGTGGGCACACCGGGAATCGCCGATGCGCGCTTTAAAGTCGTCACCCCGAGTGCGCGCACTTTTTCCGCCTGCATCATCGGAATCGCGGACGGCATCGTTGCGAAGGTCAACGCGATTTCTCCGCCGATGATCCCGAGGATGGCCAAGGTGCCGCTCTTGTATGGGACATGCATGAGGTTGATGGCGGCGCGTTTCTTGAACATCTCGCCGGCGAGATGAATGACTGTTCCGACGCCGGAGGAACCGTAGCTCACCTCACGGGGCCTGGCCTTCGCCAGCGCTATGAGCTCCTTGACGCTCTTCACGGGGAGCGACGGATGGATCACGAGCACAAGCGGCGTCGAAGCAACCAGGCTGATCGGCGTGAAATCGTTGATCGAGTCGTACGGCAGCTTGCGATACAGGCTGGCGTTGATCGCGTGCGTAGTCATGTCCTGCATGAAAAGCGTGTAACCGTCAGCCGGAGACTTCGCGACGAGATTGGCGGCGAGCGTCGTGCCGGCGCCCGGCCGGTTATCGATGACGACCTGTTTGCCCATTTCCTGGGACAGCGGCTTGGCCAGCGTGCGTGCAAGCCCGTCGGAGACGCCGGCTGCGGGAAAGCCGACGACAATACGTAGGGGCTTGGTGGGATAAGAGCTGTCGGCATTCGCCCCAGCGGTGCTGAGCGAAAGCAGTAAACCAGCGAAAACGGCAAAAGCGGGGGGTCTTTGTTGCATGTGATTCTCCTTGCATCAATTCCGCTAGTATTCTAATATATTGAACATAATTCAAGTATACTGAATACATCTTAGGTGAGAGGTTGTGGCGGGTCAAGGGGAAACTCGGTTTCAATGGCACAAACGATTTCTAATGGGGGTACATCGGGGCATAAGCGGCTGATGGCGAAGACGTTTTTGAAAGGATTGGATTTGTTGGAGACGCTGGCGAACGCCGGGCGGCCCCTAAGCCTGTCGGAGATTTCAACGCTGCTCGAGGCGCCGAAGCCTAGCGTGCATTTCCTCCTCTCGGCGCTGACCGCACGGGGATACGCCGAGCAGGACCCGGTCACGAAACGATATTTCCTTACCCTCAAGCTCTGGGAAATCGGCACGAAGGTGCTCGGACGCCTTGATCTGCGGCGTCTGGCATCGGCCCATCTTGCGTCCCTGGCCGACGCCACCTCCGAAACCGTCAATCTCGCCATCCTCGATCACGACGACGTGCTGTACCTCGAGAAAATTGATAGCCCCATGCCCGTGCGCGCCTATACACCCGTAGGTCAACGCGCGCCCGCATACTGCACGGCCACAGGCAAGGCGCTAATTGCGTACGAGTCGGAGGAAATCATCAGCCGCGCGACGCGCAATATGAAGGCGCATTCACCGACCACGATTACCAGTGCCCATGCGCTGAGGAAGGAATTGGAGCGCGTGAAGAAAATGGGGTACGCGATTACTCGAGGAGAGTGGCAGGAGTCGGTCCGTGGGGTGGCAGTGCCGATCTGGGATAGCACAGGTAAAGTCGTCGCTGCCGTCGGCGTCTACGGACCTGCGTCTCGTCTCCCTCCGAAAACACTGCGCAAACTGGCGCTCAAGGTCAAGAAAACCGGAGCTGCAATATCAAGCGCTTTGGGTTATCGAAATCTCACGCCTTGAGGAAGAAGATCGCCAAGCGACCGCCGCGACGGCCCTCGCTTGCTGCGAAGAATTAGTACCCCCTGCCGGAAATGCCAGCTCGACGGGTGACGTCGCGATTACCCATGGCCAGTCAGAAAAGGCGTACTTTGCCGAGGCAGGCAACAAAAGTAACATTATCTACCTCCTCACTGCGTAGCTTTATGAACTCCACCCGAGTGCCCGCTTCGGATCATTTCCAAAAATTGGCGTTCGGACACGGCTGGTCAGATCAAGCCGGAACTGCTACACCAGAAGCGCCAAAAGCGTGAGGAGTGAACGAGTGAAGGAGTGAAGGAGTAACGATTCAGGAAGCGTCCAGCTTTGCCGGCATCCCGAGCGGAAGTCGGACTGGCCCTGCGGCGCGTATTTCGCAATCAAGAACCTCCTGCGCGGTAAGCGGGCGACCCACATATCCACCCTGGATGCGCTCGCAGCCGAGCGTCGACAGCGCAGCCGCAGTCTCGGCGTCCTCCACGCCTTCAGCCGTCACTCGAAGCCCGAGGTCCCGCGCCAGATGAGCCAGCGAACGAACGATCTTCGCGTGGAACGTCGCTTGCCGCATGTCGCTCACGAACTTGGCGCCGACCTTCACCTCGTCGAGCGGCAGTTGCGCCAGGTTGCTCAGGGAGGATGAACCGGTGCCGAAGCCGTCGATCCCGAGACGCAGCCCGAGCGCCTTCAGGCGGGCGAGCGTTTCCTTCACCTGTTCGATCCCGCCGACGAGCGCCGCCTCGTGGATCTCGATCACCAGCCGATCGGGAGGAACCTTCCAGGTACCGAGCGCGCGTCCCACAAACTCCGGAAAATCGGGTTGCGCGAGAGCGCTTGCGGTCACTTTCAGGCCGATTGGAAGCTCAAGCCCGGCGCGCGCAAACTCGGCGCATAGTCTCAGCGCGCTATTGAATACCCACCATGTCATCTCCCGGATCAGGCCGGAGGCTTCAGCCGCCTCGACCGCTCGCGCCTCCGACACCTCGCCAAGCTCGTCGTCCGTCCAGCGCAGCATGCACGCCAGCCCGGCGATCCGGCCGGTACTCAGGTCGAGCTGCGGCTCGAAGGCAAGCCGGAGAGCATTCTCCTCCAGGGCGTGGCGCAGCCGCGCCTCGTGCTGCATGTTGCGCTCTTCGCTCTCGCCATGCGCCGGGTCGTAGACGGCGACGCGCTCCGCGGCGCCGCGCGCCGCGCGCACGGCGAGCGTGCCGTTGCGAACCAGCGTCTGCGGGTCCGCGCCGTGGTCCGGGTACATCGCGATGCCGATCACCACGTCCGGGGTGAACGAGCGGTCGCCGATCGGAATCGGCGCTTCCAGAGCGCCCAGGATCTTGTTCGCGGCGAGAATCGCCACGCCCTCCCCGGCAATGCGCGGCAGCAGGCAGGCGAACTGGTCGCGGCTCACCCGGCCAAGCTGGTCCTGCTTGCGCAGCACCCCTTCGCGCAGGCGCCGGATGACCCGCAGCATGAAGGCTTCGCCCCTCTGCAATCCGAGCAGGTGATCCACCTGCTTGACCTTCGCGACGTGAAGCAGAAGCAACCCAAGCTGCTTTCCTTCCTGCCGGTGGCTCTCGATCGTGGTGCGGAAGATTCCCATGAAGGCCGCGTACTCGGGGGTCGGCAGCGTGCGCACCACGCCACCCCCTTCCTGGCTGCGCGCCGCAAGCGAGGCGAGGAGGGCGATCTGCAGGAAGATGAAGCGCTGCAGCGCAAGGAGGTTCTCCGCGCATCGTTCCGGGTCCCCGGCGTACAAGCGCAGCGCGCCGCGCGTCATCGCGCTCTGGAAGCGCAGGCAGTCGCGCCGCATGCGCTCAAGCGGCTCGCCCTCGGCGTCCAGCGCCCATTCGCCAAGGGCCGCATGGACCGGCCCGGCGTCGGCGTCGCCCGAGGCGGCGGTGTGCGCAAACACAGTGGCAAGTCCTCCCGCGGCCGGAACGAAGAGGTCCGGCGCGCGCTCGCGCACCTCCTCGAACAGCGACGCGACGCAGGCCAGCGTTTTGGGGTCGGCGCCGAACTCCACCGCCAGGCGCCCGACCAGCGCTGTCAGACCGACACCCGGTTCCTGTTCCGGCGCGGAAGCGGAGGCCGGGTCCGGCCCGCTCCCCCTGCTTTCAGAGGAAGAATTCGGAGGTATCAATGTTGACACTCCCCTGCTCCAGCGAGCGCTTGATGCCCGCCTGCTCGATAATCTTCGCCGGCTTGAGCCGATTTCGCCTTGAATCGAGCACCACCATGACCTTCGGGTACAGCCGCATCACCGGGTTCGGCGCAATCACGATCCCGATCTCGTTTGTGTGCAGCTCGACGATGGCGCCGACCGGATAGATCCCGATGCACTGGATGAGCTGTTCGACCAGGGGCCCGTCGAACTGGGTGCCGCGCAAACCGCGCGAACCGTAAAGCATGTTGAGCGCGTTCGAGGGCGACAACGCCTGGCGGTAGGGCCGGAGGCCCGTGAGCGCGTCGAAGCAGTCGATGAGTCCCGCGATGCCGCCAATCAACCCGATCTGCCCGCCCTTCAATCCGCGTGGATAGCCGCTGCCGTCGACGCGTTCGTGGTGCAGGGCCGCGAGCGCGGGCAGCCCGGGGGGAAGCCCGGTGGTCTTCTCCAGGATCGCGACCGAATGCCCTACGTGGCTTTTGCAGACTTTCAGCTCGGCCTCGCTCAAGCCTTCCTCCTTATTGAGCAGATCGGCCGGCAAACGCAGCATTCCGACATCCTGCAGCAGCCCGAGCAGTCCGAGCAGATCGAGCTGCTCGCGCGGCAAGTGCAGAAAGCGGCCGAACGTGAGCATGTAGATCGAGACTCCCATCGCGCGGTCGAGGGTGTGTTCGCTCGTCTCCTTCATCTTGGCGAGCAGGAGCATCGCGTCGGGATTGCGCACGACGCTGTCGGTCATGCTCGTCACGGCATCGCGCACCCGGGGGGCGTCGAGCACCTTGCCGGCCTGAATCGAGCCGAACATGTCCTTCAGCACGACCGCGGTCTTGATCTGGGCCTGGCGTGCGGCCGGCAATTCTTGTTTGACTTCCGTCTTTTGCTCGTAGATAACCTTATTCTTGATGGTGTCGAGCACGCTCGGGAGCTTGGGACCCCCACTGAACGGATTGGCCGAGACGTCCGCGCCCTTCTCCGTGTCGATGAAGACATGCTTGCAGTATTTCTTCAGCGCATCGAGTTGCGCCTGGCTGCTGAGCACGAACCCCTGGTACATGAACCGCGTCTCCGTCCATGGCCGGTCGAGCTCATGGATGTACACACCGAAACGCAGTTGATCAACGGAAACTTGTTTTTTCATGGTAGTCGCGGCAGGTTTCGCTGCGGAAACAGATGAGATTTTCCGCCCTGCCGGGGCTGCGCGCAAGCGCGCCTGGCGCGGGGACAGCGTCAGAATTCGAATACGTGGTTGTTCTGCAGCAGGCGCGGCCGCAGTTTACCTGAAAGCTCATCGATTTCCTGCATGGTCAGCTCGATCTCGGCGGGTTTGAGGTGGGTGATGTAGACCTCCGCCGGGCGCTCGAGCTTCGCCAGCTCCTCGCCGAGCATGGACGGACACAGGTGCTTGGAAAGCTCCGCAATCCGGCGGTCCTTGTCGGAAAACGCGGTTTCGATGATGAGGAACTTGAGATTCCCGATCCGGTTCACCACGCTCCACAGCGCGTCGTTCGGTCCGGTATCGCCGGTGAAAACCAGGCTCGCCTTCCCGCTGTCGAGCTGGTATCCGACCGCGGGGACCGTGTGGATCGCGGGCAGTACCGTGATCTTCCGTCCGTCGAGGGCGATTACTTTTCCGACCTCAATCTCCTCGTAGCGCAACCACGGCTGTTCGGGCGTAGGGATCTGGGTGAAATCCGGCCAGATGTCCCAGTTGAACAGATTCTTTTTCAAGATCTCGATTGTGAGGCCCATCGCATACACCGTGACCGGCTTCGGCCGCAGCGCGCCGACCGAATCCAGGAAAAACGCGATCGAGTTGACGTGGTCGAGGTGGGAATGGGTGACGAAGATATGGTCGATCAACGTCAGCTCGGCGAGCGAGAGGTCGCCGACCCCGGTCCCCGCGTCGATCAGAATATCATCGTCGAGCAGGAACGAAGTGGTTCGATTTTGCTGTCCGCCAATACTGCCCGAGCAGCCAAGTACGCGCAGACGCATCGCGCTCCCGCGCCTACGTCTCGTCGAATGCGGTGAGACCGTCCCGACTCGCAGGCGGCGTGCCGCGGAATTCCGCGACGCGTCCCGCGCAGGACCGGTACAACCGGCGCTCAGGGTCCTTACGCGACAGGTTAACGGCAGGAAAATGAATGCCCGGGTTCACAGCCTTCGGCTCCCTGCCGTGCCTCATTTTCGCGCAACTCGCGCACCAAAGGATTCACGACGGATAGGAAATTTAACCATGCTAGCAGAAGTATCCACGGCGTTGGCGCCCCCGTCAACCGCCGCCATTTTCGTTTTCGAAGCCACGCGGGCGGCTATAATCAGCCATACTGATAGCGGCGGCTACGGTTGGCTCTTGCCGGCGCGTGATGAACTTCAGTACTTCTTCAGCGCAACGGTCGGCATCGCTCGCCGCAACGTGATACGAATCGCCCGGCAGCACGAGCAGTTCCGAATTCGGAATGGTCTGCTGCCACGCGCGCGTCGACTCGACCGAGCCCAGCGCGCTCTTCTCGGTCGTGATGACGAGCGTCGGGCATTGGATGCGCGGCAGGTCCGCGGTGATGTCCGTGTAGGGGATCGTCTCGCCGAATCCAATCAGCGTCGCTAGCGGCGTTTTGCCCATGAGCTTGGTCCACCACTCGACGCCCTCCGGCGGGAACTTGCTGCCGAGACGGCCTGCCATGTTCTTGCGCGCCCAGCCTTCGACGCCGGTTTTCTCGAGTTCCTCGGTCGCGTGGGCGGCTTGCGCGCCCATGCGGTCCCACTTCGGCGGCGGCGTGCCGACGACTGTCAGCGTGCGCACCTGCTGCGGACAGCGCGCCGCAAAGCGGCGCGCGATGGTCCCGCCCAGCTTGGCGGCAATCAGGTGAAAGCGCCCGATGCCGAGCGTCTTCATCAGGCTCAGGTAATCGTCGATGATGAGGTCTATCGTCCACTTGAAATCGCGCGGCATCGGCGTCGACTCCCCGAAGCCGCGAGTATCCGGCCGCACCACGCGGAAATGGCGCGCGAGGTGCGGCACCCAGCCATACCAGGCCTGGCCGCGCTCGGCGTTGCCGTGAATCATCAGGATGGTTTCCGCCTCGCGCCACGGATCCGTGTAGTCGTCGATGAGATAGTGCATCTCAAGGCTTGCGTCGATGCGGGCTGTCGGCATGAGCGGGTTTCCTCTGTGCGTGGTTCAAGTGGCGCGGGCGTTTCCCGCCATATCTGGCGGGGGCGGCAACGCGATCTTCTGGTCGACGCTGAACTGGTAGTCGCGGAACACATGCTCTACGCTGAGGAGCTGATAGGTGCCATCCGCCAGACGCCGCGTGGTGTCCTTGAGCCGGTACGTGTTATGCCCGCAGGTCCAGCAGTCGAAGTTGCGCATGGCGGTGCACAGGCAAGTCTTGTCCATCACCGAGATCTTCTTCGCTTTCGGATGCGTCGCGACTTCGCGGTTGTAGGCCGTGATGTAGGCGCAATTGCCCGAACCGTCGAGCAGATAACCGTAGGCCTCGCAGTTGGGCCGGATGCCCGCGCCGATCGCCGGGCTGCCCTTCAACATGCGCATCGGGTAGCCGGTCGGCGAGATCATGTTGACCTCGATGTCCTCCTCGATCGCCTTGAAGTATTCCTGCTTCACCTTGTCCGGCAGGCCGCACTCGCGTGTCCCGGTAAAGCGCGTCGCCACCTGCACCGCCGCGGCGCCGCTTTCGAGGTAGGACACGGCGTCGCTGCCGGTGAAAATGCCGCCCGCCGGAATGAGCGGGATCTCCAGTTTTTCGGCCTGCAGGTATTGCTGGATCCCGGTCACGATTGTGCGCAGGTCATGTTTCGCCCAGTCGTCGATGCCGAAGCCGAGGTGCCCGCCGGCAAGCGGTCCCTCCACGATGATGTAATCGGGCAGCCGCCCGAGCCTGGCATTCTTCCGCAGGAACAACTGCAGCGCGCGCAGCGATGAAACGATGATGCCGAACCTGGCATCGCGAAAACGCGGATGCTCCGCGATCAGCGCGAACGAGCCGAGATGCAGTCCCGCGCTCAGCGTGATGCCGTCGATGCCGGCATCGAGCGCGGAGTTCAGGCGCACGCGCAGTGTCTCGCGCGGCGCGTTCATCGTGAGCTTTTCCATGCAATTCACGAAGATCAGGCCGTTGCCGCGCTTGGCCTGCATGGCCCGGCCCACGTGGTTGTGCGTCGCCTCGGCGAGCCGGCCCAGGTCGAACAGCACCGCGGATTTGTCGGAGCTGGCGACGTTGAATTTGTAGCGCTTGAGCTTGCCTTTGACGAAACCTGTCCGGAAACGCCGGTCCGAGACCGTCTTGACCATGGCGTCGGAGATGTGGCCGATGCCCCCGAGCCGAGCCGCCTCGAGCGCAAGCTCCGCCGTCGAGATGTCCACTCCCATCCCGCCAACCACGATCGGCACCAGTTCCTGCTTGCCGAACCGCAGGCGAAAATCATCCACGCATTTCATCACCATCCGTTGACTGCCCTCGGAAGTCGCGACGGGCCCTCGTGCGGCCAACAGCACGCCCCCGGCAGGGTAGCACAGGGACGCACCGATGCCGATTACGCAAATGACCGCGGGATTTCAGAGCCCGCCGTTTATTCTTTCGCGGGCAATGCAACCGGCTCGGGGTCATTTATCACGTGATTGGCTCCGATCCATTTATTCGAGGGAGCCCGGGATCGGGCAGCCGGCTTCCGCAAATCCTGCCGAGCGGTCTGCCCGGCTGTGCTTATCAGCTAAGCCAGGATATCGCCGATTTGCTCCTGACGCAGCAACTCGTATACGAAACTTTCCAGTTCCGGGCCGAGCGCGTCGCGGGCGGAAATCATACCGATGGGCCGGCCATCCTCGACCACCGGTACATGTCGAAAACTGCCCCCATACATCATCTGCAGCGCATGTGCGAAGGGTTTATCCGGGTGGATAGTCTGCGGATTGCGGGTCATGACCGCGGCGAGCTGGGTGGTTTGCCCGTCACGCTCCTCGGCGACGATGCGAAACAGTGCATCGCGCTCGGTGAACACCCCCACGAGCTTGCCGTCTTCCACCACCATGACCGCCCCGACGTGGTGCTCTCTCATCAGGCGCGCGGCCGCGCTGACAGTCGTTGTCGCCGCAGCGGTGACGAGTTCCCGATCCGCGATGATCGTCCTGATGGTTCGTTGCGTCATATCGGCCTCCCGCCGCACGCCTGAACAAACGCCGGATAACGACTTTATTGTTGGTGAAATGATGCTACGCCCGCGGCGTGGCGCGGTCAAACACTGATCTGACCTACAATAAGCGCCATGTGCGGCCGCTATTCACTCCACGCGCATCCCGAGGTCATCGCCCTGTATTTCAAACTGGGGCTGCCGCCCGCAATCAAGGCGCGCTACAACATCGCGCCCGGCACCCAGGTGCTGATCGTCCGCCAGGACCAGGAGCACGGTCGCATCGCGGACCTTTACCGCTGGGGATTGATGCCGGGCTGGGCGAAAGATCCGGCGACCGGCAACAAACTTTCGAATGCGCGCGGTGAAACCGTTGCGGAGAAACCGTCGTTCCGCAACGCGTTCAAGCGCTCGCGCTGCCTGATTCCCGCGAGCGGTTTTTACGAATGGCAAAGCGTCAGAGGCCGCAAGCAGCCGTACTACATTTACCCCAAAGACCGCGAATTGTTCGGCCTCGCCGGCATCACCGGGTTATGGCAGGACCCCGATGGCCCCGTTCACGCCTGCGCGATCATCACGACCGGGCCGAATGATCTGATGAAAAATATTCACGACCGCATGCCGGTGATCCTCAGGCCCGAGGATTATTCGACCTGGCTCGATCCAAATAATCAGGCGACCGCCGAGCTGAAACAACTGCTCAAGCCCTGTCCGGCCGCGGCGATGGCCGCCCACCCCGTCAGTCCGCGCGTGAATACGGCCAAACACGACGACCCCGTGCTCCTGGAACCCATCGAATCAACCGTTTAGCGCCATTCCAGCGCAACGCTTGTCCTGACCTGAATACTGCATATAATTGCAGTAGCCGGCAACCCCCGCATCAGGACCCCCATGGAACAGATCACCCGCCGCCAGGCGCAGATCCTCGAATTCATCAGGGACGCGATAGAAAGCAATGGCTATCCGCCCACGTTGGCCGAAATCGCCGGCCATTTCGGTTTCCGTTCACATAACGCCGCCGTCGACCATCTCAAGGCGCTCGCGCGCAAAGGCGCGCTCGAACTCACCGAAGGGGCGTCGCGCGGCATCCGCCTGAAAGCAGAGCAAGGCTTGCCGCTTATCGGCCGGGTGGCCGCCGGCAGCCCGCTGCTCTCCGAAGCGAATGTCCAGGCGCGCTACCGCATTGACCCGGCATTGTTCAAGCCGCGCGCCGATTACCTGCTCAAGGTTCGCGGCATGAGCATGCGCGACGCCGGCATTCTCGACGGCGACCTGCTCGCCGTGCACAAAACCCGAGACGCGCAATCCGGACAAGTGGTTGTCGCGCGGCTGCACGACGAAGTCACGGTCAAACGCTTCCGGCGCCGCGGCAACCAGGTGCAATTGCTGCCCGAGAACCCGGACTTCAAACCGATCGAGGTCGACCTGCGCCGCGACGCGCTCGCGATCGAAGGCATCGCAGTGGGAGTAATCAGAAAATCGCTCTGAAAATAACAGGGGACTTTGTTTTCTATATGAGATCAAATTAACCTTAAAGCTTGATGAGATTGGGCCTTGGTCTGAAATCAAGTTCTGCACCATGATCGACATCGACCGACGGAAACCATCGCATGATCGTAGTTCCCGACGACTTTCCCTCCGTATTCGAAGGCTCGGCCGCCCAGGAGAAGGCCAAGGCCCTTGGCACCCTGCGCGTCTATACCGAGCGCGGCGCTGACGACGAGAACGAGCTTGCGCGCCGGATCGGCGACGCGAAAGTCGCGATCAATATCCGCGCCTACGCCCGTTTCACCGACGCGGTGTTCCGCGCCTGCCCCAACCTGCGCATGATTTCGATCTGGGGCACCGGCACCGACAACATCGATCTTGCGGCGGCCGCGCGGCGCGGCATCACCGTCTGCAACACGGCCGGGGTCAACGCGATCGCCGTGGCCGAGCACGCGGTCGCGCTGATGCTGGCGGTTGCGCGCAAGATTCCGGCGATCGACCGCGAGATGCGCAGCGGCGCGTGGCCGCGCGAGATGCTGACCCAGCTTCATGGCAAGACCCTCGGCGTTTTCGGCGCCGGCAGCATCGGCGCGCGCGTGGCCAACCTCGGGCGCGCGTTCGGCATGACGGTGCTGGCCTGGAGCGCGCGCGGCGACACGGCGCGTCTCGAGGCCATGGGAATCACGCCGGCATCGAAAGACGACATCGTGCGGCGCGCCGATTTCATCACGCTGCACCTGCGGCTCACGCCCGCAACCCTCGGCCTCATCGGCCGCAGCGAATTCGCGGCGATGAAGCCGACGGCGATCCTTGTCAACACCGGCCGCGGCGCGCTCGTTGATCGCGACGCGCTGCTTACAGCGCTCGCGAGCGGCAAAATCGCGGGCGCCGGTCTCGATGTCTTCCACGACGAGCCAATCAAGGCGGGCGATCCGCTGCTCAAATTCACCAATACGGTGCTGTCGCCCCACAACGCGGGGCAGACACCGGAAGTGCGGCGTGACGGCCTGTTGCGTGCGGTCGAAAACGTAGTCGGTTTCCTGAATGGCAAACCGACCAGCGTCGTAGCGCCGCCGGTTCTGTCAACTTAGCACCGATATGAATGGGAAAAACCGGCTGTGCTCCGCAATAACCCGGTCGGGTCACTGAAGCGCAGCAATATCGTCAACCAGTGACAATTGCGTCTTATCCCTGATGTCGATGCTGGCCGTCAGGGGGCGGAGGAGTGTGAATATTCAACATTTGCGTGTGGTGAATTGCATGGATTTCCGCGGGCGCCAGGGCTAAATTGGGCCCGTAACGAACGCTGCGAGGAGGGCATCATGTGCGACTTTCTTCTTACCTGCAGTCTGCTGCTGAGTGTGGCCGGTTTGTATATGGCGGTGCGCACGACCGTGGGCGGTCATTCCCGCGATGCATGCGAAAGGCACGAACTGAGTGATGTGCCGACGGCACCCGACGTTTATGGACAGCGTCTGGTGGAAACCTATCTGGGCTACCGCCAGTAGCGCCAGGGGCGGACCGACGGGCTCAGGTCCTGAATTATCAGTTGCTGATTAGCCAGCGCGCCGGCGTCCTGCTATCCCCAATCCTGTTCCTCCCCGAACTGACACGTCACACCGGAATTGCCCGGGCTTTGAACAACCCGGATTTATGCAGTAATCTACCTGCCATCCTGGATCAGGACGCCGGTCAGGCCGGGATGCCGTTCAACCCATAGCTTGGCGCCCGGGAAGGAATGCCATGGACTCACCAATCGAGGAACACCGGATTACGAACGTCGCCGCGCTGGAACGCCTTTACGGCGCGCCGGCGGGGGCCGCCGTGGAGAAGGAGATCAACTACATTCATCCGCATTACCGGGCGATGATTGCAGCGTCCCCTTTCGTCGTCCTCGCGACCGGCGGCCCGGAAGGACTCGACACTTCCCCGCGCGGCGATGCGGCGGGGTTTGTCGCGGTCGAGGACGAGAAGACGTTGCTGATTCCGGATCGGCGCGGGAATAATCGCGTGGATAGTCTGCGCAACATCATTGCCGATCCGCACGTTGCGTTACTCTTCCTGATTCCGGGTGTCGGCGAGACGCTCCGGGTCAATGGGCGGGCGGTTATCTCCACCGCACCGGCACTGCTGGAACGATTCAGCGTCGGCGGGAAGCTCCCGCGTTCGGTGATCGTGGTCCACGTCGAAACCGTGTTTTTTCAGTGCTCGCGCGCCGTCTTCCGGGCCAAACTGTGGGACCCGGTTCAACACATCGAGCGCGGCAGTCTGCCCAGCCTCGGCACGATGCTCGCGGATATCAGCCAGTCGCGGATCAATGCGGAAAATTATGATCGCGGCTTGTATGAGCGTTTGCAAGCGGCGCTTTACTAAGCGCATATTGAAACGCGGGGGTCTTGAAATATCAGCTTTTCAATTTGCCGCACGCCAACCCGCGCGAGTAGAATTGCCGTTGCGGCACGCCGGGTCGGACGGAATCGGGATGCCCGCTTCCAGGAGCGTCGGCGCAGTTCATCAATCACGGGGGAGATAATCATGGTGCTGTCATTGCGTTTTCCTGTTGCGTTGATCATGTTGATGCTGGGCTTGCTGCCGGCGGCGCGCGCCGGCGATGCCGATATTGCCTACATCGTTTCCTATATGGAGGTCGACCCGCCCTCCGCGGGTAAAGTTGCCGGCATGCTCGGCGAGTTCGGCAAGGCGAGCCGCAAAGATGACGGGAGTCTGCGGTTCGAGGTGCTCCAGCGGATCGGCCAGCCGAACCATTTTGCGATCCTGGAGACATGGAAGAACAAGGATGCGCAGGCAGCCCATGCGGCGCTCGCGCGCACGAAGGAATTGCGCGCTAAACTGGAACCGCTGCTGCGCAGCCCGTACGACGAGCGCCCGCACACGGCTCTCGCGGTCGGTCCCATGCCGGCGGCGTCTGCCGGCAAGGCCGCCGTGTATGCCGTGACCCATGTCGACATCGTGCCCACGTCGAAGGATATCGGCGTCGCCCTGGTCAAGCAGTTGAGCGAGGACAGCCGCAAGGACAAGGACAACGCGCGCTTCGATGCGCTCACGCAGAACAGCCGGCCCAACCACATGACCGTCGTGGAAATCTGGTGGGACCGGAAGGCCCTCGATGCGCATGGGATGACTGCGCATGTGAAAGAATTCCGCGAGAAGCTGATGCCGCTCAGCGGCAGCCTTTATGACGAGCGGCTGTACAAGATCGTCAACTAGGGTGAGTCAAAGGATCGGGCTTGCCTGATTGCATGAAGATTCCGGATGAGGGTGTTGCCGGATTTTTTGCACCGGGCTTACGGGCGCAATCCCGCACGCCAACCACAGGAGGATGCAATGCTCGAGCGCTACCACGTCACGCCGGAGAACACTTACAAGGTCGGCGGCAACAAGCAGGTTATTTACACGCCAGTCGTGGCGGTGAAGACCGATGACCATGCCCACGTCTATCTTGCCGGACGGACGTCGCGCACCCTCGACGGCGACGTGGCGTGCAAAGGTGACATGCGCGGGCAGATCCGGGAGGTGTGCAAAGCCATCGAGATTGCGCTCGCTTCGGTGGGCGCGACCTTCGCGGACATTACGCGCACGATCACCTATACGACCGACATGAAGGCGTATTTCGCGGCCATCGATGAGCGCTTCAAGTTCTTCAAGGACCCGCTGCCGACGAGCACGCTGATCGGCGTCGCGTGCCTCGCCATGCCCGAGATGCTCGTCGAGATCGAGGTCGAGGCGATCATCGAATCGGAACGCCTGCGCGTGCCGAAGAAATAGCGACGGCCCATCCGGCGCGAGCGCGAGGCCGCTCGCCGGATGCGGTCCGCTCAGGTAAAGCGTCTCAGAGGAAGCGTCGCTCCAAGCTTTTCCTGCACGCCGTATCCGGGACGCCTTATCTGAGACGCCCTTTGCGCCGGTTCATCAATCGAGGCGTATCCCCGCCTCCTTGATCACTGTCTGCATTCTTTTCGCTTCGGCTTTCAGGATGTTTTCGAATTCGGCAGGCGGCATGCCGCCGGGCTCCATACTCGCCGTGTTGAATTGCGCGAGCACTTCCGGCAGTTTGAGCACTTCCCGCACGTCGGCATGGATCTTGTTGATGATCGCCTTTGGCGTCTTTGCGGGCGCCAGCAGCGCAAACCACACGTTTACCTCGTAACCGGGTACGCCGCTCTCGGCGACCGTCAGGGTATCAGGCAGAACGGCGGCCCGCTTGGCGCTCGTGACGGCGATCGCCCGCAGCCGGCCCGCCTTGATGAACGGCACGCCTGCGCCGGTGGAGGTCGTCACCAACTGTGTTTCTCCAGCGACGGCGCCGGCCACAGCGGCGCCGCTCCCTTGAATGGAACGTGTACCAGTTCCACCGCAGCCATCTTTTGCAAAATCATGATCGCCAGATGCCCGGTTGTGCTTATGCCCGACGATGCATACGTCAGCTGCTTCGGCTTCTCCTTCGCCGTTGCGAGCAGCTCCTTGAAGGTCTTGATTGCGACCGTCGGGTGGGCAGCCAGCAGCATCGGGGAAATACTGACCATCGTTATCGGCGCGAAGTCGGCCGTGCCGTACGGGAGTTTTGCATACAGAAACGGCATCGCCGTGAACTCGGCCGAGACGAGCACCAACGTGTAGCCGCCGGGCGTGGCTTTCGCGACGATGTCGGTGCCGATGATCCCGGCCGCGCCGGCCCGGTTGTCGACGATGACCTGCTGTTGCCATTTTGTCGCCAGACGGGTACCGACGACGCGAGCGGTGAAGTCCAGCCCGCCCCCAGGCGACGAAGGAACGACCAGCCTGACCGGACGTGCGGGAAACGCCTCATCCTGTGCAGCGACGGACGTGCCAGTGGCTGTCAGCCACATTGCTGCCGCGAGTGCCAATCGGTTGAACATGGTTTCCCTCTTGCTGACGACCGAGTAACGAACGTTGCTATGGCATCGGGATTATCGTAGCAAACAAACAACGATAACGACAGGAAATTCAATCCTGCTCTTTTCGCGCGTCCGGCCGCTATCCCTCGATCCCCAATCCCGTTCTTCTCCGAACTGACACGTCACACCGGAATTGCCTGAGCTTTGAACGACCCGATTTTATGCAGTAATCCACCTGCCATCCTGAACCTCGACGATCCCCGGGCGTCAGTGGAGGTCGACCGGGAAATCTGCAAGCTGATGGAAACCGGTCCCTCCATGCGCTGGGTAATCGGCAACGGCGTGTTCGCGTTCGACGCCAAGTCCCCCACCGACTGGATGCGCAAGACCCGCGCCTACACCATGAAGAACGTCGCGGACCGCATCAGGTGTGAAATGCTGGTGGTGGACTCCGAAGACGACAAGGACATGCCCGGCCAGGCCCGCCAACTCTATGCGGCCCTCACAGGACCGAAAGAGTGCATGCTGTTCACCCGCAAAGAAGGGGCGGGAGAGCATTGCCAGATCGGCGCCGCCAGCCTGTCCAATGAGCGCATTCTCGATTGGCTGGACGGGAAGATGAAAGCCGCGGTGGCGAGACCCAAGCGCACCCGCTAAGCTGCTCACTGTATGCTCGGGGTCTTGAACAACGAGGAGGAATGAAAATGCGTACGCACCTGGTGCAGTTTGCTCTTGCTTGCGTCGTCGCAGCCGCCGGCCTGGCGGCCGGCGAGCTCGCCGCGCAGCCGTATCCGACCAAGATTATCCGGGTCGTCAATCCCAACCAGCCGGGCGGCAACAGCGACATTCTTTTCCGCCTGCTCGCGCCGAAGATGGGCGAAATACTGGGGCAGCAGCTCGTCGTCGATTACCGTCCGGGAGCCGGCGGCAACATCGGCGCGGAGATGGTGTCGAAGAGCCCGCCCGACGGCTACACCACCCTGATCGCCGCCGCGAGCTTTCTGATCAATCCCTCGCTGCTCGCGAAACTTCCGTTCGACGCGATCAATGACTTCACCCCGCTGGGCGTCATCGTCGACATACCCGCGGCGCTGGTGACGCACCCGTCACTGCCGGTGAAGAGCGTGAAGGAGCTCATCGCGCTCGCCGGGTCGCGCCCCGGAGAGCTGTTCTTTTCCAGCTCCGGCCAGGGCGCCGTCGGCCATTTGTCGGGCGAGCTGTTCAATTCGATGGCCAAGGTCAGGCTGGAGCACGTGCCCTACAAGGGCGCGGGCCCGGCCGTCGTCGCATTGATTTCGGGCCACGTGCAGCTCTCGTTCGTGAGCGTGCCGGCCGTCATCACTTACGTGGAGGGCGGCAGGCTGCGCATGATCGCGCAATGCGGCGCCACGCGTTTTCAGTCGCTTCCCACCGTGCCGACCATGCAGGAGGCCGGCCTTCCCGGGTTCGTCGTGAGCAGCGGTTTCAGCTTCCTCGGACCCGCCGGCATGCCGCGGCCCATCGTGGAAAAGCTCAACGCGGCGCTCGTGCAGGCGCTGCGCGATCCCGCGATACGCAAGACGTTGATTGACCGCGGCGCCGACCCGGTCGGCGGCACGCCGGAGGAGCACGCCGCATATATCAGGTCCGAGATCGAGAAATGGCAGCGCGTCGCGAAAGCCGCGGGGATAACACCCGAATAAGCGCCCGCACCGGCGCTCCGATCGCAATCCAGCCGGGATGCATCAGGGACAGCCCCGGTTTCGCCGTAACCTGCACCAGACCATCGCCTTGCCGTATGGACGCCAGGAGCGCCGCATGAAAATCGTCACGCTGCCCTCGGGTGAGCGCGTGCCGGCTTGCGGCCAGGGCACGTGGTACATGGGCGACGACCGCGCGATCCGCGCCGAGGAGATCGCAACGCTCAGGCTCGGTCTCGACCTCGGCCTCACGCTGATCGATACCGCCGAGATGTATGGCGATGGCCGCGCCGAGCAGCTCGTCGCCGAGGCGATCGCCGGGCGGCGGGATGAGGTCTTTCTGGTGAGCAAGGTGCTGCCGACCCATGCGGCGCGGCACGGGACGGCCGCCGCATGCGAGAAAAGCCTCAAGCGTCTCAAGACCGACCGGATCGATCTCTATCTTCTGCATTGGCGCGGCAACGTGCCGTTCGCCGAAACGCTGGAAGCGCTGATGGCGCTGCAAAGCGCCGGCAAGATCCGCCACTACGGCGTGAGCAACCTCGATCTCGCGGACATGCGGGAACTGTGGCCGGTTGCCGGGGGCGCGGCGGTCGCGACCAACCAGCTGCTCTACAACCTTGCGCGCCGCGGCATCGAATGGGATCTGCTGCCGTGGCTGCGCGAGCGGCGCGTTCCGGTCATGGCCTATTCGCCGCTCGAGCAGGCGAGATTACTCAGGAACGCCAAGTTGGCCGCTTTTGCCAAGCGCCACGGCATGACGCCGGCGCAGGCCGCGCTCGCGTGGCTGCTTGCCAGCGACGACGTGATCGTCATTCCGAAGTGCGCCCGCCGCGAGCGGCTGAAGGAAAATCTCGGCGCGCTCGACCACGCTCTGAGCGCGGCGCAGCTCGCGGAACTCGACCGCCTGTTCCCGCCGCCCACCGGCCCGCGCCCGCTGGAGATGCTTTAAACGGAAGGATACGTGATCGAAAAAAACCGGATCAACGTTCTTTGAACTTGAAAGGGCCGCCGTATTTCTTCAGGATACGTTTATAGTCGCCGTCGTAAATACGGTCATATTCGTCAATCCATCCATCCAGGTTGCCATTGCGCCAATATTCGTAGTCCAGAGAATACTGGCTCGGTTCGCATAGTTCCTTATAAAGCGAGGGATCCCGCTCATAAATCTGTCCTGGACGGCAGCCGATGGGGCGCCAATTCGGATCGTCAGGAACCGAGAGATTTTCCGCGTCGAAATTTCGCGTTCGAAGATAGTGCAGGCGATCCATATCCAGATCCGTAATAAGCACACCGGGCTCCGATCTGATTCCTTCCATGCGCTCCGGACCGGCAGCGATGGCGCCGGCCGACATCTGCGTCCGATAATCGAAATGTTCGGACACATAAAGGTTCTGCGTGGAGAGCACGTAGCAAAGATTTTCCGCCGCGCGCGCGCGGGCAAGGCAGTGCCAGGTGTCCTGTAACGAAAGGCCGGTTTGACTGTGCCTGCCATGGATCGGGGACACGATGATTTCCGCCCCGCGCAGCATCAGCATGCGCGGAAGCTCCGGGCACCAGAGTTCACTGCAGATCAGGAGGCCGATTTTGCCGAGTTCGGTGTCGACCACGGTCCGCTGCTTGCCAGGCAACAGATGCCCCTTTCCACCATAAAGGTAGGCGTTGAGCGGAGGAGTATCCGGCTGCTGGCGAAGGTAACACGCCAGTTCTTTCCCCTCCGGACCGAACAGCCGCAACGTCAGGAGATGCGCGCCGGGAACGTCGCTGGCTACGACGTTTCCGGCGATGATGTACATCGAGTGCTGCTTCGCCTTCCGCTTCAGTTCCTCTACCGGATCGAACGGAAACTTCGGATTGTCCAGGGGGCCGGTCATCGGCCCCGGATAACCTTCCGGATAAAGCAGAAGCTGCGCGCCTTTGCCGGCGGCCTCGTCGGCATGCGCAATTGCCCGCTCGGCATTTTGCCACTCGGCCTCGCCATAAAAGGAATGCGGCAGAACCACGCCGACACGAACATTACCTGGTCTCCCCATGAGTAACCCCTCCTCGCAAGACAATATTATATTGGTTACGCGATCGGCTCCGGCTTTTATCTGCCGCAGGCGCGAACAGGTTTTGAGCGCCTATGGAACGTCGGGACCGGATTCTGCCGGCGCCGACAGAAAGCCGATCAGCGCCCTCGCCGCCTGCGATGCAGACGGGATCAGGCACCCCGGGTTGATTTTGACGGCATGGTCTACAATGCCGTCAACGCCATTCTCAGGTGGATTTTCCGAGACACCGCCATGCCCGGCCTGGAAATCGTCGGCATCCTCGTGCTGGGAGCGCTCGCCTGGCTCTGGCTCGACAGCCTGAAGGCGCGCGAAGCCGCGGTGCGTGCCGCCCGCGCGGCCTGCGCAGCGGAGGGGCTGATGCTGCTCGATGACACCGTCGCGATCTCCGGCCTGAAACCGGCGCGCGATGAGGAGGGCCGCCTCAAACTGCAACGCGCCTACGATTTCGAATACAGCGACACGGGAGACAACCGCCTCCAGGGCAGCGTGGTCCTGCGCGGCCACCGGGTGGTGATACTCAATGTGGGATTGCGCATTGCGCCGGCGGCGCGTACGCTGCACTGACTTTGTCAGCCGCTCGCGCCGAGTCGAGCGTGGATTGAAACTGCCGCTATCTTGATCCAGATCAAAATGCCGAACGCGACCCATGGCCACAATTCAACCGTAATTTTACGGTAAACCGGCGGGAGACGGGCATGAAAATCAGATTCGTGACCACGCGCATGGCGGGATTCGCGGCATTGACCTTGTTTGCCGCAACGATCGCGCCGGCCGCTGAGAATCCTCTGGGCGAACGCGAATACCAGACTCGATGCGCGATGTGTCATGGCGTCGCCGCCAGGGGGGACGGCTGGTTGGCGGAATACCTGTTGCAGCGCCCCCCGTCGCTGCGGCAGCTGAAAAAGAACAATGGCGGCGTGTTTCCGTTCGCGAGCGTCAATCAAGTCATCGACGGCAGAAAGGCGGTGAAGCTGCACGGCCCCCGGGGAATGCCCGTCTGGGGGACCGTCTATAGCATGGAGCAGCAAATGGCAAACGAAGCGCGGTCCGGCGTGTCTTCCGCCGATGAACAGCTGGTCCGTGCGAAAATTCGCGCGCTGACCAATTACCTCTCGCAGCTTCAGGAATAGTGCCTGGTGAGGCGTCAGGCGTGAGGCTGGAAGCGGGTGAAGCGAGCGGCTTCTTCCGGCTCGCGCTGCTTTAATTTCACGCGTTGCAGCGGACAAGGCGCTGCCGCTTAACGCGCGGTTGCCGCAGTATCAGCCATGCGGGTCGGCAACGATTATTCGGCGCGCGGGAAGTTAAAGCACTTCGATCTTGCTCACTGCACGGGCGCAATTGCCGATTGTCAATCCACCTTGGCGCCGGAAGCCTTCACGATTTTATCCCAGCGCGCGCAGCTTGCCGGATTTGATATGCGGCATTACCGGGGTCGGATTGGAAATCATCAGGCTCACGTTGCCCGCGAGCAAGTCGAGCACCGCGGTCCCGCGCCTTTTGACACGCCGCCGCGGGCAGATCATCATCGCCCTTCCTGAAAACAAACCAAAGGGCGCCATGAAATCCTGCTGGATCGTTACCCGAGACCACACGGCCGTCCTCGAATGGCGCGATGTGCCAGTACCGCAAGCGCAAGCGGGCGAAATCGTCATCCGCGTGCGCGCGACCGCGATGAACCGCGGCGAGCTCGTGGTGGGCGGCGCCGTGCACGGCGGTCCGGAGAAGATCGGCGGCACCGAGGCCGCGGGCGAAGTGCACGCGGTGGGCGCAGGCGTAACGGCCTTCCGTCCCGGCGACCGCGTGTGCGGGCGCGTGCGCGGCGGCTTCGCGGAGTATGCGGCGATGTTCGCGCACCAGGCGATGCCGGTGCCGCCGCCGCTCACCTGGGAGCAGGCCGCGGCGATTCCGGTTTCGTTCCTCACGGCCTACGAGATGCTGTACCCGCCGTATGGCAAGCTCAAGGCAGGAGAATGGCTGCTCGTTACCGGCGCGTCGGCCGGCGCGGGCGTCGCGAGCATCCAGACCGCGAAACTGCTCGGCGCGCGGACGCTAGGGACCTCCGGCTCGGCGGAGAAGCTCGCCAGGCTCAAGGCCGTCGGCCTCGACGTGGCGATCGGCACCCGCAGCGCGGATTTTGCGGCGCAGGTGCTGGCAGCCACCGGCGGCAAGGGCGCGGACCTGATCGTCAATCTGGTCGGGGGCTCGCTGTTCGCCGAGTGCGTGAGCTGTCTCGCGCGGTGCGGCCGGCTCGCGGTGGTGGGCTATGTCGACGGCGTGCTCAAGGCCGAGATCGACCTGGCCGCGGTGCACGCCAACCGCTACGAGATCTTCGGCATCTCGAACGCGAAGCTGACCGCCGGGGAGCGCGCGCACGCCGTGCGCGGCTTCGTGCGCGACGTGCTCCCCGCGATCGCCGATGGACGCATCACGCCGTTCGTCGACCGCGTGTTTGCGTTCGACGAATTGCCGGCCGCCCGGGGCTGCATGGAATCGAACGCGATGGTGGGCAAGATCGTCGTGCGCGGACACTGAGCTGGAATAGGTGAGCGCTGAATGCGTGAACGATGAGCGATGAATGCTGAATGAGGAGCACGCTATGCCAAAAGTCCTGATCGTACACGGTGCCGGAATGAACATGCGGGGAAAAGTCCAGATCGATATCTTCGGCGCCATGACCTTGCCGGAGTACGACCAGCATATCCGCAAATATGCGTCGGAGCTGGGCATCGAGGTGGAGATTTTTCACTCGAATATCGAAGGCGAAGTGATCAACAAATTCTATGCGGCGCATGACCGCGGGGTGGACGCGGCAATCATCAATCCCGCGGGCTATACCACGGGGCATCCCGCGCTGACGGCAGCGATCGCCCAGGTCAGGTTTCCGACCATCGAGCTGCACATCTCGAATCCGGCGCGGCGCGGCAGGGAGTCGGAGATCGCCCGCGTGAGCCGCGGCGTGGTGACCGGCTTCGGCATTTTCGGGTACTGGCTGGCGTTGCGCGGCATCCAGGATATGCTGGCTGCCGGGTAGAATCCACCCTCATTGACAGTGCGGGAGTAAAAACATGGCGAATGCGGTTTCCATTCCGAACCCGGTGAAAGAGCTGCTGAAGACAGGCAAGGTCGCGCTGGGCATGCTCGTGCGGCTCGCGCGCTCGGGCGATATCGCCCGCATCGCGAAGACGAGCGGCCACGACTTCATCTTCATCGACGGTCAACATTCCCTGTTTACGGTGGAGACGATCGGCCACATCGCGCAGGCGGCGCTCGGCTGCGGTATCGCGCCGCTCGTGCGCGTGCGCAGCTGCGACGACCCGGATACGTCGGTGCTGCTCGATAACGGCGTCACCGGAATCGTGTTTCCCGATATCAGCACCGCTGCCGAAGCGCAGCGCGCGGTCAACCGGGCCAGGTTCGCGCCGATCGGCAAGCGCTCCGTTTCCGGCAGCTACACCGTTTTCGATTATCGCGCCGTGTCGACGGCCGACGCCGTGCCGGCGCTGAATGACAGCACTCTGGTGGTGTGCATGATCGAAACGGTGGAGGGCCTCAGGAACATCGAGGCGATTGCCGCGGTCGACGGCATCGACGTCATCCACGTCGGCTCCAACGACTTGCTGACCGCGATGGGCAGGCCCGGCACCTTCGGCAGCCCCGAGCATATCGCCGCGCTGGACCGCGTGATTTCAGTAACGAAAGCGCACGGCAAAATCCCGGGCGTCGGCGGCGACCGCAACGTCAATCGCCAGGCCGAGTTCATCCGCAAGGGCGCGCGATTCATCACCACCAACAGCGATATTGCGTTTATCATGGCTGAAGCGTCGCGGGTGACGGGGGAACTGCGTAAAGCCCTGGGCGCCGCCGCGTGAGGTGATGGCCTGCCGCTGAATGCCTGGAGTTCACGCGGCGCGAAACGCGTTTCCACCGGATTGCCGCATCCCGCTCATCGGAGGAGAAAAAAATGCTGACGTCGTTGTCTCGCAGGTATGTTGTGCCGATGGTGTGCCCGCTGCTCGTTGCGGCGGCGGCGCCGGCCGCTTTCGCGCAGGCCTACCCGGGCAAGCCGGTGCGGATAGTCGTACCGTTTGCTCCCGGCGGCGGCGTCGACGTGACGGCGCGCATTCTCGCGCAGCGACTCACCGAGCGCGTCGGGCAATCGTTCATCGTCGAGAACCGCACCGGCGCGAGCGGCATCATCGGCGTTGAATTCGTGGCAAAGTCGGCGCCGGACGGCTACACGCTGCTCGTCGGATCGCAGACCACGCAGGCGGTAGTCCCGGCGATGTACGGCAAGCTCAATTACGATACGGCGCGCGACTTCGCCCCGGTGACCGAGATCGCAACGTCACCGCTGCTGATTGTCGTGCATCCGTCGCTGCCGGTGAAATCGGTCAAGGAACTGATCGCGCTCGCCAGGGCCCGTCCCGGGCAGTTGACGTTCGGCGCCGCTTCGGGCGGAACGCCGCATATGGCCGGAGAACTCTTCAAGCTGATTGCCCGCGTCGACATGCTGTTCGTGCCGTACAAGGGCGAAGGGCCGGCGATCGCCGACGCGATGGGCGGACAGATCTCGATGGTGTTTTCGAACCTGCCGGTCGCGTTGCCGCAGGCACAGGGCGGCAGGCTGCGCGCGCTCGCGATTACGAGTCCGCGGCGCGTGTCCACGGCGCCGGAGATTCCGACCGTTGCCGAATCGGGATTGCCCGGCTATGAGGCCGCGACCTGGTTCGGCCTGTTTGCGCCTGCCGCAACCGCGCGCGATATCGTCACGAAACTCAACGCCGAAGCGGTGAGCGCGCTCAACGCGGCCGAGGTCAAGGACCGGATGGCGGGGCAGGGCCTGTTCGTGGTCGCGAACACGCCGGAGCAGTTCGCGGATTTTCTGAAGACGGAAATTCCGCGCTGGGCGAAGGTCGTCAAGGATTCAGGCATCAAGCCGCAGTGAGACGGGAAACGGTGAACGGTGAACGGGAAACGGCAAAAAACAAGAAGCGAGAGGCGAAAGGGAAGTGGCATGAAGAAAATCTTTTTGATCGCCGTATGCTTCGGCATGGCGGTTGCGCCCGCACGATTTGCCGGGGCGCAATCCGCAAAGTACCCCAGCAAGCCGGTGCGGCTCATCATTCCGTTTCCACCGGGCGGCAGCAACGACATCGTCGGGCGCATGATGGCCATGCAACTGACCGAGCGGCTGGGCGAGCAGGTGGTCGCGGACAACCGTGGCGGCGGCGCCGGCGGCATGATCGGCACGGAAGTGGCCGCGCAGGCGCAGCCCGACGGCCACACGCTGCTGCTGATATCGAGCGCTTTCACGTTCAACCCCGCGCTCTACAAGCTTCCGTACGATCCCATCAAATCTTTCGTGCCGGTCGCCATGCTCGGCACCGGGCCGAACGTGCTGACCGTCTTTCCGGGCCTGCCGGTCAACTCGGTGAAAGAGCTCGTCGCGCTGGCGAAACAGAAACCCGGCCAGCTGAATTACGCGGCGGCGGGCGTCGGCAGCTTCCAGCATCTCGGCAGCGAACTCTTCCGGATCATGACCGGCGTCGACATCGTGTGCATACAGTTCAAGGGCGGCGGCCCCGCGACCATCGACGTGATCGCCGGGCACACCCAGTTTTCGCTCGGCTCGCTCATCCAGTCGCTGCCCTACGTCCGCTCCGGCCGGCTGCGGGCCGTCGGCACCGGCGGCTCGAAGCGCAGCCCCGCGCTGCCCGATGTGCCGACGATCGCGGAGGCCGGCGTGGCCGGCTACGAAGCGAACAACTGGTGGGGCATGGTCGCGCCGGCCGGCACGCCGCCGGCCATCGTCAACCGGCTGCACAAGGAATTGTCCGCGATCCTCGCTTCGGCGGAAACGCAGAAGCGGTTCGAGTCCGAAGGCGCGGAGGCGGTCCAGAAGGCCCCGGCCGAGTTCGGGACGTTCATTGCGGCGGAGATCGTGAAGTGGGGGCGCGTCGTGAAGGACGCGGGCATCCGTGCACAGTAGAGTAGCCGGGGAAAAAACATCCAACGCAATGACGCTTGTCAACGGTAAATTGAGCGGCGACTGAAGGCTACCCGGTGCTGCGTGAATATTCTCTGGCGGTGTTTGCCAAGCGCGATTGTCCGACGTGCCAGCTCGTCGAGCCGGTGCTGCATGCATTGGCGGCGCGCGACGAGGGCCTCACGGTTTATTCGCAGGATGATCCCGGTTTTCCGGGCCGGGTAAAAGGCGTCGTGGACGACCGCGGACTCGAGCAGTCGTTCCGCCACCGCATCGAGACCGTGCCGACGCTGATTCGATTCGAGGGCGGCCGCGAGGTTGCGCGCACCGAGGGCTGGGATGCGCGGGAATGGCGCAGAATCACCGGCATCGCCGACCTGGGCAAAGACCTGCCGGAGTTTCGCCCGGGGTGTGGTTCCAAAAGCGTCGAGCCGGGCGTCGCCGAACATCTGCAGGTCAAGTACGGCGACGCGGGGATCCGGTCGCGCAGGATCGAGTTCGGAGAGTACGACGATCCGATCGAGGTCTGCTTCGAGCGCGGCTGGAGCGACGGGCTGCCGGTGGTGCCGCCGACCGATGTGCGCGTGATGCGCATGCTCCGCGGCACCACGCGCAAATCCGATGAAGTGGTCGGCCGCATCCCGCCGAATCTCGCCGAGTGCACGGTGGAAAAGGTCGCCGTCAATGCGGTGATGGCGGGCTGCAAGCCCGAGTACATGCCGGTGGTGCTGGCGGCGGTCGAAGCGGCGCTGGAACCCGTGTTCACGCTGCACGGACTGCTGGCCACGACGTACTTTTCTTCGCCCATCATCATCGTCAACGGGCCGGCCGCGAAACGGATCGGCATGAACTGCGGGCTCAACGCGCTGGGGCAGGGCAACCGCGCCAACGCAACCATCGGGCGCGCACTGCAGCTGATCGTTCTCAACGTCGGCGGCGGCCGGCCGGGCGAGGCCGACCGCGCGACGCTGGGCGGGCCCGGCAAGTATACGTTCTGCTTCGCCGAAGACGAGTCCGATCCGACGTGGGAGCCGTTGTCGGTCGCGCGCGGTTTTCCGCGCGGCGCCTCGACCGTGACGCTGTTCCAGGGCGAAGGCGTGCAGGGATTCGTCGACCAGAAGTCGCGCGCTCCCGCAGCGCTCGCGCGCTCGCTCGCGATGGGATTGAACGCGATCGGGCACCCCAAGATCGTGCAGACGCAGCGGGCGATCCTCGTGCTCTCGCCGGAGCATTACGCCATCTTTCGCGAGGCGGGCTGGGACCGCAAGCGCATCGAGCGCGAGATCAACGCTGCGACGGTGCGTCCGGGCGCGGACCTGGTTGCCGGCGCGCAGGGAGTGGGCGAAGGCATACCCGCCGCGCGTGCCGGCGAGGCGGTGCCGAAGTTCTACGAGGATGGGCTGATGATCGTGCGCGCCGGCGGTCCCGCCGGATTGTTCTCGGCCATCCTGCCCGGCTGGCTTGCCGGCCGCAACCGTTTGGAACTGCAACCCGTAACCAAGGAGATCAAGCCATGACGAGCATGCAATGGATGCGCGATCCCACCGCGGAGAACTCGCCGCTCAAGCGGCCGCGCCGGGCACCGCCCAAGTCGCTGGAAGGGCTTACCGTCGGACTGTTCGATATCGGCAAGACGCGCAGCAACGAGTTTCTCGACCAGGTCGAGCTGCGGCTCAACGCGCGCAACGTCAGGACCCGGCGGTTGGGCAAGCCGACCAATTCGAAAGTCGCCACGCCCGAGATCCTGCAGAAAGTGGCGGACGAAGCCGATGTAGTGCTCATCGCGCTCTCGGATTGAGGGTCATGCACGTCGTGCAGTCTGCACGACCTCATGAACCTCGATGCGCGCGGCATCCCCGGCATTTCGGTCGTCACCACCGGTTTTACCGACGCCGTGACTGCGCAAGCGAAGGCGCTGGGATTCGAGCCGGCGGTGCTGTTTGTGCCGCACCCGATCCAGAACCGCAGCGCGGACGAACTGAAGCAGATAGCCGACGACGCAATCGAGCCCGCGCTCAAGCTGCTGGTCGCGGAAGAGGGGTGAAGGGTAAAGGGTGAAGGGTGAAGGGGGAGCGGCTTGAAGAAAATCATATTGCTCGCTGTAGGTTGCGGGTTCACCGTTGCGGCCGCGGGATTTGCGGGCGCGCAGACCGAAAATTAT
>JAHFRL010000050.1 GCA_023266235.1 Betaproteobacteria bacterium
TCGATCTCGCGCGCGACGCTTACCCGTGGAGCGGCCGCTTCATCAACCTGCCGCGGCTCAAGGATTGGCTGGCATTGCTCGAGCTCGAGATCGTCGCCGGCCAGACAGGTTGCTATCTGCCGCCATGCACGCAGGACAAATGGCTCCAGCGTTTCCGCTTCATGGAAGCGGCCGGCGACCGCTGGTGGCCGATCGCGGGCGGCGTTTATTTCCTGCACGTGGTGAAGCGCATGCGCGGCATGCGACTGATCATGCCGGCGTGGCGCGAGCAGATGAAGCGCAATCTTGCGGTGGCGCCGAAAAAAGCCAAGGACAGCGACGAACCGGTTGCCGCGCGCGAATCGATCAAGACGCAATGAGCACCGAAGTTCACGTCTATACGGACGGCGCGTGCAAAGGCAACCCGGGGATGGGCGGCTGGGGCGTATTGCTCAGGTATGGCGAGCGCACGCGCGAATTGTTCGGCGGCGAGGCGCACACCACCAATAACCGCATGGAGCTCACCGCGGTGATCCGCGCGCTCGAAGCGTTGAATCGCCAGTGCCGGATCAAGCTGCACACCGATTCGAAGTACGTGCAGCAAGGCATCACGGCGTGGATTCACGACTGGAAGAAGCGCGGCTGGAAAACCGCCGGCAAGAAGCCGGTCAAGAACGTTGACTTGTGGCGCCGGCTCGACGAACTTGCGCGCGCGCATGAGATCGAATGGATCTGGGTGCGCGGTCACTCCGGCCACGACGGCAATGAGCGCGCGGATGAACTGGCCAACCGCGGCGTTGCCTCGGTAAATGGTAAATGGTGAGTCGTGAATGGTGAATAGTCAGAACCAGATCATCGCGAATTATGAATCGTATTTGCCCATGCTGTATCATGCAGAGCGATAGCCAGAGGGCTGTTACCATTTACCATTCACTGTTTACTATTCACTGATTCTCGATGCGGCAGATCATTCTCGACACCGAAACCACCGGCCTCGATCCGAATCTCGGCCACCGCGTGATCGAAATTGCGGCGGTCGAGCTCGTCGACCGGCGCCTGACCGGCAACGATTTCCACCGCTACATCAACCCCGGGCGCGCGAGCGACGAGGGCGCGCTGCAAGTGCACGGCCTCACCGAGGAGTACCTGAGCGACAAGCCGAAGTTCCGCGAGATCGTCAACGAGTTTCTCGCTTTCGTCGGCAGCGCCGAACTGATCATTCATAACGCGCCGTTCGACACCGGATTTCTCAATCGCGAGCTCGACCTGCTCGACCTCAAGCCGATCGCTGAGTACTGCCCGAACATCGTCGATACGCTGCAAATGGCGCGCGACCTGCATCCGGGCAAGAAGAACAACCTCGATGCGCTGTGCGAGCGCTACCAGATCGGCAACTCGGCGCGCACGTTGCATGGCGCGCTGCTTGACGCCAATCTGCTGGCCGAGGTTTATCTCGCGATGACGCGCGGCCAAGACAGCCTGATCATGGACATCGAGCCGACGCCGCAGGCGGCAGCGGAGACGCGGCGTGCCGCCGGCAAGCTTGAGCTGACCGTGATTCCCGCCAGCGCGGAGGAACTCGCCGAGCACGCAAAGCAGCTCGCCGACATCGACAAGGCGAGCAGCGGCGCCACGGTGTGGCGCAAACTTCAAAATGCTTAGAATCGATTGGCCACAGAGGGCGCAGAGAACACAGAGAAATCGTGAATCTTTCGGTCTTTGATTTTTTACCTCTGTGAACTTGCGTCCTCTGGGGCGGCTCTTGCTGTTTTTGGTCTTGGCGGTTAAAGCGGCTCGCCGCGGGCGAGCCTGGCCGCGATTGTCGTGATCAGCCGGCGCGAGATGCTGATGCTCGGCGGCAGCTGCGGTAAGTGGTCGGCGTCGAACCAGTTCGCTGCCTCGATCTCTACGCCGTCCGGCCGCACGTCGCCGCCCGCATAATCCGCGGTGAACGCCACCATCAGCGAGTGCGGGAACGGCCACGGCTGGCTGCCGAAGTAGCGCAGGTTCTGTACCTCGACGCCGACTTCTTCGCGCGTCTCGCGCCGCACCGTGTCTTCCAGCGTTTCTCCCGGCTCGACGAATCCCGCCAGCGCGCTGAAGCGCCCGGGCGCCCAGCCCGGTTTGCGCGCGAGCAGCAGTTCGCGGCCGCGCGTGACCAGGATCATGATTGCCGGCGAAATCGGCGGGTAGGTGGTGTAACCGCAGCGCGGGCACGTGCGCGAGCGCTCGTCGCTGCGCGGCTCGGTCGGCGCGCCGCAGCGGCTGCAGTACTGGTGGTTACGGTCCCATTCCATGATCTGGAACGCGCGGCCCGCGAGCGCTGCGAGCGTCTCGTCGACAATGCCGAACACCGCGCGCAGACCTTGCATCTCATGGCCGTCCGGCAGGGTGTTCGCATGCACGAGCTCGGATACGTAGCAGTGCTTGCCGCCGTACGTGCCGAGGTAGAGGCTGCGTACCGCACTGAGTCCGAGCTCGGACAGGTCGAGGCAGTACGGCAGGTGCGCTTCGTTTTCGGACTGCGCGATCAGCAATTCACCGCGGTGAAATGCGAACCACAGCGCCGGTTCGTTGCGGGCGGCGGGCGGGGTGATCAATGGCTGGTATTCGTCCGGCATTTGTTTCATTCTATCATCAGCTTATGCCAGCCGGTTCTGCACCGAGGCACTCTCTGCGCTGGCTGATCCAGATCAAAACGCGCGACCGGCGGCTATCTCAAGGTAACATCCATCCATCGGGAAAACTGAACAGCAACCTGCAAGGAGAATTTGCCATGACTACCGGAAAAGAAAACAGTGCGCAGGAAGTCAACCTGGAGGCAGCGGCTAAACTCATCGCGGCCCTGGAGCAGGATCTGAATAAAGTCGGCGGCGACTCGCGTGACATTCAGCGGTTGAGAGATGAAGTGGAAACTCTGAAAAATGTGCTCAACTCTCCGGTGCGCAGGCATCATTGGGTGAAGGAGGGGCTGCACAGCATTCGGGAAGTTTTTGAGAACGCATTGGACACGGCAGTGGCCAAGGGCCTGAAGGGCGGCCAATACATTGCGGAAATCGGTCGCATATTAGGCATGTGATCCCGCCGGCCATGATGCTTGTCGGTGATGTCGGCGCCACCAAGACGCTGCTCGAGGTCGGCGTCCTGCGGGACGGGCGCTGGCGCCCGGCATTCGGGAGACGCTACGCTGCCGCCGGCCATCCCGACTTCGACAGCGTGTTGCGAACATTTTTTCAGGAATGGGCGGCGCAACGACGGGCGCCGGTGAAGATCGCGCGCGCCTGCTTTGGCGTCGCCGGTCCGGTGTTCGACAATCGAGCGCAGATGACCAATCTGGCGTGGGTTGTCGATGGGAGCGCCGTCAGCGCCGGATTCGGCATCCCGCACGTGCGCGTCGTCAACGATTTCGCCGCTGCCGCCAGCGGCATCGAGATGGTGCAGAACGCGGACTGCGTTGCCCTGCAACCCGGCGAGCCGATCCCGGCTGCGCCGCGAGTGGTGATCGGCGCGGGAACGGGGCTGGGCGTCGCCTATCTGATCCGGGCTGGAGGCGGCTATCACGTGATCGCCGGCGAGGCGGGACACGCAGGCTTTGCGCCGTCGACAGCGGAGCAGCTTGAGCTGTGGCGCGACCTGTATTCGCGCCACGGGCGGGTTGCGGTTGAACGCGTGGTTTCAGGGCCGGGATTGGTGCGCATCCATGAATTCATCGAGCGGTGCGAGGGCAGGCAGGCCACGCCTGCCAGTGAATTGCGCGTCAGTCTCACGCCCGCCGCGATCACGCATGCCGCCCTCCAGTCGGGTGATCCGCTGTGCGCGCGCGCTCTCGACATGTTTATCTCCTGTTATGGAGCGGTCGCGGGAGACCACGCGCTTGCGGTCATGGCGCGCGGCGGCGTCTATGTCGCCGGTGGCATCGCCCCCAAAATACTGCCGCGTCTATTGGCAGGCGGATTCCTCGCCGCATTCAACGCGAGGGGCCTTCACTCCGACGCGGTCCGGAAAATCCCGGTATCCATCGTCACCAACGAAAAGCTCGGTTTGCCGGGGGCCGCTCTGATTGCGGCACGCGCCGCGTGAAATGTCAAAGCAGCGCGGGAATGAAGATTATGGCACCAGGATCGACGGCATCGGGATGGCGCGCGCCTGAGCGCTTTGCTTGGGCTCACGCCGCCACGGGCTCGAGCTTGCGGTACCGCGTTTCACAGGCTAGGGGTTAACCGAGCGCACCCTGGCTAAGGACCCGACGCATCCTTTGACGCCGGGCGTTGTGAGCCTGCTGAATTGATACACTTCCCCCGCCGCTACGGTCACCGTGCTGGTCTTGAGCGAACCATCGCATTTCAGTGTCACGGTATGCGTGCCTGGCGCGAGCTCAATCGGGCCATACGGCTTCTTAGCAGGCTTCCCATCGACGTCGACAACGCTGATCCGCGTGCCAACATCCGCCGAGGCATAGGACACGACGTCGCCGGACATTATGAGAGCCACATTTTTGAGCTCATGGTCCGGGGCAGGCGTAGCGACACATCCGACCATAAGCGTAACCACCATGGCTGTTAATGCGATGCGAGATGGATTGGTCTTCATGAGATCCCTCGATATGGAGTAAGGCGGGCAGTCCTGTCAAATTATCGCCATGAGTGCAGAATTCGTTCTGCCTGATATCTCCTGCCGCCGCAGGCGAGATTCCATAATCCGCTTAAACTATGGGCCGAATTCCCCGGGTGCAACTTGACATAAGTCAAAAAAAAGCCGTGCGGCCGGCCTCGAACTACGCCCAATCGCGGACCCTGACCCTACTTTGGCAGTCAGCCGGCGCTGTTACGCAGCGCTTCCAGCAGCGGTGCCGAGGATTTCGTCCTGGCGATGGGCGGTCTTGGTGCCGCCTTGTTTGCTTCGTTTGACGCAAGTCAAGAATCCATCGTCACAGTAGCGCAAGATGGTAATCAACAATAACAGGCAAGAAACTTGGATGTTAATTTCTTCCAGGAGCCCGAAAATGGCCAATCGCGCTAATACTCACGTTATAGGCCGGGGCAAGGCAGGAGTGCAAAAGCCACCGGCAATGCAATCGGGGCAAAGCGCCAAAATAGCCGCACGCAAGCGTAGTGACGCGCCCCCAACGAAACCCGCAGCAATTGCGCCAGAGGAGCGTCAGCAACTCATCGCAACGGTAGCGTACCTCATCGCGGAACGGCGGGGATTTGTGCCAGGCAACGAGCTCGACGACTGGCTGCGGGCCGAAGCCGAAGTCGACGCCCGCATGATAGCTCCGGTCCAGTAGCGCGCGCTACGCGTCTGCGTGGATGAGGATCAGGCCGGCAAGGGGTGGCAAGACCAGCTCAAACTGTGCGGGCTGACCCATCCACGGCGCGGAAACGGTCTCGAGATCGCCGCTGTTGCCGACATCGCTGCCGCCGTAATAGCGCGAATCGCTGTTGAATATCTCGCGGTAGCGCCCGGTGGCCGGCACGCCGATGCGGTAGGCATGCCTCGGCACGGGCGTGAAGTTGAGCACGACGACGGCACAGGAGCCGTTGCGAGCCCGGCGTACAAAGCTCACCACGGACTGATCGGCATCATGGCAGTCGATCCACGAGAAGCCTTCCCGCTCGAAATCGAGCTCGTGCAGCGCGCCGATGCTGCGGTAGAGCCGGTTGAGGTCGCACGCGAGTCGCTGCACCGCGTCATGCCCGGGGTCAGCGAGCAGCGCCCAGTCGAGTTCGCGCTGCGAATACCATTCATCCCATTGTCCAAATTCGTTGCCCATGAAGCCGAGCTTCTTGCCCGGCATCGTCGCTTGGTAGGTGAGCAGCAGACGCAGATTGGCAAACTTCTGCCAGTTGTCGCCCGGCATCTTGGCGAGCAGCGAGCCCTTGCCGTGCACCACTTCGTCGTGCGACAGCGGCAGCACGAAGTTCTCGGTGTAGGCGTAAAGCTGCCCGAAAGTGAGCAACGCGTGGTGATAGCGCCGGTGCACCGGATCGTGGCGCATGTAGACGAGGGTGTCGTTCATCCAGCCCATGTTCCACTTCATGGAAAAGCCGAGCCCGCCGACGTATGCCGGACGCGACACCATCGGCCACGCGGTCGATTCCTCGGCGCACGTCAGCGCGCCCGGAAACTCGCGGTGCACCATCGCGTTCAGCGCGCGGATGAACGCGATCGCCTCGAGATTCTCGCGGCCGCCGTAGCGGTTGGGCAGCCATTCGCCGCTCCGGCGCGAGTAATCGAGGTAGATCATCGAAGCCACCGCATCGACGCGCAGGCCGTCGACGTGAAACTCGGCGAGCCAGTAGTGCGCGCTCGACAGCAGGAAGCTTTGCACCTCGTTGCGCGCGTAGTTGAAGACGTGCGTGCCCCAGTCGGGGTGGAGCTTGAGCCGCAGGTCCTCGTGCTCGTAGAGCGCGGTGCCGTCGAAATGCGCGAGCGCGAAGTCATCGCTCGGGAAATGCCCCGGCACCCAGTCAAGGATCACGCCGATTGCGGCCTCATGACAGGCGTCGATCAGCTCGCGCAAATCGTCGGCGCTGCCGAAGCGGCTGGTCGCCGCGAAATAGCCGGTCGTCTGGTAGCCCCACGATTCATCGAGCGGGTGTTCGGTCACCGGCATCAGTTCGATATGCGTGTAGCCCAGGTCGCGCACGTACGGCACCAGGTGCTGCGCGAGCTCGCGATAGGTGTAGCAGCGGCCGTCGGGATGGCGGCGCCACGAGCCGGCGTGGACTTCGTAAATGGCGAGCGGCGCGTGCAGCCAGTCCCACTGCGCGCGCCGCGCCAGCCACCCGGCGTCGTTCCAGGCGTGCCGCGACGGCGCGCTCACCCGCGCCGCGGTCGCCGGGCGCAGTTCGAAGCATTGCGCGTAGGGATCCGTCTTGACCAGCACCGCGCCGCTGTCGCGGTTGCGAATTTCGAACTTGTAGAGCGTGCCGGCGGCGAGTCCGGGCACGAACAATTCCCATACGCCGCTCGCGCCGAGCGCAGCCATCTGCAGCAGGCGCCCGTCCCAGCGGTTGAAATCGCCGACCACCGAAACGCGCTCGGCGTTCGGCGCCCATACCCGAAAACACACGCCGGCGACGTCCTGACGCGTCTGCAGGTGCGCTCCGAGCAGGCGGTAGGCCTGGTAGTTCGACCCCTGGTTGAACAGATACAGATCATCGGTTGCAGGTTGCGGCGGAAATGCATACGGATCATGCAGTCGCTCGCAGCGCCTCTCGATGGTGACCTGCAGCACGTACGGCAAGCGAGGTGCGGCAGCGCCGCGCCATTCGAACACCCCGTCGGCATGCACGCGCGCGAGGGGCGCCATGGTTCCATCGCAATCGAGCGCGATGGATTCGGCGTGGGGGTGAAACACGCGCACCACCCATTGCGCGCTGTCGCGGCGCAGCCCGAGCAGGCGAAACGGGTCGTGCTCGCGGGCGGCGAGAAGCCGCGAGAAATCGGGAGCTGGCGCAGGCGTATCCATCATTATGCAGCGTCCGGCAAGCACCGGTACTGGTATTGTAGTCCGTAACGGGAGACCGCATGACGCTCGAGGAACGCTGCCGGCACGAAGAGTACTGCCCGGAGCGCACGCAGCCGGAGGCGACACGCTTCGTGAGCCAGCTCACACGCGGCACCTTCGCGCTGGTGCTCGCCGGCGGGCGCGGCAGCCGCCTGCAGCAGCTCACCGACTGGCGCTGCAAGCCCGCGGTGCCCTTCGGCGGCAAGTTCCGCATCATCGATTTCACGCTTTCCAACTGCGTGAATTCCGGCGTTCGCCGCATCGGCGTGGCCACCCAGTACAAGGCGCACAGCCTGATTCGCCACCTGCAGCAGGGATGGAGTTTTCTCGACGGCCGCTTCGACGAGTTCATCGAACTGCTGCCGGCGCAGCAGCAGCTCACCGAAGCGTGGTACAGTGGCACTGCCGACGCCGTGTTCCAGAACCTGGCGGTGCTGCGGCGGCATTCGCCAAAGTACGTGCTGGTGCTCTCCGGCGACCAGGTCTACAAGATGGACTATGGCCGCATGATCGCCTTTCACATCACACAGCAGGCCGATATGACGGTGGCGTGCGTGGAGGCGCCGCTTGCCGACGCCAGCGCTTTCGGCGTGATCGGGATCGACGACGGGGGGCGCGTGACCAACTTCGCGGAGAAACCGGCGCAGCCGCAGGCGATCCCAGGGCAGCCGGACGCGGCGCTGGTGAGCATGGGGATCTACGTGTTCAACGCGCAGTTTCTCTACGAGCAGCTGATCCGCGATGCCGACGATTCGCGCTCCGCGCACGATTTCGGCAAGGACGTAATTCCGCACATCGCGCCGCGCTACCGCATGTTTGCGCATCGGTTTGCCGACAGCTGCGTCGGTACGACGCCGGGAGGCAAGCCGTATTGGCGCGATGTCGGAACGGTTGATGCGTACTGGGAAGCCAATAGGGAGCTCACCAAAGTGGTGCCGGAACTGAACTTGTACGACCGCGACTGGCCGATCTGGACTTACCAGGAACAGTTGCCGCCGGCGAAGTTCGTGTTCGACGATGAGGGCCGGCGCGGCATGGCGATCGACTCGATGGTCTCCGGCGGCTGCATACTCAGCGGCGCCGCGGTGCGCCGCTCGCTGCTTTTTTCCGACGTGCGGGTGGAGGCCCGCAGCCTAGTCGAGGACTCGGTGCTGCTGCCGAACGTCAGGATCGGGTCGAACGTGGTGCTGAGGCGTGCCGTGGTCGACCGGCGCTGCGAGATCGCGGATGGCACCGTGGTCGGCGTCGATCCGGCGCACGACCGTCGCCGCTTCCACGTTACCGAAAATGGCATCACGTTGATCACCCCGGAAATGCTCGGCCAGCATATCTACTACGTGCGGTGATGCGGTGAGCAGCGGAGCGCTCGAACTCATTTTCCTGTGGCACATGCACCAGCCGGACTACCGCGACCACGCGCGCGGCGAATTCACGCTGCCTTGGGTCTACCTGCACGCGCTCAAGGACTACACCGACATGGCCGCGCACCTCGAGCGCCATCCGCAGGTGCGCGCGGTGGTGAATTTCGTGCCGGTGCTGCTCGACCAGATCGAGGACTACGGCGAGCAGTTTGCGAGCAGCAACTGGCGCGATCCGCTGCTCAGGCTGCTCGCCGCGCCGGATTTCGACCGGCTCACCGCCGCCGAGCGCAAGCTGCTGCTCGACAGCTGTTTCCGCGGCAACCACGTCAGCATGATCGAGCCGTTTCCGCGCTACAAGCGGCTGCGCGACCTGTTCCGCATCGTCGAGGGCCAGGACGAGGCGGCGCAGGCGTATTTTTCCGGCGCCTATCTCTCCGACCTGATCACCTGGTATCACCTGACGTGGGCTGGGGAGACCGAGCGCCGCCGCCAGCCGTTGCTCGCCGAGCTGATGGCGAAAGGCGAGGGCTTCACCGCGGATGACCGCAGGCGACTCATCGCGCTTTTCGCGGAAGCGGTGCGTGGCATCATTCCGCGCTATCGCGCGCTCGCCGCGAGCGGGCAGATCGAGCTCTCGACCACGCCGCACACCCACCCGCTGGCGCCGCTGCTGATCGATTTTGCGAGCGCGCGCGAAGCCGAGCCCAAGGCCGAGCTGCCCGGCGCGTCGTGCTATCCCGGCGGTCGTGCGCGCACCACCGCGCAGCTCGAATCCGCGCTCGCAAGCCACGCCGCGCGTTTCGGCGCGCCGCCGGCGGGCGTATGGCCGGCGGAAGGCGCGGTGTCCAATGCGTTTGTCAGGCTGCTCTCCGGCGCGGGCTGCCGCTGGACCGCGGCGAGCGAAAGCGTGCTCGCGTCCAGCCTGCGCCGGGCGGCGCTCGAGCTGCCGCCGCGGGAGCGCTACCTCTATCGGCCATATAACGTCGAGGGTGCTGCGGGCATCACCGTTTTTTTCCGCGACGAGAAGCTTTCCGACCTGATCGGCTTCGAGTACCGTCACTGGCACGGCAAGGACGCGGCGGCGGATTTTATCGCGCGCTTGCACGCGATCCGCCGCCAGGTGCCGGCCGGCGAGACGGCGGCGGTGACGGTGATTCTCGACGGCGAGAACGCGTGGGAGCACTATCCGTACAACGGCCACTATTTCTTCGAGGACCTTTACGCGCTGCTCGAGACCGATCCCGATCTGCGCACCACGACCTGCGCTGATTACGTCGCGCGCCATCCGCAAGCCGCGGGTACGCTGCCCGGCGTGGTTGCGGGCAGCTGGGTCTATGGCACGTTCTCGACCTGGATCGGGCATCCCGACAAGAACCGCGCGTGGGATCTGCTGTGCGCGGCGAAGCAGACCTATGACCTGGTGGTCGGCAGCGGGCGCCTGAGCGTCGAGGAGGAACGCGCTGCCGCGGCGCAACTCGCGGCGTGCGAGAGCTCCGACTGGTTCTGGTGGCTCGGCGGCCACAACCCGGCGCAGAGCGTGGCGAGTTTCGACCGCCTGTTCCGCCTCAATCTCTCCAATCTTTACCACCGGCTCAAGGTCGAGGCGCCGCCGGCGCTCGCCGAGCCGGTGAGTCACGGCGGCGGCGAGCCGGAAGGCGGCGGCACGATGCGCCGCGCGACATGACACAGACCGTCTCGTTGCTGTTCGGGGTCCACGCCCACCAGCCGGTGGGCAACTTTCCCGCCGTGCTCGACGCAGCGCACGAGCGCTGCTATCGGCCGTTCCTGCAGACGCTGCACCGCTACCCCGGATTCCGCTTCGCGGCGCACTTCTCCGGCTGGCTGCTCGACTATCTGCTGGAGAAGTATCCGGAAGACATGGCCCTGCTCAAGGAGATGACGGCGCGCGGGCAGGCCGAGATGTTCGGCGCGGGCGACTGCGAGCCGGTGCTGGCGGCCATTTCCCACCGCGACCGGGTCGGCCAGCTGGAGATTTTTTCCGCCAAGCTCGAGCGGCATTTCGGGGCGCGTCCGCACGGGGCATGGCTCACCGAGCGCGTTTGGCTTTCCACCGCGGTGTCCGCCCTGGCCGAATGCGGCCTGCGCTACGCCACCGTCGATGACTACCACTTCATCTGCACCGGCAAGACCGCCATTGAACTTGACAGCCACTACACCACCGAGGACGACGGGCGCATCATCGACGTGTTTCCCATCTCCGAGCAGCTGCGCTACCGCCTGCCGTTCTCGCCGGCCGCGGATGCGGTGGCCTACGTGGAGAAGCTGGGGCGCGACGGGCAGTCCGCCGCGATCTATTTCGACGACATCGAAAAATTCGGCATTTGGCCCGAGACTTACGAATGGGTCTACGGAAAGCGCTGGCTCGAGCAATTCATCCAGGGCGTGCTCGCCTCGCCGCTGATCCGCACCGAGACCTACCGCAGCTATCACGCGCGCTGCCCGACACGCGGCATCGTTTATCTGCCGACCACCTCCTACATCGAGATGAACGAGTGGACGCTGCCCGTCGCGGCGGCGGCCACCTACGACGCGCTGGTCGAGCGGGAGAAACGCGAAGGACGTTACGAACTGACCAAGCCCTTCATTCGCGGCGGCTTCTGGAAGAACTTCCTGACCCGCTATCCGGAGGCCAACTGGATGCACAAGCGCATGCTGGCGCTCTCCGCGCGGCTTGCCGCCTTGCCGGCGGCGCAGCAGCATCCCGAGCTGACCACGCACCTCTACCGCGCGCAGGCGAACGACGCCTACTGGCACGGCCTGTTCGGCGGGCTCTACCTGCCCCACCTGCGGCGCGAGGTATACCGTAACTTGGTCAAGCTGGAAGCCGCGCTCGACGCGGTCGCGCCGCGACCGGCTTGCGAGCGGCTCGACCTCGATTGCGACGGCGCGCAGGAAATCTTTCTGTGCAACGCGGCGCTGCAGGCGGTCATACGTGACGACGGGCTGGCGGCGTTGTGCGAGCTCGACAGCTACGCGCTGGCGCACAACTTCGGCGACACGCTGCGCCGCAGCCGCGAGCACTATTACCGCAAGATCGAGCGCGGCGAGCAACGTGTCGCTGCGGGCAGCGGCATCGCGTCCGTCCACGATCGCGTGGACTTCCGCCATCAGATCGCGGCCGAAGATATCGTGCCCGACGCGCTGCCGCGGGTGTCGTTCCGCGATGGCTTCATCGCGCCCGACGGTACGACCCACACCGTCAGCGGTTACGCGCTCGATGCCGTCGATGCGGCGCAACCGGCGATCGCATTTCGCGCCAGCGTCAGCGGGGGCGTGGTGCGCAAGCGCTACGAGCTGGCGGGTACGCGGCTCAACGTCACCTACGCGTTCGAGGGATTTTCCGGCGGGACGTTTGTTACCGAGCTCAACGTGAGCCTGCCGGCGTGCGACGGCTTCGCGGGCCGTTACATCCTCGCCGGCGGTGCGATCCCGTGCGGCTTCGGCCAGCAGCTGGCGCAGGACGCACTCACCACGATCACGCTCGACGACCGCGAGCTGGGCGGAGCGCTGGTATTGAACGCGAGCGCCCCGGCTGCACTGCGCGCACGGCCGCACTTCACCGTGTCGCAATCCGAGGCCGGGTTTGAGAAGATCATGCAGGCGGCGACGGTAACCCTCAGCTGGCCGCTTACGCCGGCGTTGAGCGTGCTCATGCTTGCACTCGAAGTCGCGGCGAGGCCCGGCACCTGATGCGGCACGCGCGGACAGCAACGGGTGATGAGGGTGTCAAGGCAGCGAAAATGACGCAGAATATCGATATTCGAGACGGTCGAGAACACGCACGGAGGCAGGATGCCCGGTACCGCATATCAACTTGAAGTCAATCCGCAGCTGCCGCAGCGGCTGATCCGGCTTGGGGAGCTGGCCAACAATCTCTGGTACAGCTGGGACGGGCCCACGCGGACCCTGTTTTCGCGCCTGCACCGCACGCTGTGGCTCGCCGTTGGCCATAGCCCGAAAGCGTTCCTGAAGCGCGTGGACCAGGCGCGCCTCACGGCGGCCGCCGATGACCAGGTGTTTTTGAACAGCTACCACAGCGTGCTGTCGGCCTACGATACCTACCACGGCGAGGCCCAGCGCAGCGAGCATCTGGCCCAGGACGATCTGATCGCCTATTTCTGCGCCGAGTTCGGCTTCCACGAAAGCTTGCCGATCTACGGCGGCGGGCTCGGCATACTCGCCGGCGATCATTGCAAGGCGGCGAGCGACCGCGCGTTGCCGTTCGTCGCGGTGGGATTGCTCTACCGCCAGGGGTATTTCGCGCAGACGATCGACAGCGAGGGGCGCCAGCACGCGGTTTACGCTGATTCCGACTTCGACGATCTGCCGATCACGCCGGTCACGCGTGACGACGGCACCGAGTTGCACGTCACGGTTGACCTGCCGGGGCGCAGCGTAATCGCCATGGTGTGGCAGGCGAAGGTCGGCAAGGTGCGGCTGTTTCTGCTCGATACCGATATCGAGAAAAACAGCGCCGCCGACCGCAACATCGCGCACCGGCTCTACGGCGGCGACCGCGGCACGCGCATCGAGCAGGAAATCGTGCTCGGAGTGGGCGGGGTGCGCGCGCTCAACGAAATGCGCATGCAGCCCACCGTGTGGCACATCAACGAGGGGCACGCTGCGTTCCTCACGCTCGAGCGGATGCGACAGCTCGCGCTGCAGGGGCTCGATTTCGCAGCCGCGCTGGAGGCGGTGGCCGCCAACACCGTGTTCACCACGCACACCGCCGTGCCGGCGGGACACGACCATTTCAGCGAGGAGATGATCCGGCACTATTTTGACGGCTGGTGCCGCGACCTCAAGATCAGTTGCGACGAGCTGATCGCGCTCGGGCGCGCTTCCAACAGCGGCGAATTCAACATGACCGCGCTCGCGGTGCGCGGTTCGCGTTTTCAGAACGGCGTGAGCCGCATTCATGGCGAGGTATCGTCACGCATTTGCGCCGGCCTGTGGCCGCAGATCGATCCCGAAGATAATCCGCTGTCCTACGTCACCAACGGTGTGCACGTGCCGACCTTCCTGGCGGATGAGTGGCACGAGCTGTTCGACCGCCGCCTGGGGCACGGCTGGAGCCAGCGCCTGGCTGAGGAAGATTGCCAGCGCGCCATTTACGCCATTCCCGACTATCTGTTCTGGAGCGTGCACCAGTCGCTCAAGGCGCAGATGCTGTTCCTGATCCGCTTCCGCATCAGGCAGCAGCACGCGCGCAATCAAGGCTCCGAAGCGCACCTCGACCGCACGCTCAAGCTCGCCGACCCCGCCAATCCCAACGTGCTTACCATCGGATTTGCGCGCCGTTTCGCCACCTACAAGCGCGCTACGCTGCTGTTCGAGAACCTCAACTGGCTGCGCGAGATCGTATCCGATGGGAAGCGGCCGGTGCTGTTTCTGTTCGCCGGCAAGGCGCACCCGGCCGATCAGCCGGGCCAGGAATACCTGCACCGCGTGGCGGAAATCGCGCGCATGCCGGAGTTCGAGGGTCACGTGCTGCTGGTCGAGGGCTACGACCTGCAGCTCGCGCGGCGGCTGGTGTCCGGCGTGGATGTGTGGCTCAACAACCCGGTCTATCCGCTCGAGGCGTGCGGCACTTCCGGCATGAAGGCCGGCATGAACGGGGTGCTCAACCTCTCCGTGCTCGACGGCTGGTGGGGTGAGGGCTACGACGGCAGGAACGGGTGGGCAATCAAACCGACATCCGAGCTGCTCGATGAGGCGCGCCGCAACCAGGAGGAAGTGCGCACGCTTTATGAGATCCTGCAGGACAGCGTAGTGCCGCTGTATTACAACATCGGGCCCGGCGGCTATTCGCCAGGCTGGATCACGATGGCCAAGCATTCGATTGCCTCGATACTGCCGCGTTTTAATTCGACGCGCATGGTGGGCGATTACCTCACGAAGTTTTATCAGCCGGCGACGCAGCAGTGGCGCCGCTACTCGCATTTGAGTTTCGCCGGCGGGCGCGACGTCGCGAGCTGGAAGACAAAGGTGCGCGCCTCCTGGCAAAAGGTCACGGTTCGCCGTCTCGACGATCCGCGCCGCCGCATCCCTTTTGGCGAAAACCTCCGGCTCGAGGTGGCGGTCAACCTGAACGGGCTCAATCCAGGCGACGTGGTGGTCGAGCTGCTGTTCGGCAGGCCGGGCGACGGCGGGCGGCCGCGCGGGCCGCAGTCATACCACTTGCGGGACAAAGGGCTGATTGCAGGCGGCACGGAGCATCTCTATGCGCTCGAATTCAAGCCCGAGCTGTGCGGTCAGATCGAGTACCGCATCCGCGTTTATCCCCACCACGAACTGCTTACTCATCGTTTCGAGATGGGCATGATGACGTGGCTGTGACGGCGCTCGATGCCGCGACCTGCACGTCACGCACCATCCGCAGTTGACAGCCGTTCAGCGCGCGTGCTGTTCGCGGCGGCGGAGCTTGCGCCATGGATGAAGACCGGTGGTCTCGGGGAAGTCGCCGCGACGCTGCCGGCGGCGTTGCGCGCCGCTGGCGTTGACGTCCGCGTGCTGGTGCCGGCTTATCGCAGCGTGCGCGAAGCACTGCGCGGCGCACGTGTCGTCGCCGAGGTGACGCAGCCGGGCGGCGCGTATCCACCGGCACTGCTGCTTGCCGGCGCCACCCCGGCCGGCGTGCCGGTGTTCGCGGTGGATTGCCCGGCGCTGTACGCGCGCGGCGGCGATCCCTATTGTGATGCCGCGGGGCACGACTGGCCGGACAATCACCTGCGCTTCGGCCTGTTGTCGAAAATCGCCGCGCTGGTCGCGCTGGGCCTGCCGGGAATCGAGTGGGTGCCGCACATACTGCACTGCAATGACTGGCACACCGGACTGGGGCCTGCGTATCTGCATTTCGCCGCCGTCGCGCACGTGCGCAGCGTGTTCACCATCCACAACATCGCCTACCAGGGCATTTTCCCGGGCGACACGCTTGACCAACTCGCGCTGCCGCCGCGCGCTTTTGCGATGGACGGCGTCGAATTTCACGGCAAGCTGTCGTTTCTGAAGGCGGGGATCCAGTACGCCGACGCGCTTACCACGGTAAGCCCGACTCATGCCCGCGAGATCCAGGGCGAGCAGCTCGGTTTTGGCCTCGGTGGGCTGCTGCATCAGCGCGCGGGAGTGCTGACCGGCATACTCAACGGGTTCGACCCCGGGCAATGGAATCCGGCGACCGACGCGCACCTCGCGCAGCGCTACGACGGCGGGACGCTCGAGGCGAAGGCCGCCAACAAGTCGGCGCTGCAACGGCGGCTTCGGCTTCCGGTCACCGACGACATGCCGCTGCTGGGCGTGGTCAGCAGGCTCACCCACCAGAAGGGGCTCGATCTCCTGCTCGCCGTCGCGCGCGAGGTCCGCGAATTGCCGGCGCAACTCGCGGTGCTGGGTTCGGGAGACAAGGCGCTCGAGCGGCAATTTTCCGTGCTGGCCCGTGCACATCCCCAGCGCTGCGCGGCAGTCATCGGCTTCGACGAGGCGCTCGCGCACCTGATCGAAGCGGGCGCGGACATTTTCGTCATGCCGTCGCGCTTCGAGCCGTGCGGACTGAACCAGATGTACAGCCTGCGATACGGTACACCGCCGGTGGTGCGGGCAACCGGTGGCCTCGCCGACACGGTGGTCGACTGCGACGAGACGACGCTGGCCGCCGGTACCGCGAACGGATTCGTGTTCACCGGGCCGACGCCGCAGGGGCTGCTCGCAGCGCTCAGGCGGGCGGTTATCGCATGGCGTGACCGCGCGCGGTGGCGCCAGTTGCAGCGCAACGGCATGCGCGCCGATTTCAGCTGGCGGGCCGGTGCTCAGCGCTATTGCGAGTTATACCGCGCGCTCGTGGTTGCGGCCTGATGAATAGGGGTTGCATGCAACGTGACGGTGAAACGCTTGCCTGCATTCCTGGAAAAATGGCTGCCGGGCGGCGCCCAGCCCGCGGGTCCGTCTCCGCACGACCATCGCGGCCGTGAGGACAGGCGTTGACTTGCGTCAAATGCAGCGCCTGCCGCTGGCATATCATTGGTGATGTCGCCAGGCCGGCGGCACCGGTTTTCTCGACCAATGCCGGTCATTCGACTGCTCGGGGGAAGCCGGGTAACGTTGACGCGTTGTTATTCCAGGAGATCAGGCAATGCAACTCCCGATACAGATCACATTTCGCAATCTGACGCATTCGGAGGCCATCGCGGCCAAGATACGCGAGCGGGCGGAGAAACTGGAAAAATTCTGCGACCACATCACGAGCTGCCGCGTGGTGGTCGAAGCGCAGCATAAGCATCACGAACACGGCAATCATTTTCATGTCCGCGTTGACGTGACGGTGCGGGACGGCGAGGTGGTGGCAAACCGGGAGCCGGACGAACATCATTCATACACGGACGTGTATGTCGCCATTCGCGATGCGTTCGACGCCACCCGCCGCCAGCTTGAGGATTATGGGCGGCGCCAGAGCCGTCAGGTGAAGGCGCACGAGGTGCCTCCGCACGGGCGGATCGCGGAGCTCCATCCGGATGAAGACTACGGCAGGATCGAAACGCCCGATGGCAGGCTGGTCTATTTCCACCGCAACAGCGTGGTGGACGCGGATTTCGACAAATTGCCGATCGGTGGCGAGGTGCGCTTCACGGAGGAAATGGGCGAGCGCGGCCCGCAGGCAAGCACGCTTCATCTGGTTGGCAAACACCACATCGCAGGCTAGGACATCGTATTTGAGTCAGCGGGGTCAGCATGGCGCAGATCATTCCCGAAACGCTTCCCGATTACGACAAGACGCGCATCATCGAGCGCCCCGACGGGTTTTACTGGCAGCCCGGGAACAGCGGCGAGGAGTTCGGTCCGTTTCCCACTCTGATCGAGGCGATCCAGGACATGCAGTACCGGGACGATGCGGAAATCGAGCCGGGCGAGACCGTTGCGGAAGCCGAGGCGGAGATCGGGATCGCGGACTGGGTCGATCCCGATACCGGGGAGCCCGCCGAGGAGAGCGTTCCCAGACTGGAAGATCACTGACGTAGCACGCAAGCCTGCCCCCGGCCGCGGCCGATCGTCGCGTGGGCCGAGCGGTCATCACGCGCCAGCCGCTCACGGGACGCGTGGCCATCGCTCATCAGCGTCCGGCAAAGGCGGCCGCAATTTCATCGCGCAATTCCGTCTCGCGCTCGTTATAGCGCGGCGAGAAATGGAACGGGATCACCGTTTTCACGCCGGCGGCGCGCGCCAGGGTCCCGGCCTGGTGCGCGGTCAGGTGGTACTTCTGCGCGGCACGCTCGGCGTCGGCAGCGAGAAACGGCGCTTCGATGAACAGCAGGTCGGCGCCTGCGGCGAGCGTGGCGATGTGTGCCGCATTGTCCGCGTGGTCGGCGACATCCGTGATGTATGCGATTTTCTGGCCGGGCACGATTTCGAGGATGCGTTGCTTGAGTTCGCCGAGCGGCAACAATTTCTCATGGAGGACGCCTTGCGCTTTCCACCATACCCGGAACGGTGTTGCGTCCGGCTGACCGGCGAGCACCGCCTGCTTGAGTTCCCGCAGCCACGCGCCAGTCGGAAAACCGAGCGCATCGAGGCGGTCTTTCCAGACATTGACGTGCTGTTTTTCCTCGAGCACGAAGCCGAGGCACGGCGTGCCGTGATCGAGCAGCCGGCAGCGCACCCGGAACGCGGGTTCGTCGAGCAGGATGCCGTCGTCGATCGCCAGCTCGTGCTCGTGTTCGCGGCCGAATGCGGCGTGGCAGCGGAAGCGGGCGCGCCGCGCCCTGCCGCCGGGGTGAATCTCGGTCGCTTCGAGCGTGAAATCGGTGTCGTAGCGCGCGACCAGGTTCCAAGTATACGCGCCGAGTTTGCCCGCCACCTGGGCGAGGAACCCGGGCGGGCCGTAAATCCGCATCAGGCGCTCGCGGCCGAGACAAATGCGGAACAGCCAGTCGAAGCCGAAGAAGTGGTCCATGTGCGCGTGCGAGACAAAGACGTCGCTCAGGCGCAGGATCTTGCGCGACGCCAGTGCCCGCAGATCGCCGAGATCGAACATCAGCGCGCGTTTCTCGAACAGAAAGTCGACATACACGCCCGGGTCGCCGAACGGTCCATTGACCAGCATGGGGTGAAAGAGCGGCGTCATGCGCGGGGCGATTGACTGCAATCAGCCTATTTTACTGCCGGAGCGGCGCCGGTTTTGCGCCTTGAAGCGGCGCGGCGCCGGTTACAATGCGGCTCAGAGCGGGTGCTGGCATTCTTGCCACCGTGCCTGGGGCGTCCCGAGGTCGACATGCTCGTGATCGACGGCTGTTATGGCGACGGCGGTGGGCAGCTGCTGCGCACGGCAGTGGCGCTCGCCGCGATCACCGGCGCTGCGGTCACCATCACCAATGTCCGCGCCAGGCGCGCGAATCCGGGGCTTGCCGCGCAGCACCTGACCGCGGTGAGCGCGGTCGCCACCCTGTGCGATGCCGAGGTCGAGGGGCTCGCGCTGAAATCGCAGCGTCTGGTATTTCGCCCGCGCCGGCTGCGCGGCGGCGATTTTCGCTTTGACGTCGGCACCGCGGGCAGCATTACGCTGGTGCTGCAGGCGCTGTTGCCGGCGATGATCCACTGCAGCGAGCGCGTGCGCGCCAGCATCAGCGGCGGCACCGACGTGCGGGCTGCGCCGCCGCTCGATTATTTTCAGCACGTGCTGTTGACGCTGCTGGGCCGGATGGGGGCACGGGTGCGCTGCGAGTTGCAGCGGCGCGGATATTACCCGCGCGGCGGCGGCGAAGTGGCGGTTGCGGTCGAGCCGGGTTCGCTGTATGCGCTGCAGCTCGAGCACGCGGGGAAACTGAAAACGCTCCACGGCAACGCGCATGTCGCCAATCTGCCGGCGCATATCGCCGAGCGCATGCGCGGCGCCGCAATCGCCCCCCTGCGAAAGTTTGGCTTTTCCGAGTCGGCCGTCGGGATACGGGTGCTGGGTAACGAGGCGGCTTATGGGCCGGGCGGGGCGATCGTACTGTGGGCTGAAACCGAGCGCACCGTTCTGGGTGCGGGGCGCGTGGCGCAGCGCGGCGTGCGCGCCGAGCAACTCGGCATGGACGTGGGGGATGAGCTGGCGGCCGATATCGGCGCCGGCGTGTCGCTCGACGTGCACGCGAGCGATCAGCTCCTCGTGTACCTGGCGCTCGCCGGCGGGAAGTCGCGGTTTACCACGCGCATCCTGAGCAGTCACGCGCAGACCACGATCTGGCTGATCGAGCAATTCCTGCCGCTACGCTTCAAAACCGCGAGCTGCAGCGGCGGGGTTTCGATCGCGGTGCGGGGTGCGTAACGCCGGCCGCGATCGCCATCTCCGGCATCGCAAGGACGAATGACGGTTTGACGCGACCGTGCTTTATTGCGGCAGGCGCGCGCCGCCGGTTTTGGCGGGGTTTCGTCGATCTCGCCTTGCCTTCGATCAGAGCTTGTAACCGATCTGCCGCAAGAAGTTCTTCCGCCAACTGATTTCCCCATCGTCCTCCACCCCTTTGGTATGGAAGCCGTCCACCACGCCCATAATACCGCGACCCTGTTCGGTCTCGGCGAGAACCACTTCCGTCGGGTTGGCAGTTGCGCAGAAAATGCGGCATACCTCCGGAACCATTTTGACTGTGTTCAGCACGTTTAGCGGGTAGTAGCCTTCGCCAAGGAAAATGATGAAGCAATGCCCGGCAGCGATACCCTTGGCGTTTTTCCGGGCGAGTTCGACCATTGCGGGATCAGTGCCCGACCAGCGCACCAAACATTTGCCGGAGGCTTCACAAAACGCCAGGCCAAACTTGATTCCCGGCACAGAGGAAACCAGGGCCTCGTGAATATCTTCGACGGACTTAATGAAATGCGTCTGGCCAAGAATGAAATTCGTCGGTTCCGGCTTATCGACTCTGACGGTGATCAGTTGCATATCGAATGCCTCCTTCTTGAGTTGTGCTTTCCTTGTCTACTATATGCCTTTCTGGTAACGCCTCGAGATGGCATCGGGCAACTCTTGCGGTAGTGCCGGCGGCGTCACTTATGCTTGCCAACGTTCTGCGACGTCAGGTCCTTGACTCCTGTTGGCGCTTGCGATACGGGGTGTCAGGCCGCGAGCGTGATCAGCGGCAGAGAAAGCGCACGCCGCACCAAAACAGAGAGGAAATCTGGCTTGACGTCGGATCGTGGCGGCTACCCACTCGTAAAACATCAGGTGGGGTAGTGGTGTAACTGCATGAGAAAATTGGTGGGTGGTACTGGGTTCGAACCAGCGACCCCTGCTGTGTGAGAGCAGTGCTCTACCGCTGAGCTAACCACCCGGGGAGGCGAAGTTTACCATCTTCGCGGGCGACGCTCCAATTATCGCGGGTTATAATTCGATCACGCATGCAGCGCACTCAAGAGTCCGCGATGCCGCCGAAAGATTCGGCGCAGACCGGCAGCTGCCGCCGATGCAACCGAACCATACCCCGCGATATTTGATGCTTCCGTACGAAAACCTGCCGGCGCCGCCGGCCGCACCAGCGCCCGCACTGCTCGACGACGTGACGGTGCTGGACCTGACGACTTCGATCGCCGGGCCCTATGCCACTATGCTGCTCGGCGACATGGGCGCGCGCGTGATCAAGCTCGAGCGCCCGGGACATGGCGACGACTGCCGCGCGTGGGGCCCGCCGTGGCTCGACGGCGAATCGCTGTGGTTCCTCTCCGTCAACCGCAACAAGGAAAGCGTTGCGCTCGATTACAGCGGGGAGGCGGGGCGCGCGGTGCTCCACGACATGGTGCGCAAGGCGGACGTGGTGATCGTCAATCTCGTCGAGCGCGTGCAGAAAAAACTCGGCATCGATTATGCGGCGTTAAAACCAATCAAGCCCGACCTCGTGTTCGTATCGCTGACGGGATTCGGGCTCACCGGCGCGCGCAAGGATTTCCCGTGTTACGACCTGATTGCGGAGGGCTACAGCAGCGTGATGGACCTGACCGGCGAGGCCGATAGCCCGCCGCAGAAAGTCGGCACGCCCGCGGCGGACCTGATCTCCGGGATGGACGCCGCGTTTGCGACCGTTGCGGCGCTGTTCGACCGCGCAAAAAGCGGCCGCGGCCATCGGATCGACATCGCGATGGTCGACAGCATGACGCGCTTCATGTCGCCGCGCATCGTGCCGTACCTGGGTTCGGGCGAGGTGCCGCGCCGCACCGGCGCGCGCGACAGCGTGATCGCGGTGTATCAGGCATTCGACACCCGGGACAAGCCATTGACGCTCGGGCTCGGCAACGACGCGATCTGGCAGCGCTTCTGGCAGGCGGTCGGTCAGCCGGAGAAGGGCATGGATAAACGCTTTGCGAGCAATGCGGACCGCCGAGCCGCGCGCGCCAACATCGTCGCCGACATCCAGAAAATACTTGAAACCCGGCCGCGCGATGAGTGGTTGAGGCTGTTCGTGCAGGCCAGGGTGCCGGCCGGTCCGGTCAACAGCGTCGACGATCTGGCGCGTGATGCCGACTTGCTTGCGCGCGGATTGTTTTATAGCGCCGATACCGCCGGCCGGCGCGTGCCGCAGGTGGGCCTGGGTATCGGCATCGACGGCAGCAATGCGAGCTACCGCTCGCCGCCGCCCAGGCTCGGCGAGCACACGGATACAGTGCTGCGCGACTGGCTCGGCTATGATGCGCAAGCGGTGGCGCGGCTGCGCGTCCAGAAACTGATCTGAAAGGAAAGCCCCATGGCCTTCGAGACCATACTGTACGAAGAAGACGGGCCGATCGGCTGGCTGACGCTCAACCGTCCGGACGACGGCAACATGTTCACGGCGCGGATGTGCCACGAGATCCGCGACTGCATCAACGACATCCGGCGCGAGACGCGCACGCGCGTGCTGGTGATCACGGGCGCCGGCGACAAATTCTTCTGCATCGGCGGGCGCAAGGAAGGCCTGGAGGACAGCACGTTGTACGCCGGCATGCTGCCGACGCTTGAAATTTACGAAAGCATCGACCGCCTGCAGAAACCGGTGATCGCGTCGGTCAACGGCTTCGCGGTCGGCGGCGGCCAGGTGCTGCAGGTGATGTGCGATCTGACGATCGCGAAGGAGAGCGCGGTGTTCCGTCAAGTGGGCCCGATGATGGGCAGCTTCGACGCCGGTTACGGCACCTGGTATCTCGAGGACCTGGTCGGCAAGAAGAAGGCCAAGGAGATGTGGTTCGCCAATCCCAAGATCTCCGCCCGCGAGGCGCTCGCGATCGGACTCATCAACAAGGTGGCGCCCGACGACAAGTTGCGGGAAGAGACGCGCAAGATGGCGCTCGAGATCGCCGAGCGCGGCGCGTTCGCGCTCGCAGCGTTGAAAGCCGCGTTCACCGCGCGCCATGGCGGCGTCGGCGGCCTGGGTCGCATCTCGCACGACCTGCTGCTGCGGCTTTACCTCGACACCGAGGAGTCGCAGGAGCTCGGCGCGGCGATGCGCGAGAAGCGCAAACCCGATCCGGACAAATTCGGGCACTAAGTGCCGAGAGGAGAGAGGGGAGAGGGGAAAGGCGTGAGAATAATCGCGTTTCTGTTGACGGCGGCGGCCGGGAGTTTTCCCGCCTCTCGCTTCTCGCCTCCCGCCTCTCGTCAGCGCCGATTGCGAGCGTCCAGCAGCGCGATCGGAAGCTGATCATGAGCACGATACTGACTCTGCACGACCCGCAGACCGCGCGCGAGTACTACGCGAGCGGAGTGTGGCGCCCGGATACGATGTATACGTTGCTCGCCGGGCACGCGCGCACGCGGCCAAATGCTTATGCGCTGCGCGACAGCAAGCGTCGCATTACCTGGTCGCAGCTGCTGATGTGGGTCGATGCGCTGGCGGCCGAGTTGCACACGGCGGGCTTGAAGCGCGGCCAGCGCATGTCGATGTGGCTGCCGAACCGCGTCGAGGCGGCGGCAGTGTTGCTCGCATGCTCGCGCAACGGTTACGTGTGCAATCCGTCGCTGCACCAGAATTACACCGTCGGCGAAATCGTGCAGCTGCTCGAGCGCATCCAGACCGCGGTGCTGTTCGCGCAACCCGGCCACGGCGCTGATGCCGACAAAGCCGATGTGTTCGCCGCGGCGAAGGCGTTGCCGGCGATGAAGCGCGTCTATCGTCTACCGCCGCTGGGCGCGGAGGCGGGCGCGGGCGGCGATTGCACGGCATTTCCAGCGCTTGGAATTCCCGCGGGCGCGCTGCCCGGGCCTGACCTCAATCCCGACAAGATCGTTTATCTCGCGTTCACCTCCGGCACCACCGGCCTGCCGAAAGGCGTGCTGCATTCGGACAACACGCTGCTCGCCAACGGTCGCGCGATGGTCAGGGACTGGCATCACGACGATAAGACGATACTGTTCAGCCACAGCCCGCTGTCGCATCACATCGCAACGGTCGCGATCGAGCAGAGCCTCGTCGCCGGCTGCGAGGTCGTGGTCAACGATCTGCCGCCGGGCAAGCAGCCGCTCGACTGGATCGCCGAGACCGGCGCGACTTACGTCATGGGCGTGCCGACGCACGCGATGGACATCCTCGCCGACATGAAGCGCCGCGGCATGAGCAAGCTTGGCCGCGTCAGTATTTTCTACATGGCGGGGTCCGTCATCCCGCCGCAGACGGCGAAAGCGTTTCTCGACATGGGCATCAAGCCGCAGAACATCTACGGCATGACCGAGAACGGCTCGCACCAGTACACGTTTCCGGATGACGACGCCGAGGCGATCACCGCGACCTGCGGGCGCGCCTGCCACGGCTACGAAACGCGCCTGTGGGACCAGGAAAACCCCGACCGCGAGGCGAGGCCGGGAGAGATCGGCGAGATCGGCACGCGCGGCGCGCTGCTGATGCTCGGCTATTTCGACAACCAGACCGCGACCGAGAATTCATTCAACGCCGGCGGCTGGTTCATGAGCGGCGACCTCGGGCGCTTCGACGCCAGGGGCAACCTGCAGATCGTCGGCCGCAAAAAGGACCTGATCATCCGTGGCGGCCACAACATCTACCCGGCGCATATCGAGAACCTGGCGGTCAAGCACCCGGCGGTGCTCAAGGCGGCGGCGTTCCCGGTCGCGGACGAGCGGCTCGGCGAGCGCGTGTGCCTCGCGATTATCGCGCGCGACGGCACCGCGGTCGACGCCGGCCAGATGCTCGAGCATCTGAACGACCACGGGCTGTCGAAATTCGACATGCCCGAATACTTCATCTGCATGGACGCATTCCCGCAGACCGCGAGCGGCAAGATCCTGAAGCGTGAGCTCGTGGAAATGGCGAAAGCGGGCAGGATCAAGCCTGCGCCGGTGCGGTGGGTATCTCCCGAAAAACGAAAAGCTTGAGAACCTTGACGCAAAGGCGCAAAAGCGCAAAGAAAGACAAAAAGCAAAAGAGTCATAAAATCCGAAAGGGCCTCGTGCAATCGGTTATCGCTATCAAGCAACAGCATACTGTGAATTTTTTCTTTATTGCTTCACCTTTGCGCCTTTGCGTCGAGGGTTAGTACGTCATAATGCAATAACACCATGAGCATAGAACTTTCGCGCGTTGAAGAATTCGCGCTGATCACGCTGAACCGCCCCGATGCGCTCAACGCGCTGTCGTTCGCGTTGATCCGCGATCTTGGGCACGCGTTCGATGAAGTCGCGGCGAGCGACGCGCGCGCGCTGCTGATTACCGGCGCCGGAACCAAGGCGTTCTGCGCCGGCGCTGATATCAAGGAGCTGACCGGGCGTTCGCTGACGGCGCAGAAAGAGGGCGCGGAATTCGGGCAGGCGACGTTCGCCGGGCTCGACCGGCTGCCGCTGCCGTCCGTTGCTATTATCAATGGATATGCTTTTGGCGGCGGGCTCGAACTCGCGCTCGCGTGCACGTTCCGCATAGCGACGAAAAACGCGAAGATGGGGCTGCCTGAAATCAAGCTCGGGCTGATCCCCGGTTACGGCGGCACACAGCGCCTGCCGCGCGTGATCGGCGAGGCTCGCGCGCTCGAGATGATCATGACGGGACGCACGGTTGACGCCGAAGAAGCGCAGCGCATCGGCCTCGTGAATCGGCTTGCCGACGGCGACGCGGTGGCGCAGGGCATCGCATTTGCGCGCGAGTTTTCCGGTTACAGCCTGCCGGTGCTCGGCTTCGCGCGCGAAGCGGTCAGGCGCGCGCTCGACAACCCGGTCAACGAAGGGCTCAGGATCGAAGCCGACTTGTCGACGCTCGCGTTCCAGACCGCAGATGCGGTGGAGGGCATGGATGCGTTCATTGCCAAGCGCAAGCCGCACTTTAAAGACAACTGATAATGACATCCAAGGTAATCGCAGTCACCGGCGCGAGCCGCGGCATCGGCTCTGCGATCGCGCTCGAGCTTGCCAGGCGTGGTTTTACCGTCGGCTGCCTGACGCGCAAGGGCAGGGGGCCCGAGACCGGCGACGCGAAGGAATACGCGGCGCGTTTCGTCAATGTCGCGTGCGATGTCACTGACGAGGCGAGCCTCAAGGCTGCGTTCATGGATGTAACGGAGAAGGCCGGTGCGCTCCACGGGCTGGTCAACAATGCCGGCATCCATCTCGACGGGGCCAGCCATGAGCTGCCGACGGCGACTTACGAGAAAGTGATGGCGACCAACGCGACCGCGGTATTCGCCGCGTGCCGCGAGGCGTACCCGCATCTGGTCAAAAACGGCGGCGCCATCGTCAACATCGGCTCGTTTTTCGACAAGCTCGGCGTCAAGCGCAACGTCGCCTACTGCGCGTCGAAGGCCGCGGTTGGCGCGATTACGCGCTGCCTCGCGGTCGAATGGGCGGCAAAGGGCATCCGCGTGCTCGACGTCGCGCCGGGTTACATCGTGACCGATCTCAACCGCGATGCGATGACCAAAGGGCCGCTCGCCGATTATCTGAAAAAGCGCGTTCCGTCTGGCGTGTCCGGCACCACAGCCGACGTGGCAAAGCTTGTCGCGGCGATTTTCAGCGAAGACATACCGTTTCTGTCCGGCGAGACTATCTATATCGACGGCGCCCAAGGGGTAAACCATTGACAGCTTTGCCGCCAAGGACGCCAAGGACGCCAAGGACGCAGAGGAAGATCGGGATTCGATATATTGCGGATTTGTTTTTCCTTCGCGTCCTTGGCGTCCATTGCGGCGAGGTTTTTGAGAAATGAATGTATTTGACCGCGTAGATGGAACGCTCAAATTAAGCGACGACGAACGCATGCTGGTCGAGAGCGTGCGTGCGCTTGCGCGCGACAAAATCGCGCCGCGGGCCGAGCATTACGACCGCAGCGGCGAGTTTCCGGACGACAACGTGAGAGCGATCAACGCGCTCGGGCTGAACGCGATGTTCATCCCCGCGGCCCATGGCGGCGCGGAAATGTCGTACGCCGCGTACCTCGAATGCGTGCGCGAGATTTCCAAGGCGTGCGCTTCGACCGGCGTGATCTGGGCGACCAACTTTCATGCGGTCAAACCGCTGATCGATTTCGGCGCCGAGGAGCAGAAAAAACGGCTGTTGCCGGTGATGCTGAACGGCGGCCTCGCTTCGCTGACCATCACCGAGCCCTCGGCGGGGTCGGATGCGACCGGCATGCAGACCGAATTCCGGCCTGACGGCGACCACATTGTCGTCAACGGCGGCAAGACTTTCATCACCAACGGCGCGCATGCCGATCTCTACATGCTGTTCGGCAAGTGGAGCGAGATCTCCGACAGCAAGGGTGCGATCTCGGTGCTGGTGCTGGAGAAGGGCACGCCGGGGCTCAAGGTGGTGCGCGAAGAGGACAAGATGGGGCTGCGTGCGTCGAGCACCGCGGCGCTTGCGTTCGACAACTGCCGTGTGCCGCGCGCCAATCTGCTCGGCAAGCCGGGCGACGGCCTGAAAATACTGCTCGCCTCGCTCAACCGGTCGCGCCCCAGCGTCGCCGCGCATGCGCTCGGCATCGCGCGCGCCGCATTCGAAGATGCGGTGGGTTATATCAACGAGCGCAAGCAGTCGGGCCGCAAGATCGTCGAATTCCAGGGGATACAGTTCATGCTCGCCGACATGGCGACCGATCTCGCGATGTGCGAAGCGTGGCTATGGCACGTCGCGCGCCTGGTCGACGGCGGGGCGTTGGATTTCGGTGTCGAAGCGTCGATGCTTAAAATGCGCGCGTCCGACCTCGCGATGCGCATTGCGACCGACGCGGTGCAGCTCTACGGCGGTTACGGCTACTGCAAGGACTATCGCGTCGAGCGTCTGATGCGCGATGCGAAAATCACGCAGATCTGGGAAGGCACCAATCAAATTCATCGCCAGCTTATAGGCCGCAGTTTTATGAAGAAGTGAGATGCTAATGATAGAAATGCGAGAGGCGAGAGGCGAGAGGCGAGAGGCGGAAAGACCCGGGGATGACTGCCTTTCGCGAGGCTTTTCGCATGCGGGCTCGGTTGAGAAGTGTTACTCCTTTCCCCTCTCTCCTTTTTCTTCTCCCCGGAGGTTTTGATGACTATCAAAACCGTAGGCATTGCCGGCAGCGGCACCATGGGCGCGGGCATCGCGATCGTCGCCGCGCGCGCCGGCTTCAGGACCATCGTTTACGACACGCGACAGGATGCGATCGACCGCGCGCGCAAGCAGACCGCGGGCTTTTTCGCCAAGTCGGTCGAGCGCAGGAAGCTCACGCAGCAGCAGGTCGACAAGATCATGGGTGATCTCACGGGCACGACCCGCATGGCGGACCTGGCGGCGTGCGACATCGTGATCGAGGCGGTATTCGAAAATCTCAAGGTCAAGCACGAGTTGCTCGGCGAATTGAACAAGGTGTGCCCGCCGCACGCGCTGTTCGCTTCCAACACCTCGACGCTGTCGATCACCGAAATCGCGGCGGGCTCGGGGCGCGACGACCGCTTTGTCGGAATGCACTTCTGCCTGCCGGCGCAGTTAATGAAGCTCGTTGAGATGTCGCCGGGCATCAGGACGAGCGACAAGTCATTTCAAACCGCGTGGGAATTCTGCACGGCGATGGGGCAGACGCCGGTCAGGACCAGGGACAATCCCGGCTTCATCCTCAACTATTTCCTGGTGCCGTTCAACAACGACGCGATCCGGCTGGTCGAAACCGGCGTCGCCGCGCCGGCAGACATCGACCGCGCGATCAAGGCCGGGCTCGGTTATTCGCTGGGACCGCTCGAACTGCTCGACCTGGTCGGGCTCGACACGCATTTGCTGGTAGCCGAGGCGCTCTACGCATCGACGCATGATCCGCGTGCAGCGGTTCCCGCGCTGGTCAAACGCATGATCGCCGCCGGCCACCTCGGCCGCAAGACGGGGCAGGGCTTTTTCAAGTATGCCGGCAGCGCGATGTTCGGGGGCTAGGCGATGCGCTACGCGATAATCGATACCGGCAGCAGCCGCTCGTTTCCCGGCGATCATGCGCTGCATAGCGGCGCGGGAAAGGCCGTGGGCGATGCCGACGCAGTCATAGTTATCGGCGCCAAGATCGGCGAGCATGCGGCATCGCTGCCGCGGTGGAAAGAGAAAACAGCGGTGCTGCTCGAACTCGGCACCGAATGCCTTGGAGTCTACACCGGCGAATCTCGCGGTGAGGAGGGCTCGAACGTGCTGGGTTTTGCGCGCTTTCGTTTGGGTGACGGCGAGCCGTCGAAGCTGATCGAGCTGGTGCGCCAGCCGCGCACGAGTGAAACAGCGCTGGCCGCGGCAAAGCTGATTTTTGAAGGCGCCGGTCTGCAGGTCGCGGTGTGCGGAGATTTCGCCGGCCGCATCATCGACCGCCTCGTGCGCCCGTATTACAACGCCGCGTTGCGCCGGCTCGACGAGGGGCTCGCGACTGCGGACGATCTCGACACCACGTTGAAGCTCGGGCTCGGCTACCCGGAAGGCCCGATCGCGCTGCTCGAGCGCACCGGGCTCGCGCGCCATTTCGACGTGACGCAAGCCTTATTCGAAGCCTATGGCGAACCGGCCTACGCGCCCGCGCGCCGCGCCCGCGTCGCCAAGCAGAGAAAGAGCAAAGCTTAGCCGCCAAGGACGCGAAGGAAATTCAAAGGCGGATTTTGCAACATATAAAAAACATGGGCGTTGATATCGTATCTTGCCAAAAGATCCCTGTGATTCAAGTTTCTTGCTCTTCGACTTCCTTCGCGTCCTTGGCGTCCTTGGCGGCGAGGCTTTTCCTGGAACCCTGAAAAATGCAACCACTTGAAGGAATCCGCGTGCTCGATTTCAGCACGCTGTTGCCGGGGCCGCTCGCGACACTGCTGCTGGCTGAAGCCGGCGCCGAGGTGATCAAGATCGAACGCCCGGGTCGCGGCGACGAGATGCGCTCGTATGCGCCCAGATTCGGTGCCGACAGCGTCAACTTCGCGCTCCTGAACCGAGGCAAGCGCTCGATCACGATCGATCTCAAGGACAAAAGCGCGGTCGCCAAGCTCACGCCGCTGCTCGAATCGGCGGACGTGGTGGTCGAGCAGTTCCGTCCTGGTGTCATGGACCGGCTCGGTCTTGGCTACGAAGCGCTAAACAAGCTCAACCCGCGCCTCATCTACTGCGCGATCACGGGCTATGGCCAGCACGGTTTGCGCGCCGACGTCGCTGCGCATGATCTCAACTACATCGCCGAGGCCGGCCTGCTCGCTCTGGCGGCGGGCACCGACGGTGCGCCGGTGCTGCCGCCCGCGCTGATCGCGGACAT
>JAHFRL010000176.1 GCA_023266235.1 Betaproteobacteria bacterium
ATGCCGGTGCCGCGTGATTTGGACATCTTTTCGCCCGAGACGTTGATGAAGCCGTGCACGAAGATGTTGTCGGGCACTTTATAGGGCGTGCCGGCGAAGTGCAGCATCGCCGGCCAGAACAGGGTGTGGAAGTAGATGATGTCCTTGCCGATGAAGTGCACTTGCTCGGTGTTCTCATCAGCAAGGAACTTCTCGAAATCGATCCCTTTCTTCGCGCAGTAATTCTTGAAGCTCGCGAGATAGCCGATCGGCGCGTCGAGCCAGACATAGAAGTATTTGCCCGGAGCATCGGGGATCGGGATGCCGAAGTAGGGCGCGTCGCGCGAGATGTCCCAGTCGCCGAGTGCCTGGTCGCCTTTGCCTTCCAGCCATTCCTTGGCCTTGTTCGCGACTTGAGGCTGCAGCCGCCCGGGCTCATTGATCCACTGCCGGAGAAAGTTCACGCACTTCGGGTCGGACAGCTTGAAGAAGTAGTGCTCTGAAGTCTTGAGCAGCGGCGTCGCGCCGGACAGCGTCGAGTACGGGTTCTTGAGCTCGGTCGGCGCATAGACCGAGCTGCAATTCTCGCAGTTGTCGCCATACTGGTCCCTGGCCCCGCACTTCGGGCATTCGCCCTTGATGTAGCGGTCGGCGAGAAACATGCTCTTCACCGGATCGTAGAACTGATCGATCGGCTTCGTATAGACGAGCCCCGCGGCCTTGAGCTTGCGGTAGATGTCCTGCGACAGCTCGGTGTTCTCGGGCGAGTCGGTAGAGTGCCAGTTGTCAAAGGAAATATGGAAGCCTTCGAGGTATTTCGGCCGTTCCCCCGCGATGCGCGTGACGAGTTCCTTCGGCGTGACGCCCTCGGCGTCAGCCTTGAGCATGATGGGCGCCCCGTGCGCGTCGTCGGCGCAGACGAAATGCACCTCATGGCCCTGCATGCGCTGGAACCGCACCCAGATGTCGGCCTGGATGTACTCCATGATGTGGCCGATGTGAAACGAGCCGTTCGCGTACGGCAGGGCGGTCGTGACGAAGATTTTGCGGGTCATTTGCGGGTCAAATCGATCAAGCGTGGGATTGTAGCAAACGGCGGCAAAAACCCCTTGCGTTTAAATGGTTACCTGAGGTTTTGATAGGCGCGCCGCCGTTATTTGTTTAAAATCTCGCCCTCACCGACCAAGATCCAGGAATGCCCATGGCAATCACCGAGCAGCAGGTCCAGGCCGCGCTCAAAGAGCTTACCGACCCCAACACCGGCAAAGACTATGTGACCGGCAAGGAGGCGCGCAACATCAAGATCGACGGCGACAACGTATCGCTCGACATCCTGCTCGGCTACCCCGCGAAAACGCAGGTTGAGCCGATTCGCAGGCAGGTCATCGCCAGGTTGAAGACCATCCCCGGCATAGGCAGCGTGACCGCCAACGTCACCATCAAGATCGTGTCGCACGCGGTGCAGCGCGGCGTCAAGCTGATCCCGGGCGTCAAGAACATCATCGCCGTCGCCTCCGGCAAAGGCGGGGTCGGCAAATCGACGACGGCGGTGAACCTGGCGCTGGCGCTGGCAGCCGAAGGCGCGAGCGTCGGCATGCTCGACGCCGACATTTACGGCCCCTCGCAGCCGACCATGCTCGGTATCGCAGGGCGGCCCGAGTCCAGGGACGGCAAGTCGCTCGAGCCGATGGAGGGCCACGGCATCCAGGCGATGTCGATCGGCTTCCTGATCGACGTGGAGACGCCGATGGTGTGGCGCGGACCGATGGTGACCCAGGCGCTCGAACAGCTGCTGAACGAGACCAAGTGGCGTGATATCGACTACCTGGTGGTCGACCTGCCGCCCGGCACCGGCGACATCCAGCTGACGCTCGCCCAGCGGGTCCCGGTCACCGGCGCAATCATCGTGACCACCCCACAGGACATCGCGCTGATGGACGCGCGCAAGGGGCTCAAGATGTTCGAGAAGGTCAACATCCCGATCCTCGGCATCGTCGAGAACATGAGCCTGCATATCTGCTCCAAGTGCGGCCACGAGGAGCATATCTTCGGCGCCGGCGGCGGCGAGCGCATGAGCAAGGACTACGGCATCGAGCTGTTGGGAGCGCTGCCGCTCGATATCAGGATCCGCGAGCAGACCGATTCCGGCAAGCCGACGGTGGTTACCGACCCCGACGGCCGGGTGGCCGAAATCTACCGCCAGATTGCGCGCCGGGTGGCGGTCAAAATCGCCGAGAAACAACAGGACCATTCGGCGGCGTTCCCGAAGATCGTGGTGCAGAACACCTAAAGGCAGGATTGAGGATCGAGGATCGAGGATTGAGGCAGAGCCAGGACTTAAACCTTCGGCGACTGGGTGGAAGCCGCTTATAATTCCAGTTTGAGCTACCCCCTCAATCCTAATAACTCAATCCTCAATCCTGCTCCATGAGTATTAAGTCCGACCGCTGGATCCGCCGCATGGCGGAGAGCCACCGCATGATCGAGCCGTTCGAGCCGAACCAGGTCAAGGAGGTCAACGGCCGGCGCATCGTCTCCTACGGCACTTCGAGCTACGGCTACGACATCCGCTGCTCGAATGAATTCAAGCTGTTCACCAACATCAACAGCACCATCGTCGACCCCAAGAACTTCGACGACAAATCGTTCGTCGACATCAAGGCCGATTCCTGCGTCATCCCGCCCAACTCGTTCGCGCTGGCCCGGACGGTCGAGTACTTCCGGATCCCCCGCAACGTCCTGACCATCTGCCTCGGCAAGTCGACCTACGCCCGCTGTGGAATTATCGTCAATGTGACCCCCTTCGAGCCGGAGTGGGAGGGCTTTGTCACGCTCGAGTTCTCCAATACGACGCCCTTGCCGGCCAAGATCTACGCCAACGAAGGAGTCGCCCAAGTGATCTTCTTTGAGTCCGACCCGGACGATGTCTGCGAGACATCCTACAAGGACCGCGGCGGCAAGTACCAGGGGCAAAAAGGCGTCACACTGCCCAAGATTTAGACGCATCCCGCGCCTCAGCGGGCGGCGTCTTGCCGCCCGCAAAGCCAGTATCCACGCCGCTTCCCGGATTTGATCCGACTCGCCGCCTAGCCGCCGGCGAAGCGCAGCCCGCTGCCCGGTGAGCACGGCGCCACAGTCGCCGCCGACGCCAGGCGTGGTGGTACTCCGGTGCTGCCAGGTCAACCCGGTGCCGCCACTCTGCGTTAAACCCGCGGCAACCGCCCGAAAAAAAATTTTCAAAAAATCCGAAAAAACTCTTGATTCCTGGGACACAGACCCTATAATTCGCTAAATTTTTACAGCATTGTGACAGCTGCAGGCTGACGAGAGGCCATCATGACAGTGATGAAGAACTACCGCGGTGCCGAAGATGTTTTTGTTTTAGATATTCCCGAAACGTAGTTTCTCCATGGAGACAATGTCGATGACGATGCGCCCAGTCGCAGTCAAGAAACTCAAGACCGTCCCCGAGGCCGAACACCTCTTCGATACTCATCCCGAGATCAGGCTCGACTTCGAGCATGTCCGGGAAGCCCTGAAACAGGGCTACAGCAAGCCCTTCCTGTTGGTTGACACCAACATCGTCCGCACCAAAGCCAGACGCTTCAAAGCCGTGATGCCGCGGGTGCAACCGCACTACGCCGTCAAGGCCAATCCCGAGCCGCGCGTGCTCAAGGCGCTGATCGAGGAAGGCGTCGGCTTCGAGATCGCGTCGATTGCGGAGCTCGACCTGCTGTTGAGCCTCAACGTGCCGGCCGCCGAGATCTACTATTCGAACCCGGTCAAATCGCGCGCCTACATCGAGTATGCGGCGGCGAAGGGCGTCGAATGGTTCGTGCTGGACAGTGTCGAAGAGCTGCGCAAGATCCACAGCGTCAAGCCCGACGCCAAGCTCTACGTGCGCATCGAGGCGCCGAACATCGGCAGCGACTGGCCGCTGGCGGGCAAGTTCGGGGTCAAGAACGACGAGGTCGACGGCATCGTCGCTGAAGCGGCGCGGCTCAAGGCCGACCTCGCGGGCGTGACCTTCCACGTCGGCTCGCAGTGCCGCAACCCGGAAAACTGGCGCGTCGGCATCCAGAGCGCGAAGCGCGTGTTCAAGAAAATGCGGCTGGCGGGCTTGAAGCCGCGGCTTCTGAACATCGGCGGCGGCTACCCGGTGCGCCACGTCAAGCCGATCCCGTCGATCGAGAAGATCGCCGAAGTCGTCAACCACGCGATCCGCGACATCCCGCAGAGCGTGCGCGTTATGGCCGAGCCGGGGCGCTTCCTGGTGTCGGACGCCGGCTACTTCGTGTGCCGCGTGGTCGGCACCGCGACGCGCAGCGGCAAGCGCTGGATGTACTGGGATGCCGGCGTGTTCGGCGGCGTGATCGAGACCACCGAGGGGCTGCGCTACGACGTCGCGACCGACCGCAGCGGCGCGGCGATTCCATGGGCGGTTGCCGGTCCGACCTGCGACTCGGTCGATGTTTGCATGCGCGAGGAGATGTTCCCCGAGGACATGCAGGAAGGCGATTTCATCTACATCGCCAACGCCGGCGCCTACACCACGGCCTACGCGAGCAACTTCAACGGCTTTCCGCTGCCCGAAGTTCGCGTGATCTAGTCGGGTCTCAGCACCGGGAGGGCGGGCTCCATAGCCCGCCCTTCTTCCGTACTTTCATCGCAAGTGTTTCAGTGCCGGACGCGGTCGTAGACTGCGTAGCGGTACCTGTAACGATGCTGGTCGTCGGGGCTGAAGTACTCGGCCGAAGTTTCGCGCCAATCTGCGGGATCGAATTCCGGCATATAGGTGTCGCCGGCGGGTTCGGCATCGACCGTGGTCAGATAAATACGGTCGGCGAGAGAAAGCGCCGCACGGTAGAGTTCACCACCACCGATCACGAAGACCTCGTCATCTTCGTTGCAGGCGGCGATCGCCTCTTCGAGCGAGTGCGCGATGAGCGCGCCCGGCACGCGATAGCCGACCTGTCGCGTCACGATCACTGTAGTGCGGCCAGGCAGCAGCCGACCGATAGACTCGTAGGTCTTGCGCCCCATGACGATATGGTGGCCCATGGTCACGCTCTTGAACAGCTTCAGTTCGTTCGGCAAACGCCAGGGAATCGCGCCATTCGCGCCGATCACCCGGTTCTTCGCCATTGCCACAATAATCGAGAGTCGAGAGGCGTGAGGCGAGAGGTGGGTGGTATCTTGGCGCCGCCCCTGATTTTTCCCTTCACCCTTCACCCTTCACTCTTCACTCAAACGGCAATCGGCGCCTTGATGGCGGGATGCGGGTCGTAGCCTTCGAGCGTGAAATCCTCATACTTGAAGTCGGACAGGTTCCTCGCTGCCGGGTTGATGCGCATCGCAGGTAGTTTGCGCGGCTGGCGCGACAGCTGCTCGCGCGCCTGGTCGAGGTGATTGAGGTAGAGGTGCGTGTCGCCGAAGGCGTGCACGAAATCGCCGAGCTTGAGGCCGCATACCTGGGCGATCATCATCGTCAGCAGCGCATACGATGCGATGTTGAACGGTACGCCGAGGAAAATGTCGGCGCTGCGCTGATAAAGCTGGCACGACAGCTTGCCGTCGGCGACGTAAAACTGGAAGAACGCGTGGCACGGCATCAGCGCCATCTTGTCGAGATCACCGACGTTCCACGCCGAAACGATCATGCGGCGCGAATCAGGGTTTTGCCTGATCTGCTCCAGCACCTGGCTGATCTGGTCGATGTGACGGCCGTCCGCCGCGGGCCACGAGCGCCACTGGTAGCCGTAAACCGGCCCGAGGTTGCCTTGGGCATCCGCCCATTCGTCCCAGATGCTGACGCCGTTGTCCTGCAGGTACTTGATGTTGGTCTCGCCCTTGAGGAACCACAGCAGCTCGTGAACGATCGATTTGAGGTGGACTTTCTTGGTGGTCAGCAGCGGAAAGCCGGCGTTGAGATCGAAGCGCAACTGGGCGCCGAATATGCTGAGCGTGCCGGTGCCGGTGCGGTCGCTCTTGCGCGCGCCTTGGCTCAGGACACGCTGCATCAGGTCGAGGTATTGGCGCATGTTTATTCAGGATTGAGGATCAAGGATTGAGGATACAGCAACGGCAACGCGTTATTCACGCTGTTAATTTTAGTCGATATTGTTGGGGTAGGGTTTCTTCAGCAGCCAATTGACCATCGCTTCCACCGTTTCCCGTTCCTTGCCGAGATAACCATGCGCGCTGAATGCTTCGCAGGGATCGGAGCGCGCCGGTTCGCCGCCCCGAACGGTAATCAGCGGGAACTGCGCGGCCAGACTTTTCGCGTTGCGGTAAGGCGTGAATTTGCAGCCGTCCTCGGCGTGGTGGACGAACAGGACCGGCGTGCGGATTGCGGTGAAGTCGAATCCACTCAAACCCTGACCGGAGCGTCCTCCGCCGAGGAACAGCGTCGACGTCAGCACGACGCCGGCGACGGCCTCGCCGAGCGTGCGTCCCGCTGCCGCGGCGGAGATCGTGCCGCGGCTGGTGCCTACCAGGTATACCGGGGCGCTGTCGAAACGCTTTTTGAGATCGGCAACCACGGCAGCGATGTCGGTTGCGTGTTTGTCGCCAAGCCGGAACCAGTCGTCCATACCTTGGGGAAAGTCGGAAGGCGCATCCATCACCGCCGCGGCAACGCCGCCGTCGACAAACATTTTTCGCGAGCGAACCAGGAAATTCTCCTCGCCGAATTTGATGCGGCCATCTTCCATGCGTAACTTGATGCTGCCGGGACCGCCGGGGAACAACACCACCACGGCGGCAGGTTTTTGCTTGTCGGGGGTGCTGAGCACGAACGATTGCGTGACGCCGTCACGTGTCGGCAGTGTGACCAGTTCTTCGGCGATGGCGGACGCAGCAATGGCTAACAGCGCAGTCAAGGCTGCCGTGAAGACGAAAGTTTTCACCAGCGACTCCCGGGGACGGGGCGAAGAACGATTATAATTTGCCTGACTTCGTACTCAAAGGATATTCATGCTTGCCAAGTTGCAACAACACGCGGGCACGCCGACCGCCGCTGCGCTTCGCAAACACCGCCACATTCTCTTCGCGCTGCCGCAAGCCAAACAGCTGTCTGGCGCCTGGCCAGGACGGGAAGTGCTGGAGACGTTGCTGGCGCGCCGTCGCATAAAAGCCGCCGAGCTCGGCAAGACGCCGCTGGCGGGGAATCTCAAAAATGGCGCATTGGCGAGTTGGGTCATGCTTGATCGGGGCAAGCCCGAATTCGAACTGCAGACAGCGGTCAGGAATGCGCTGCAGCCGCTGCTTGCCGAGGGCCCAGCAGAAGTTACCGTCGTGGTGATCGGCAACGATGCGCAGCGAAGGCGCGCGGCACAACTTGCGGTGTATTGCACCTGGGTCAATGGCGCGACGCTGCCCGAGCGCAAGAAGAAACCGGAACGCAAGCCGCTCAAGACTATCCAGCTATACGGTCAGCGGGACGCCAATGCATTCTCCGCCCAGCGCGCGTGCGCTGAAGGCAACGTGCTGTGCCGCGAGCTGACGGTGCTGCCGCCCAACGAGCTGACGCCCGCGACCTATCGCGAACGCCTCACGCAGCTCGCCGGCCAGCACGGCTGGAAGCACGAGGAATACGATTTCAGGCGGCTCACGAAAATGGGCGCCGGTGCATTTTGCGCGGTGGCGCAGGGCAGCGCGACGGACGATGCCGCGATCGTGCACCTGCGCCATTCGCACCCGCGTGCCGCGAATACCATCGCCTTGGTCGGCAAGGGCATTTGCTTCGACACCGGCGGACACAATCTCAAGCCGGCGCGTCACATGCACACGATGCACGAGGACATGAACGGCTCCGCGGTGGCGCTGGGCATCCTGCTGGCGGCAACCCGCGCGCGCCTGCCGGTCAACCTCGATTGCTGGCTCGCGATTGCGCGCAACGACATCAGCCCGCGCGCTTACCGGCAAAACGAGGTGGTGCGGGCGCTCAACGGCACCACGATCGAGGTCATGCACACGGACGCCGAAGGGCGCATGGTGCTCGCGGATACGCTGACGCTCGCCGCGCGCGGCAAGCCGCGCCTGATCGTCGATTTCGCGACGCTGACCGGCAGCATGCACGTCGCGCTCGGCGACCGCTACAGCGGCGTGTTCGCGACGACGGACGAATTGGCGGCGCAGGCGGTAGCGGCGGGCAGGGCGTCGGGCGAGCGCGTGTGCGTGTTCCCGATGGACGCCGATTACGACAGCGCACTCGACAGCAAGATCGCCGACGTCAAGCAGTGCACGCTTGAAGGCGATGCCGATCACATACTCGCGACGCGTTTTCTCAAGCGCTTTGCCGGCACCACGCCGTGGCT
>JAHFRL010000051.1 GCA_023266235.1 Betaproteobacteria bacterium
CGATGGCGATGACGGCGGCGCAGAACGCTGTTGCCGCGCTGACCGGCGGCACGCCGCCGAATCTGCTCAACCCGGAATGCAAATTGTGACCGCACAGCCGCGGCTCGGTTTCATCGGCCTCGGCGTGATGGGCCGGCCGATGGCGCTCAACCTGCTGAAAGCCGGCTATGCGATGACGGTTTACGCGCGGCGGCCCGCGGCGGCGGCGCCGCTCGTCGCGGCCGGCGCGCGGGCGGTTGCCAGTTCCGCCGAAGTCGCGCGCGCCGCCGATGTCGTTTTCACGCTGGTGACGACTTCCGCCGACAGCGAGCAGGTGGCGCTCGGAGCGCATGGCATTATCGAGGGCGCGCGCGCGGGCGGCGTGGTCGTGGACATGGCGACCATCTCGCCGCTTGCGACGCGCCGCATCGCGGAAGCGCTGGAAGCGCGCGGCGTCGAACATCTTGATGCGCCGGTGTCGGGCGGGCCGATGGGCGCGCAAAGCGCAACGCTCGCGATCATGGTCGGCGGCAAGCCGTCGGTGTTCGAGCGTGTGCGGCCGTTGTTCGAGCGCCTCGGCGCAACGATTTTGCACATGGGCGACCACGGCGCCGGGCAGGTGACCAAGGCGTGCAACCAGCTCGCGCTGACGGTCACGGCGCAAGGCGTCGCTGAGGCGCTCGCGCTCGCGCGCCGCTGCGGGCTCGATCCCGCGCGAGTGCGCGAGGTGATGATGGGCGGCGTGGCCGCGAGCCGCGTGCTCGAGCTGTTCGGCGCGCGCATGGTCGGGCGGAATTTCGGAACGGGCATCGATACGCGCCTCTACCACAAGGATCTCGGCATTGTGCTCGAGCTCGCGCAGGAAGCGGGCCTGCCGCTGCCGGCCGGCGCCGCCGTCAAGCAGCAACTCAACGCGCTGATGGATGCGGGCGACGGCAGCGCCGATTTTTCGGTGTTGATCCGCGTGCTCGAGCGGGCGATCACGCTTTCGGATACCATCCATGAGTTTCACGGCACTTGAGCCGGCGACGCCGCGACTGCACCGCTCGGAACTTGCGGTGCCGGCTTCCAATCCGAAGATGATCGAGAAGGCAAGCCGCTGCGCGGCCGATGTCGTGTTTCTCGATCTCGAGGATTCGGTGGCGCCGGAGGACAAGCCGCGCGCGCGCCAAAACGCGATCGCGGCGCTCAACGACCTCGACTGGGGCGCCAAGACCATCAGCGTGCGCGTCAACGGTCTCGATACTCACTATACCTACCGCGACGTGATCGAGGTGGTCAGCGCCTGCCCGCGCCTCGACCTGGTGTTCCTGCCCAAGGTCGGCGTCGCGGCGGACGTCTACGCGCTCGATGTGCTGGTGACGCAAATCGAGCAGGAGCACCGACGCACCAAACGCGTCGGGTTCGAGGTCATGATCGAGACCGCGCTGGGGCTCACCAACGTCGAGGCGATCGCGCAAGCGAGCCGGCGCCTGGAGGCAATGTGTTTCGGTTCCGGCGATTTCGCGGCATCGACCGGAGCGCGCACGACCACCATCGGCGGACTCAATCCCGGGTACGGCGTGTTGAGCGAACCGGACGCGAGCGGCCAGCGCGCATATTTTCAGCTTGATCCCTGGCATGCGGCGCAGGCGCGCATCGTGGCCGCGTGCCGCGCATATGGTTTGCGCCCGCTTGACGGCCCGTACAGCGACTTCAACGATGCGGACGGCTTTTGCGCGTCGAGCCGGCGCGCGGCGGCGCTCGGTTTCGAGGGCCGGATGGTGATCCATCCGTCGCAGATCGAGAGCGCCAACGCCATCTTCAGCCCGGCGCCCGACGAGGTCGCACGCGCCCGCCGCATCGTCGCCGCGATGGCGCAGGCCGCGCGCGACGGCAAGGGCGCGGTCACGCTCGACGGCCGCATGATCGACATCGCCAACATCCGCATGGCGCAGCGCCTGCTCGCCAAGGCCGACGCGATCGCCGCCGCAGCGCATTGATAAATGTTGATTTTCGCTTGCCGGCGGTTCGTGTCACAATAAGCCGCCACCCCGCATTCCGGGGTATTCACGCGCATGTCCCTCACGTCAAGTACCGCTGACATCCCGGCGAGCAACGGGCTGAACCACGGCGCGGCGACGGTTTTTGCCGAGCAGGTGCGGCTGCTTTATCGGCTATCACACCCGGCTTACGCAGGTACGCTGGCCGTGGCACTGATCGCAATATTCGCGTTATGGAATATTGCGCCCATACCGCAGCTCGTGGGTTGGTTCGCGCTGGTCACCGCCATTACCGCGGCGCGCTTTGCCGTCTACAAAAAAATACTCCACGCGCGAACCGCTCGCGCAAGAGGCCGGGATCTGGGCAAACCGCTTCGTCATCGGCGCCGTTGCAATGGGCGGTATGTGGGGTGCGCTCGGTTCGTTGCTGCTGCCGCCAGGCGAGCTCGGGTATCAGCTTTTCGTCGTGTTCGTCGTCGCCGGCATGGTCGCAAGCGCGTTTGTAATGCTGACGCCGGTAAAGTCCGCCTTTCTGGGTTTCATGCTGCCGGCGCTGCTGCCGCTGATCGCGGCGGTGTTCACTCAAGGCGACCAGATCCATGTTTTCCTGGGGGCGGTCCTGACGGCTTTTGCCGCAGTGATGCTGGTGGCTTGTCCGATCATGCACGAATCGCATGTTTCCACGCTGCGCATGCGCTTCGAGCACAGCGATCTCGTAGCGCGCCTGTCGGCGGCCAACCGTCAGGCGGGGGAAGCGAACCGCCAATTGACGGAGCAAATCCAGCGGCAGGAAAAAATCGAAGAAGCGCTGCGGCAGTCCTCGACGCGGCTCACGGCGCTGGTCGACGGATCTCCGCTCGCCATCATCGTGCGCAACGAACGGGGCATCGTGCAGCACTGGAATCTCGCCGCCGAACGCATCTTCGGCTGGACTGCGGAGGAAGTGGTCGGGCATGAGGTGCCGTATGTGCCGGCCGACAAGCGCGATGAGTCGGCGCGGTATCGCGAGAAGATATTGGGCGGCCAGCACTTTGATAATGTCGAACTGGTGCGGCAGCGCAAGGACGGCGGCCTGATCTCGGTCAACGTTTCTGCGGCGCCGCTGCGTGGCGTCGACGGCACGATCAACGGCATGGTGTTGATGATCGCCGACATCAGCGAGCGCAAGCGTATCGAGCTGCGCCAGAACATCCAGATCGCGATCACCGTGGTGCTGGCCGACGCAAACAGCATCGAAGAGGCTGTTCCGCGCATCATCCAGACATTGTGCGAGGGCTTGGGGTGGGCCGCGGGTGCGCGCCGGATGATGGGGAAGCAGGATCAATTGTTGCGGCAAACCGAAACCTGGTGCATTTCCGCCGCCCCCGCGATCAGGGCATTCATGGATTATTCCGCCGCGCGCGTCGACAGGGCGCCCGAAAACGCCGGGCTGCTGCGCCGGGTGTGGGCGACCGGCAAACCGGTATGGTTCAGCGACCTCACGCAGGAACCCACTTTCGTGCGCGGCCAGCGGGCGCTCGAAGCGGGCTTGCATTCCGCGTTCGCATTCCCGATCTTGGTCGGCGGCGAATTTTACGGAGTGATCGAGTTATTCGGGCGCGAGGTGCGTCCGTACGACGCGGAGGTCGTGACGATCGCGCAGACCGTCGGCAGCCAGATCGGCCAGTTCATCGCGCGCAAGGAGGCGGAGTCGCATCTGACTTTTTTCGCCAGCCACGACCCGCTGACCGGCCTGCCCAACCGCGTGATGTTCAACCAGCGGCTCACGCAGGCGCTCGCGCAGGCGCATCGCTACGACAAGTCGGCGGCGGTGCTGTTCATCGATCTCGACCGCTTCAAGGTGATCAACGACACGCTCGGCCACGACGCGGGCGACAAGCTGCTCAAGGAACTGGCCGTGCGGCTGCGCGACGGCTTGCGCGAGGGCGACACCATAGCCCGCCAGGGCGGCGACGAGTTCGTGGTGCTGGTCGAGGAAGTCGTCGACCCGCAGCAGGTCGCCGGCGTCGCGCACAAGATCCTCGAGACGGTGGCCCAGCCGTTCCTGCTGTCGGAGCAGGAGTATCACGTTACCGCGAGTATCGGCATCAGCATTTTTCCCGACGACGGCCACGACGTGCAGGCATTGCTCAAGAACGCCGACATCGCGATGTATCGCGCCAAGGAGCAAGGCAAGAACACCTTCCGGTTCTACTCGGCGCAGATGAATCTGCACACCTTCGAGCGGCTCGCGCTCGAAACCAGCCTGCGGCGCGCGATCGAGCGCCAGGAATTCCTGCTGCATTACCAGCCGAAAGTCGATATCCGCAGCGGCCGCATCACCGGCGTCGAAGCGCTGGTGCGCTGACAGTATCCCGAACTCGGCATGGTGCCCGCCGGCGCAGTTCGTCCCGCTGGCTGAAGAGACCGGCCTGATCGCGCCCACCATCCGGACCGCGCGGCTGGCGGCGGAAAATGCATGCGGGACGCATCGATTTTTTGCGCAGGATGATAGCGTGAAATCGCCGCGCTGGCGCTTGCCTTCTCGCGCCGATGGGCTAAACTTTGGATAAACAGCGCCGCCAGTTCGCGGCATGAAGGGGGGACGTGATGAAAACGCTCAAGCAGTTGCTGCAGGCCAAGCCTCACGGCATTCTCTCGACCGCGCCTGATGCGCGGGTGTTCGACGCGCTCAAGCTGATGGCGGAGAACAACGTCGGGGCGCTGCTGGTGATGGACGCCGGTCAGTTGGTCGGCATCGTCACCGAGCGCGACTATGCGCGCAAGGTAATCCTCAAGGGCAAGTCGTCGCTCGATACCCCCGTGCGCGAGATCATGACCGACAAGGTGCTGTGCGTGCATCCGGATCAAAGCGCCGAGGAATGCATGGGGCTGATGACCGACAAGCGCGTCCGCCACCTGCCGGTAATGGACGGCAGCCAACTGATCGGCGTGCTCTCCATCGGCGACCTGGTCAAGGAAGTGATCTCCGAGCAGCAGTTCGTGATCAAGCAGCTCGAGTCGTACATCCACCGCTAAAACTTAAAGCATTGCCGCCAAGGACGCGAAGGACGCCAAGGAAAAAACAAAAGAGACGAACGGTGCAAAACCGGAACGCAATCGATTGACGATAAACGCAGGTCGGAAACATTTGAATCTTATCGGTATTTTTCTGTTATTTCAGTTTCGTTTCTGAATTTCCTCTGCGTCCTTGGCGTCCTCTGCGGCGAGGCTTTTCTTCTTTTAGGGGATTAAATGCAATTCGGCGCGATCATCATCGGTGACGAAATCATGTCCGGCAAACGCCAGGACAAGCATATGGCGCAGGTCATCGCGACGCTTGGTGAACGCGGGCTCGAGCTCGCATGGTGCGAATATCTTGCCGACGATCCCGTTCTGATTAGCGCAACCCTCAGGCGCACGCTCGCCACTGACGGTGTCGTGTTCAGCTTCGGCGGCATCGGGGCCACGCCCGACGACCACACGCGGCAATGCGCGGCGGATGCGGCCGGAGTGGGACTTGAGTTGCATCCCGACGCCGAGGCCGAAATCCGCGCCCGTTTCGGCGCCGAGATCACGCCCCAGCGGCTTGCGATGGGGGAATTCCCGCGCGGCAGCCGCATTATTCCGAACCCATACAACCGCATCCCCGGCTTCAGCCTGCGGCATCACCATTTCCTGCCGGGATTCCCGCAAATGGCATGGCCGATGACGGCGTGGGTGCTCGACAACTGGTATTCCGGGCTGCATGCAGCAGGGCGCACCGCGGAGAGCGCGATCATCGTGCGGGGGGCGGGGGAGAGCCAGCTGATCGATCTGATGAATACATGCCTGGCGCGCTTCCCCCGGGTCAAGGTATTCAGCCTGCCGCACATGAGCGAAACCGATCGCCACATCGAGCTTGGCGTGCGCGGCGACGCGGACCAGATCCCGGCTGCGATCGCCGAGCTCAAGAGCGGCGTGTCCGCGCTGGGTTTCGCCTGGTCTGAAGCCGCTTAGCCCCGATATTTCACCCACTGAACCACCGGGCACCATTGCAAGCCGGGGGCGCGAACCGCCAAGACGCCAAGGCGCCAAGAATGCGCAAGGAAAATCGTTTCCTGCGCGTGGTTGTTTGTACGCGTCTTTGCGCCTTGGCGGTAAAGATTCTGATGCTAGCCAGGCGGGCGGGTACGAAAAAAGCCCCGGGCGCAGACCCGGGGCTTTTTATTTGAAGCTCAAGCCGGAATCAGGCGGCTTTTTTCTTGCTCGCGTGCACCGCTTGATTGGTCGCGGCTTCAACGTTGGCCTGGGTCATTTCGGCAATCTGCTTCGCCGATTTGGACAGGTTGTCGTAGGCCGAGTTGACCGCCGAGATCGCCGATTTGACGGCAGCGACCGCGACCTCCGAGCCGGCCGGGGCCGATTTGACCACTTTGTCGAGCCCGGTCACGACGTGCTTGTTGAACTCGGCGACTTGCTCTTCGACCAGCTTGTTGATTTCCGACTGGGTCGCGGCGGCAACGTCGTAAACGCTCTTGACGTAGCTGGTCGCTTTTTCCAGGGTCGGTTGCGCAAGGGTGTTCTTCATCTGCGCGAGTTCCTGCAGATCTTTTATTTCGGCCAGCGCTTTGGTTTGCTGCACGCCGTCGGAAAACGCGCTTTTTGCCGCTTTCAGTTGCACTTCGAGCATGCGCTCGGCGCCTTCCAGCGCGATGCCGGCGAAACGCACCGCTGCTTCAAGATTGGCTTTATTCCACGCCATCAGTTGTTCAGGGGCTTGATACATTTTGGGTCTCCTTAAAAATTCAAAAAAATCATCAACCTGCTTCAAGAAATCGCGCTTACCCGGCTATATTTGCTGCAATGCACAATCACCATTATATGGCGTAGGAAGCCAATGTCAAGCCTTTCCCCAAAAATATTATTGCGCTGCGGCAAAATAAGGGCATGGGGCTGGAGTTTTGACTTATTGAGTCTGGACGGATAGGATAAAAACGTTTCCCAATCAGGAGGCTACAGTGGGAAACCCCGTCCGATTTTACGGATTAATAAGCGCTAACTTATGCCAGACCCCAAGCCCCAGCCTGCCCCGGCGCCCGAATTGCGCGGGGTTACCGCTGCCGATGGCACGCGCCGCCTCGAATTGAGCGGCGCATGGAACCTGCAGGCACTCGAGCACCGGCTCGCCGAGCTCGCGCCACGGCTGGCCGAAAACGCAGCTGACGCGACTGCCCGGTGGGACCTGCGGGGGGTGAAGGTCATCGACCATGCCGGCGCGCTGCTGCTGTGGCGCACGTGGGGTCGGCGCCGCGCCCCCAACCTGGTATTGAAACCCGAGCACGAGCTGGTGTTCAGCCACCTCGAATTGCCGGCTGAGCCGGTGCCGCAACTCCCGCCGCATGACCCGTTGTGGGCAGTGGCGGTGGTCGGGCGCAAGATGCTGTCGGTGCTCGACCACTTGGCGACCATGGTCATGGTGCTTGGCCAGGTCGTGCTCGACACCGCCTATCTGGTGCGCCAGCCGGCGCGGATTCCGTGGCGCGAAATCTCGGCCAGCGTCTACCGCACCGGCACCCAGGCGCTCGGCATTACCGCGCTGGTCGGTTTTCTGATCGGCGTCGTGCTTTCCTATCTGTCGTCGCAGCAGCTCAAGCTGTTCGGCGCCGACGCGTTCATCATCAACATCCTCGGCATCAGCGTGATCCGCGAGCTGGGACCGGTGCTGGCGGCGATCCTGATCGCCGGCCGCTCGGGGTCGGCGATCACCGCGCAGCTCGGCGTGATGCGCGTGACGCAGGAACTCGATGCGATGGCGGTGATGGGCATTCCGCACACGCTGCGGCTGATCCTGCCGAAAATGCTCGCGCTCGCGATCTCGATGCCGCTCGTTGTGCTCTGGACCGATGCGGTCGCGCTGCTCGGCGGCATGGTGGCGGCGAACGCCGAGCTCGGCATCGGCTACCGGTATTTTCTGTCGAGCTTGCCCGACGCGGTGCCCATCGCCAACCTGTGGCTGGGGCTCGGCAAGGGCGTCGTGTTCGGCCTGCTGATCGCGCTCATCGCCTGCCACTTCGGCCTGCGCATCGAGCCCAATACCGAAAGCCTCGGCATCGGCACCACCAATTCGGTGGTGACCTCGATCACGATAGTGATTATCGTCGATGCAGTGTTCGCGATCATGTTCAAGGATGTCGGGATCGGCTGATGACCGAGCGCATCATCGAAATCAAGGGATTGTGGACGCAGTTCGGCGGCCATACCGTGCATCGCGGCATTGACCTTGACGTGCACAGCGGTGAGATCATGTCGCTGGTCGGCGGCTCCGGCAGCGGCAAAACCACGCTGCTGCGGCAGATGCTTGGCCTCGAGAAACCGGCGCGCGGCGAAGTGCGCGTATTCGGCATTCCGCTGCATGGCAGCGAGCCGGCCGCGCTGCGCAAATTGCGCGGTCGCTGGGGCATGCTGTTCCAGGAAGGTGCGCTGTTCAGTGCGCTGACGGTATACGACAATGTCGCGCTGCCGTTGCGCGAGATGCGCACGCTCGACGAGGAGTTGATCCACGATCTGGTGATGATGAAGCTCAGCATGGTTGGCATCGAGCCGCTCCATGCGACCAAGATGCCGGCCGAGTTGTCGGGCGGCATGGTCAAGCGCATCGCGCTCGCACGCGCGCTGGCGCTCGAGCCCGAGCTGCTGTTTCTCGACGAGCCGACCGCCGGGCTCGATCCCGACCGCAGCGAGAGCTTCATCACGCTTATCCAGGAGCTGCACCGCGAGCTCAACCTGACGGTGGTGATGGTGACGCACGATCTCGATACGCTGGTGGCGCTCTCGCACCGGGTCGCGGTATTGTGCGATCAGCGGCTGGAAATTGTCGGCACGCTCGATGAAGTCGTGGCGAACCCGCACCCGTTCATTTGCAATTTTTTCATGGGCGAACGCGGGCGGCGCGCGCTCGAGGCGGTCAAAGCGGTCAAGGATGCCATGCTCATCACCTGAGCCACGGGTTGGTGGTCCGGGACTGGATTCAGCCAAGGGGAATCGTCATGGAAAACAGGGCTTATGCGCTCGCGGCAGGATTGTTTACGCTGCTGCTCGGGGTCGGCGTCGTCGCGGCTGCATTGTGGTTCAGCGGCGAAGCGGTCGAAACCCGGGATTACCTGCTGGTGTCACGCTATCCGGTGTCGGGGTTGAATACGCAGGCGCCGGTGCGTTACCGCGGCGTGACCGTCGGCAAGGTTGTGAGCATCGATTTCGATCCGCTCGATACGCGCACGATCCAAGTCCAGATCTCGGTCAGGACCGGCACCCCGCTCACGAAAGGCACTTACGCGCAACTCGGCTCGCAGGGCGTGACCGGGTTGTCCTATGTCATTCTCGATGACGACGGCAGCAAGCCCGAGCCGCTTACGGCGGTAGGCGATAATCTTGCGCGCATCGACGTCAAGCAGTCCTTCATGGACAGCGTTACCGCATCGGGCCAGGAAATGATCGACAATTTCAACCACGTCGCGAAGCGCGTCGATACGCTGTTGAGCGACGACAACCAGCGACAGCTCGCGAGCACGCTGCGCAACCTCGATCGGGCCTCAGGCAAGGTTGCGTCGCTGGCGGGCGCGATCGAGCCGACCGTGAAGGCGCTGCCGGCGCTCATGAACGATACCGGAATCGCGCTGAAGCGCGCCGATACGCTGCTCGCCGACCTCAATCAGCGCGTCGATTCGTTTGAGCGCGCGGCGAAAAGCGCCGAGCAGCTGGGCAACAACGGCGCGGCGCTGTCGGAGGCGATGTTGACCGAGTCGCTGCCGCGGCTGAACGTGCTGCTCGACGATCTGCAGCGTTCATCGCGCGGGCTCGAGCGTTTGCTCAACGAGATCAACGAACAGCCGCAAAGCATCGTATTCGGCAAGAGCGCGCTGCCGCCCGGACCCGGCGAGCCGGGCTTCGCGACGCCGCGGGGGACGCGATGAGTAAATCCCTGATAGCGCTGCTCGCGCTGCTGGTTTCCGCGTGCTCGATCGGGCCGGCGGCGAAGGACGCGCCGGCGACCTACGATCTAGGCGCGCCGCGCAATTATTCCGGCGAGCAGAAAAAAATCCGCCACGGCGTGCTGGTCTATAACGTCGCAGCGCCGGGTTGGCTCGATAGCCAGGCCATCGTTTACCGCCTGAATTACCAGGATGCTGCGCGCCAGCTCAGCTATGCCAACAGCCGCTGGGCGGCGCCGCCGGCGGCGCTGCTCACGCAGCGGCTGCGCAGCCGGCTCGCCACGGCGAGTGCCGGCGGAATAATCAATGTCGCGGACGGCGCGCGCGCCGATTACACGCTGCGCATCGAGCTCGAGGACTTCAGCCAGGTCTTCGATTCCGCCAGCACCAGCCGGGCGGTAGCGGTTGCGCGCGCCAGCATAGTCAATGTCGCGCGGCGCACCCTGCACGCGCAAAAAAGTTTTGCCGTCGAACGCGCGGCGGCGAACCCGAACGCCGAAGGCGGCGTGCGCGCGCTGGCGGCGGCCGGCGACGATCTGATCGAGGCGGTTGTGGCGTGGACTGCCGAGAGCCTCGTGCAGGAGAAGAAGGGCAACTGATAGGGAAACCAGCAATGGCCGACACCATCTTCACCAAGATCATCAACAAACAGGTCCCGGCCGACATCGTTTATGAAGACGAGTTCTGTCTCGCCATCAAGGACATCAATCCGCAGGCGCCGGTGCACCTGCTGCTGATTCCGAAGAAGCCGATCGCCATGCTGTCGACCGCCAAACCGGAAGACCAGGCATTGCTCGGCCACCTGCTGCTTGCGGCCGGCAAAATCGCGCGCGAGCTCAAGGTCGACGGTGCATTCCGGGTGGTGATCAACAATGGCAAAGACGGCGGCCAGGCGGTATTCCACGTGCACATCCACATCCTTGCCGGCCGGCCGTTCCGCTGGCCGCCCGGATGATGGCCGGCGCGCCTGTCGCGCGTCATTCCGGGGCCAGGATTACTGCGGTGGCGCAAATGCGGCCGCGGGCCGCCCGACGCTATTTTTTGTCGTAAAGGTTGCCTTCGGAAATGCGCTGGATGGCGGTGAGATCCATGCCTTCCGTCCACACGTTGGGATAGAGGAAACCGGCGCTGAGAAAGAATATGATCATGCGGCCGATGCGGGCCGGAGTGATCTTCCCGTCCAGGTCCGTGCCCGGTGTTTTCTGTGGTTGTTTTTCCATCGTGACCTCCTGGTTGGATGTACGGAATAATGCGCCCGCATGCTTAGCGCAAGCTTACGCCACTTTTAGGCGTACAGACAAGTCCGGTATGCCCGATGCGGCTGCGCCTCGCCCTTGACCAGCAAAACGTCGGTGAGCGGTGAGCGGAAAGCGGTCAGCGGGGCTCACCGCTGACCGCTTTCCTGCGTGCGCTTGCTGATATCGGCGACCGGGAAAAAGCACAGCAGCATGAGCGGCTCGTTGCCGGTGTTGCGCGTGACGTGCTTTTCGCCGGACGGGATCAGGATGGTGTCGCCGGCCTCGAGCGGGTATTTGCCGCTATCGGCTTCGGTGCAGCCCTCGCCGGCTATCACGTAGATGCATTCCTCGAAGCCGTTGTGGAAATGCGGGCCGCGCGGCTTCTCGCCCGGCTGCGCCACCGGGATTTCGACCAGTCGCAGCGTCACCGCCTGCGCGCCTGTTTCGCCGGAGACGATCTCGAGCGACTTGCGGCCGGCAAGCCCGAGCTGCTTCGCTGCGGCCTGCGTCAACACGCGTGCCATCAGCTTGCGACTTTCAGGCGTTTGATCTCGGCGGTGCCGCCTTGTGCGTCGTCGAGCAGGCGGAAGATGTCGGTCGCTTCCCTGGCGATCGCATCGGCGATGTCATTGAGCATCTTCAGTCCTTTGTCGACCGTCGCATGCTCGGGCGCGCCGTACCAGCCGGTCGGCGCGATGGTGCGGATGTCGGTCAGCACCGGCTGGTAGCTGCGCGTGCGGCGCAGCTTGTCCCACTGGCGCCCGTGCGAGTGGTCGGACGAATAATCGATGCGGTCGAGATGCACGAGGTCGGGGCGGTAGGCGAACACCGCGAGCGCTTCGATTTCTCCACCGTGCGTGAGCCCGCCGCAATCGTGCCCGTAGAGTTCGGCTGCGACGTAGCACGCCTGCACGGTGAGCACCGTCATGCCGTGCTCGCGGTGCAGCGCTTCGGATGCAATCGCGAGCGACGGGATGTTGCCTTCGTGCCAGTTGAGGATCAGCAGATATTTCGCGCCGTGCTTCGCAGTCGACGCCGCGGTTTCGGTGACCACGCGCTGATAGGTGTCGGGTGTCAGCGTAATCGTGCCCTCGAACGGCATGTGCATGGGCGTCACGCCGAACGGGGTGGCCGGCAGCAACAGACCGTCCATGCGCTCGGCGACCGCGTGGCCGATCACCTGGCTCGCGTAGATGTCGGTGCCGGTCGGCAGATGCGGCCCATGCTGCTCGACGCTGCCGGCGGGCAGCACCACCAGCGGATTTTTCTTGAGTTGCTGCGCGATCTCGGGCTGGGTGAGATCGATGAAGTGCCGGCTCGGAAGCATGTAGTTGCTCCTTAAAAGCTAAAGCGAAAAGCGTCAATCACAGGGGTCTCAGAGCAGGAGAGGCGTAGAGTCTCTCTGCTTACCGTTCACCTGCTTTTTTCTCTGTGTTCTCTGTGGCCGGCTTTCAGATTTTTGCTTTGGTTTCTCTGATGATATCAGCGATTTTCATGGCGTGCCCGCTGCGCTCGATCGAGCGCAGCGCCGCGTAGACGACCGCGACCGCGACGTTGCCGTTATGCGCCGTCAGCTCACGCACATGGCCGGTGGCGCAACTCTCCGCGAACATATCAAGTTCGGCGCAGAACATGTCGCTCGGCGGCAACTTGATTTCCTCGCGCTTGGCGTAACCGTTCTTGCCGCGCTGGATGTAGAGCGTGGAGGTCGTGTGGAGTTTGTCGGGCGTATCCCAGGTGCCGAAGTCGATTTCATAGTGCATCAGTCCCTTGGAGCCGAATACGCGCACGGCGAAGATGCCGGGCGAGGTCCAGCACGAACCGACGTAGCCGACCTTGCCGTCGGCGAACTTCAGCAGCGTCATCGACTGGTCGTCGACTTCGGCGCCGACCGGCGACAGCTTGGACGCCATCGAACTCACCTCGGCGATCTCGCCGCCGAGGTAATGCAGCACGTCGAACTGGTGGATTGCGAGCTGCGACAGCGGGCCGCCCGGGGCTTTGTCCTTGTACCAGCGCCAGGTCTTGGGGGTGAGCTCGAGCGCTCGCTCGTTGGAGAAATTGGCTTCCATGAATGCCACCCGCCCGAGTTCGCCCTGGTCGATCTTCTCCTTGATGATGCGGATGCCGGCCATCAGCCGCGCGCTGTGGCCGACCGTGACGCTGACGCCGTATTTCTGTTCGAGTGCTGCGATCCTGAGGCCGTCTTCGAGCGTATTGGCGATCGGCTTCTCGGTATAAACGTGTTTGCCTGACTTGGCGACCTGCTCGGCCATCGGCAGATGCTGCTCGTTCGGCACGGTGAGAATGACGCCCTTGAGCTCGGGGTTGGCAAGCAGCGTCTGCATGTCCGGCGCGGCCGGCACGCCCGTCTCCTGCGCGAATGCAGCGCGTTTTTCTTCGGAGCGGCTGAACGCCGCAACGATTTTGATCCTGTTTGAATTGGCGGCGGCGCGCGTCAGCACTTTGGCCCAGCGGCCGAGACCGACGATGCCGACTTTGATGGGATAGTTGCGCATGTGCAGCGATGTTCCTGTGTTATTGAGTATCTTAGGTCAACGGTCCGGCGCGAACCGGCCGGCGTAGTTGCTGTCTTAATTTGCTATGTAGTACGGACGGCGGTGATTTCGTCGACCGCTAAGCCGCCGCAGGCCGTAATTATGCAGTAAACCGGCATTCGGCTGCAGCTTTTGATCATAAATCAGGTTTTCGGTTACGCTATCACCCATGTTGCGTACGGCATTTCAAATACTGCTGGCGGTTTTGCTCGCGGGCTGTGCAACGGCGCCGCATGAGTATCCCGAACTCGCGCCGCCGCGCGCGGTCGAGATCACGCCGCTCAGTTCCGAGCATCCGGTAGTGGCGCTGGTGCTCGGCGCCGGCGGCTCACGCGGCTTCGCGCATGTCGGCGTGATCAAGGTGCTCGAAGCGGAGGGCATCCGGCCCGGCGTGGTGGTCGGCAGCAGCTCGGGTTCGGTGGTTGCCGCGTTATATGCGGGCGGTTACGCCGCGGCTGCGCTCGAGGACATGGCGCTCAAGGTCGAAGACCGCGACCTGCTCGATTTCACGCTGTTCGGGCCGGCGCGAGTGCAGGGCGAAGCGCTGCAGGATTACGTCAACAATGCGCTCGGCAACCGCTCGATCGAGGCGCTCGATCGTTTCTTTGCGGTGATCGCCACCGCGCGCGCCGTCAACCGCATGACGATTTTCAATCGCGGCAATACCGGGCTTGCGGTGCGCGCCTCGAGCAGCATCCCGAACGTATTCTGGCCGGTCATCATCGAAGGCACTGAATACGTCGACGGCGGACTGACGAGCCGCGTTCCGGTGCCGGTTGCGCGCCGCATGGGCGCCAACGTCGTGATCGCGGTCGACGTGTCGTGGCGCGGCTCGCAGGAGGTGGAAGCGGCCGACGTCGTGATCCGGCCGGCAACGCCGCGCACGCGCGCGCTTGACTTTTCGGCCAAACTCGAAAGCATCGCGGCGGGAGAAGAGGCAGCGCGCGCCGCGCTGCCCGCGATCCGCAAGTGCATTGCGCAGGCCGAGTTCGCCAATCGCCGGCGCGCGGTTACTGCAGCGCTGCAAAACCGATAGCCACAGAGGACACGGAACGGGAGAGGCGAGAGGCATAGAGTCTCTCTGCTTACCGTTCACCTGTTTTTTTATCTGTGTTTTTTGTGGCGACGGGTTGGGTTGCGGATTCAGGGTTAAGTTTTTCGCCTCCCCCTCTCGCCTCACGCCTCTCTTGTCTTGAGCGCCAGCGTGAGCCCGTCGCCGATCGGCAGCATCGAAATCAGCACGCGCTCGTCGCGATGCAGCTGCCGATTGAAGTCGCGGATCGCGACCGTGTCCTCGCTTTGATCCGCCAGGTCCACCGGCTTTCCGTACCACAGCGTATTGTCGACCGCGATCAGCCCGCCGCCGCGCACCAGCTCGTAGGCGCGCTCGTAGTAGTTCCAGTAGTTCGCCTTGTCGGCGTCGATGAATGCAAAATCGAAGGTGCCGTGCCGCCCCTCGGCGAGCAGGCGGTCGAGCGTCTCGACGCCCGGCGCGAGCCGCAAGTCGATCTTGCCGGCAACGCCGGCGCGCTGCCAGAACTGCCGGGCGATATTCGTCCACTCGGCGCTGACGTCGCAGGCGATGATCGTGCCGTCGGCGGGCAGCGCGAGCGCGACCGCCAGCGAGCTGTAGCCGGTGAACACGCCGACTTCGAGACATTTCTTCGCGCCTGTCAGCGTGACGAGCAACTGCAGGAATTGCCCCTGTTCGGGTGGTACCTGCATCTGTCCGCGCGGGATGTTTGCGGTGACCTCGCGCAGCTCCTTGAGCAGCGGCGGCTCCCGCAGCGACACCGCTTGAAAGTAGGGGTAGAGCTTCTCAGGGATCAGGTAGGATGTTGTGGACATGGCCGGACCTTGCGGTAGGTGAATGGTGAATGGTGAGCGGTGAATGGTGAATAGTGAACGGTGAACAGTAACGCTCCCCTCTCGTTTCTCGCCCGGCGCCTCTCGCTTTATTTTTGCTGGCGCTCGCGATATTGCACGAGCGCTTCATCAGCCTGCGCGCGCAGTTCGTTGATCATTCGTTCATAGGCCGGGTTATTGGTTTCGAGATAATCGGTGACCGCCTTGATCGTGTCGCGCCGCGCCATGGCGTAGCGCATCAGCAGCTCGTAATCCTTGCGCGCCGGCGCGGTGGCGTCGAGGTCGACGCGCGCCAGCCGCGCCACCGCCTCGTTCCACGCCGGCAGTAGGGTGGCGCGCAACTCGCGCAGCGCGGCGGCGTCGCTGAGTTTGCCGCTGCGCGTCTGGTCGACGATACGCTGAAATGCGACGAGCAGCCGGTTATCTTCGGTACTGAAAGCCGCGATCTCCCGTTGCAGCGCGATGGCCTGGCGGTAGATGCGCGAAGTATCGGGCGTAAGCCACGCGGCGGTGGGCAGCGTCACGATTGCGAGCAACGCCGCGAACAACGCACGGCGCGCGTTGCCGCTGCGGTGCGACCGCGCTTCGAGCGGCCGCGCCAGGATCAATCCCATCACGAAGCCGCCGGCAAGCCCGCCGAGGTGCGCGGCGTTGTCGATGCCGGCTTGCGCAAAGCCGTAGAACAGCGAATAGACGACGAACGCCGAGGTGCTGACGCGCAGCCGGTTGATGACGTCCACCGGAATCGATCCGCGCTGCACTGTGAGGTAGGCGAGCAGCGCGCCGAACACGCCGAACACCGCGCCCGAGGCGCCGGCGCTGATCACCTGCTGGTTCCACAGCATGCTGGCGCTGCTGCCGGCGACGCCCGCAAACAGGTACAACGCGGCGAACCAGCCGTTGCCGAACAGCCGTTCCGTGAGCCGGCCGCTGTCCCACAACGCCCACATGTTGAAAGTGAGATGCAGGATGCCGAGATGCACGAAGGTGCAGGTGATGAGCCGCCACCATTCGCCGCTGGTGGCAAGCGGCGCGAAATTGGCGCCGAAGCGCAGATACTCGTCGGCGCGCCCGCCGAGCACCTTGATGCCGAGCGCCGTCATCGCCAGGAATACGCCGACGTTGATCGCGAGCAATGCCGGCGTCACCACGACGCGCGGTGTTACGGCATTGAGCCGCAGCAGGAATTCCTGCTGCGCGTCGTCGGGCGCTGCGGCATCGCTCATGCGGCCATTATGCCCCAGAGTTATGTGAGGCGAGAGGCGGGGGGCGGGGGGCGTATTCATCCCTCATCCTTCATCCCTCATCGCTGAATTACGATACCTCCGCAATCGGCCCCGGCTTGCCGATGCCGAAGCCTTGCGCGTAATCGACGCCGATCTCGCGCAGTTTCGCAAGCGTGTCGTCGCTCTCCACGAACTCGGCGATGGCGCGCATGCCGATTTTGCGCAACGCGAGCGCGATCGCCCGCGTCCTGACGAGGTCCGCCGGGTCCTTGAGAAGATTCTGGATGATGACGCCGTCGATCTCGAGGAAATCGAGCGTGAGGCCGCTGAGCGGCGCGAACGACACCTTGGCGCCGCCGAAGTGCGCAGGTAGCGCATGTAGGGTGGCATGAGACTTAAGCATCGCCCAGAAACGGTATTGGCACCTTCGCCAGTTTCTTGAGTTTCTCCCAATCGGGAGCCACCCCCTTCGGCCGGAAACAAATCGCGACCCGTGCGGCCTGATCGAGGAGTTCCGGCGGCATGATCCAGGCAATCGTGTCATCCCGCACCGCACGATTCCCGCGCGCCAGGGGTTCGATGTTGGAACTCTGATTCTCCTCCATGCCGAAAGTTCTGCCGCCCAGCGGGTTGCCTGCCGCGTCGTACAGCGCAAAGCCGACGTTGATGCGTGCGCCGGCGAACGGCGAGTTCGCTCTCATCGAGAAATTCATGAGCAAATGTCCGCCCGGATAGAGAAACAGATCCGCATAGCAGTCTACCCCTTGAAGCTTCTCACCGAAACCCAGTCTGCATGGCAGTGGAATTGACATGACGTGATCTCCATAGCGAAAGAACAAATTGCGGATCGTTCAAAAACCCGACGGCTGGTTACGCAGCCTCGCGCAGCGGATGGCGTGGCCGGCTTGCAGCGCAAACGAGAGGTTCATCACCACTTCATTGAGCAGCGCAAGTTTGTCTTTATCAAAGAAATTGGTCCCGGTCGCGAACAGGATGATGACTCCCGTTACGGCGTCGTTTACCACCAATGGCAGGCATACCGCGGAATGGCAGCCCTTCTTCAAGGCCTCCTGGCGCAGAACGCCCACCCCCGCCTCGGCTTAGTTTAGATCGTTTGTGGGCTCAACGTAACCAACTGAAAACAAATAAGGCCCGATTAAGGGGGAGGCTGAACGCCAAGCTTGAGAACAATACCTTCTATGCTCTTGTAGTAGGCAAACCAAACACAGCTAAGGCAATCAAAAGGGATGAGCGCGAATAAACCTCACGCTTCACGCCTCTCCATAGCGCGACAGCGCGGCACATGCTCGATGTTCCAATTCGCGATCGCCCAATCCCATAGTGCGGCAATGTTCGCCGTGCCGAGATCGCGCGGCGGGTTCTGGCCGAGGAAATGCAGCGCGGCAAGCAGCGCCGGCAGGGGCCGTTGTGCGTCGATCGCTGCTGCGCGCGTCTGCTTGCTGAGCTTCTCGCCGGCGGCGTTGACCGCGACCGGCACGTGCGCGTAGCGCGGCGTCGGGAAACCGAGCAGCTGCTGCAGGTAGATCTGGCGCGGCGTCGAGTCGAGCAGGTCGGCGCCGCGCACGATGTCGGTGATGCCTTGCCCGGCGTCGTCGACCGCGACCGCGAGCTGGTAGGCGAACACGTGGTCGGCGCGATACTGCACGAAGTCGCCGATGTCGGTTTCGAGATTCTGCTGTATCCGTCCTTGCACTGCGTCATCGAAGGCGATGCTGGCACCACGCGTGTCGATGCGCTGCGCGCGTGCCACCTTGCCGTCGGCGATGCCGTTGCGGCAGGTGCCGGGATATACCGGCCCTTCGATGCCGCTCACCGCCGAATCGCCGATCTCGCGCCGGCTGCACGCGCACGGGTAGACCTTACCGAGCGCGCGCAGGCGGTGCAGCGCTGCGTGGTAGGCGTCGAAACGCGCGCTCTGACAGATGATCGCGCCATCCCACTGCATGCCACACGCTTCGAGCGCGCGCAGTATCTCGTCAGCCGCGCCGCGCACGACGCGCGGCGGGTCGAGGTCCTCGATGCGCACCAGCCACTCGCCGCCGCGACTTCTCGCGTCAAGATAGCTCGCAACCGCCGCCACCAGCGAGCCGAAGTGCAGCGGGCCGGTGGGCGAGGGAGCGAAGCGACCGCGATAGGTGGAATTCATGGTGAATAGTGAATGGTGAACAGGAAATGGGAACTGGGAAATAGTGAATGGTGCAGACGGCTTGCCCATTATCCATTCCCGATTCCCCATTTTCCGCAATACTGTTTGATAGTATAGCGACCATAATCAGGATTCGGGATTGAGGATTGCAAGTTCAGGGTTTGATACTTCGAGCTCCCCCTGTATTCTCTGTGATCTCAGTGGCTAACCGCTTTTGATCTTGTCGCCATTTGTCTGTGGCTGTGCCTTTGGGTTTTTTCGGGATGAGTTCTGCTGTGACTTCGCAAGATGTGCTCGATTTCTGGTTCGGTGCTCCCGGCGCGCCCGAGCACGGCAAGAGCCGCGATGTCTGGTTCAAGAAGTCCGATGCGTTCGATCAAGAGGTGCGCGAGCATTTCCTGCCGCTCTACGAAGAGGCCGCCCGCGGCAAGCTCGCCGCGTGGGATGACGCGCCGCATCCGCTGCTCGCGCTCATCATCGTGCTCGACCAGTTCCCGCGCAACATGTTTCGCAACCAAGCGCGATCATTTGCCACCGACGCGCCGGCGCTTGCAGCCGCGGAGCGCATGGTGGCGCGCGGCCGGGACTTGCTGCTCAGGCCGATCGAGCGCTGGTTTGCGTATCTGCCGTATGAGCATGCCGAAAACCTGGCGATGCAGGAGCGCGCGCTCGAATTGTTCGAACGCGTAAGCGAGGACCCGGCATTGGCCGATGTTGCGGCATGGGCGCGCAAGCATTACGACGTAATCGTGCGCTTCGGGCGTTTTCCCCATCGCAACGCGATCCTCGGCCGCGCTTCGACGCCCGAAGAAATCGAATTCCTCAAGCAGCCGGGGGCGTCGTTCTAGGGATGAGGGATGAGTGGAGCGATGTTTCCGTTTACCGTTTACCGTTTTTATCATCCCGCCGTCGCATCTGCTTCACCACCCACCAGATCGCGAGCGCGGTCAGCGTGACGTTGAGGATGATGCCGAATATCCAGAATGCGCTCATGGCCCGGTCCCGATTTTATGCCAGAACGGTCGCGTCAAGTAAGGCGGGAGGCGGGATGAGGGATGAAGGATGAGGGGTCAATCCTCGATCCTCGACCCTCAGCTCGCCTCTCGTTTTTCCCGGTCCGTTGCGGCACAATCGGCGCCATGGGCAATCTATTCCGCGCCGGGCTCCCCTACCGCGCCGACAGTGCTTCGCTGTTCGAAGCAGTCGTCGACCTGCCGTGGGCGGTGTTCCTCGACAGCGGCGGCCATCACCTGACGCAGTCGCGCTACGACATCATCGCCGCCGAGCCGTATGCGACGCTCACCACGCGCGGCAAGCTGACCGAAATCCGCGGCGACGCAATCGAGCTGTCGCGCGAAGATCCGCTTGTGCTGTTGCGGCAGTGTCTCGAATTCGATCCTGGCAGCGTGTGCGATCTGCCGTTCTGCGGTGGTGCAATCGGTTATTTTTCCTACGATCTGGCGCGGCGCTTCGAACGCCTGTCGGCGCGCGCCGAGGACAGCGAGAAAATGCCCGAGATGGCGATCGGCATCTACGACTGGGCGGTGGTGGTCGATCATCTCGAGCGCCGCAGCTGGCTGGTCGGGCAGGGACGCGATCCCGAGACCGACTGGAAGTGGGACCGCCTCATCGCGCGCTTCAGCGTGCCGGCGGCGGAGCGCGCGCGCGCGCCGTTCCGCATCACCGCGCCGCTCGCGTCGAACCTGTCGCGCGATGTTTACGCCGCGGCATTTCACCGCGTGCACGATTACATTCACGCCGGCGACTGCTATCAGATCAATCTCGCGCAGCGCTTCGCCGCGCCGGCCACCGGCGACCCGTGGCTCGCCTACCAGGCGCTGCGCGTCATCAACCCGGCGCCGTATGCGGCTTTTTTGAATACGCCGTACGGCACCGTGATGTCGGCATCCCCGGAGCGCTTTCTCAAGCTCGAGGGCGGCCAGGTTGAAACCAGGCCGATCAAGGGCACACGGCCGCGCGCCGGCCATCCGCGGTTCGACGCCGAGCTCGCCGCCGAATTGCAGGCGAGCGCGAAGGACCGCGCCGAGAACGTGATGATCGTCGATCTCCTGCGCAACGACTTGTCGAAGAACTGTGAGCTGGGATCGGTGAAGGTGCCGAAGCTGTTCGAGGTCGAGAGCTTCGCCACCGTGCATCACCTGGTGAGCACGGTGACCGGCAGGCTGCGTCAGGGCCGCGACGCGTTGGATCTCCTGCGCGGCTGCTTCCCGGGCGGCTCGATCACCGGTGCGCCGAAGCTGCGCGCGATGCAGATCATCGAGGAGCTCGAGCCGCACCGGCGCGGCATTTACTGCGGCGCGATCGGCTATATCGGCGGCGACGGCAACATGGGTCTCAACATCGCGATCCGCACGCTGGTGTACTCGGGCGGCACGGTCCGCTTCTGGGCCGGCGGCGGCATCGTCGCCGATTCGCGGCTCGAAGACGAATACCAGGAGACCTTCGACAAGGCGGCGGCGATGCTGCGGCTGCTGCAGCAGAGCGCGGCAAGCCAGGTCGGCGGGTAATGGAAATCAGTGATGAGCGATGAGTGATGAGTGAAAAACTGGGCTCTGAACCCGGAACCCGAAACCCGGAACCCAAAACCCGGAACTCGAATTCTCACCACGTCGTGATCGTCGGCGGCGGCGCGGGCGGGCTCGAGCTCGCAACCGGGCTTGGGGACACGCTCGGCCGGCGCAAGCGTGCGGTGATCACGCTCGTCGACCGCATGCGCACTCATTTATGGAAGCCGCTGCTGCACGAAGTCGCGGCGGGCAGCATGGACCCCGACCAGCACCAGCTCGATTACCTGGCGCAGGCACGCTGGCATCACTTCCGGTTTCAGTTGGGTGAGATGGACGGACTCGACCGTTCGCGGCGCACGGTGGCGGTTGCGCCGTGGCATGACGAACAAGGCAGCGAAATCATCCCGCGCCGCACGATCAATTACGACACGCTGGTGATCGCGGTCGGCAGCCATACCAACGATTTCGGCACGCCGGGTGCGCGCGACTACGCATTGAGCCTCGACACACCGCGCGACGCCGAGCGCTTTCATCAGCGCCTCCTCAACGCCTGCCTGCGCGCCAATGCGCAGCACGAACCGCTGCGACCGGAACAATTGCAGGTCGCGATCATCGGCGCGGGTGCGACCGGCGTCGAACTCGCAGCCGAGTTGCACAAAACGACGCGCGAGCTGCTCGCTTACGGGCTCGACCGCATCAATCCCGAGCACGACGTCAGATTCAGCATTATCGAAGCGTCGCCGCGCATCCTGCCGGCGTTGCCGGAACGCCTGTCGCAAGCGACCGAAGGGTTGCTGCACGGGTTGAACGTGCAGGTGCTGACCGGCGAGCGCGTGACGGAAGTGACGGCGACCGGCGTGCGCACTGCGGGCGGCAGGCTGGTTCCCGCCGAACTCGTGGTATGGGCGGCAGGCATCAAGGCGCCGGATTTCCTCGAGTCCATCGACGGGCTCGAAACCAATCGGCTTAACCAGCTCAAGGTCAAGCAAACGCTTGAAACCACGCGCGATCCGGATATTTTCGCGTTCGGCGACTGCGCCGAATGCCCGTGGCCGGGGCGCCCGCATCCGGTGCCGCCGCGCGCGCAGGCCGCGCACCAGCAGGCCTCGCACCTCGTCGGCACGCTCAAGCGCCGGCTGGGCGGCGAGCCGCCGCTGCCGTATCGCTACCGCGATTTCGGCTCGCTGGTGTCGCTCGGCGAATACAGCACGGTCGGCAGCCTGATGGGTAAATTGATCGGCGGCGCGATTTTCATCGAGGGCTATTTTGCGCGGATCATGTACGTGTCGCTCTACAAGCTGCATCTCTACGCGCTGCACGGTTTTGTGCGCGTGTTCTTCGAAACGCTGGCGCGTATCATCACTCGTCGCACGGAACCAAGGGTCAAATTGCATTAGAGGCGTGAAATGTGAAACGTGAAACGTGAAACGTAGTGCGGTAGAAGCAATCGCCTGAAAAAACATTTCACCTTTCACTTTTCACGTTTCACTGATTATGTCATGTTATGATTTTATTTTTTGAAACCGGCAAGGAACGGCAATGGCTACCGTCGAGCTGACCAAGGAGAATTTTGAGGACGTCGTTTCCAGGAACGACATGGTGATCATCGATTTCTGGGCGTCGTGGTGCGGGCCGTGCAAGGCGTTCGCGCCGGCGTTCGAGGCGGCATCGGAAAAATACCCCGATATCGTGTTCGGCAAGGTCAACACCGAAGAGCAGCAGGACCTCGCCGGCCATTTCCAGATCCGCTCGATCCCGAACGTGATGCTGTTCCGCGAGAAAGTCGTGTTGTTTTCGCAGCCGGGCGCGATGCCGGCCGCCGGTATCGACAGCGTGATCGAGCAGGCGAAGGCGCTCGACATGGCCAAGGTACGCCAGGAAATCGCGGAGGAAGAGGCACAGCGTAAGAGCAGTGAATAGTGAATCGGGAATAGGAAATAGTAAAATCACCGAAGCTGATCACCCATTCCCCATCCCCCATTACCCGGTGCAAATATGGCAACCATCGAACCACTCACCGACGGCCCGCTGATGGTCAAGGGTGTCGCGCAATGCCGCAATTCGCGCGGCGAGGCGATTGCGGTCGAGGATACGTTCTATCTGTGCCGCTGCGGTGGCTCGAGCAAAAAGCCGTTCTGCGACGGCACGCACAAGAAGATCGGCTTCAAGTCGGCGCGCGAAGCGCCGCCGCCGTCCGGCGGCACGTCGCCCGTGTCGGGCGGCAAGAGTGGTGCAGCCGCCGCCGCGCCGTGCGTGCAGGTCAAGAAGGACGGGCCGTACCTGGTCACCGGCGTGCCGGATCTGAAATGCGATGTCGCGCCGCCCGATCCCGCGCAGTACGCACTGTGCCGCTGCGGCGCGTCGAAGACCAAGCCGTACTGCGACGGCACGCATCGCGCGATCGGCTTTACGGACGACAAGAACTGACGGCGACAGCGGGCGCCGCTGCCGGTCTCAAGACGCCGCGCACGCGTTCGACGACGTAATGCGGGTCGTTTGCGCGTGAAAGGTAAGGCAATACCGTTCGCATTCGGGCGCCCTGGAAGATGCGCTTTGATCTGGCGCAATTCACCGGCGTGACATAGTTCCTGTCCGGGCGCGGCCGGACGGACCGCAGCGCGTCCTGGTGTAAAATGTCGATCAGTTGGCCGCGCGGGGGTGCGGCGGCAGTCCTGGTTTAGAGAGGGAATCTGTGGCGCGCGAGAAAGCGACTCTTGCCGTACTGTTTGCTGACGTCAGTAACTCGACCCGCCTGTACGAAAAGATGGGCGATACGGCGGCGTTCGGCCACGTCCGGGACTGCCTGCAATTGCTCAAGGACGTCGTGCAGCGGTTCGGCGGCCGCGTGGTCAAGACCATCGGCGACGGCGTGATGTGCGCGTTTCCGAGCGCCGACGCGGCCGCGCAGGCGGCATGTGAAATGCAGCAGCGCATCGCGGATCGCCCCGCCAGGGCGGGCAAGGCAAAAATAAATATCCGGATCGGTTTTCAGTTCGGCAAGGTGCTGCGCGAAGGCGACGACGTCTACGGCGATACCGTCAACACGGCGGCGCGCATGTCGGCGCTGGCGGTTTCCGGCCAGATCATTACCACCGGCGATACGGCTTCCCGGCTGTCGAAGCCGTTGCGGTCCCAGCTGCGCCGCATCGATGCGCTGGCGGTGAAAGGCAAGGAAAAAGCGGTGGACGTGCAGGAATTGTTCTGGCGGCAAACCGGCGACCGCACCCAGATGCCCGGTCGTGGCGCGCGGTTGGTGCCCGAAGCGCGCCTGCGCCTGGTGCACCGCGGCAGGGAAATCGTGTTCCGCGTCACGATTGCGCTGGGGCGCGATCCGGACAACGATATCGTGATTGCCGACCCGATGGCCTCGCGCAAGCACGCGAGCATCGAGAAACGCAAAAGCAAGTTCGTGCTGGTCGATCAAAGTTCCAACGGCACCCACATCACGATCACCGGGCGCGACGAGATCGTGCTGCGCCGTGAAGAATTCATCCTTCACGGCAGCGGCGTAATCACCTTCGGGCATCCGCTGCAGGGCCCGGATAACGAAGTCGTCGAATTTCATTGCGATTCGGCGGAAGATCTGCTGCGCGCGGCAGCCACTGCGGCGTGATGCCGTTGCAGATTTTGCCGGGCAAGCCGGTCGCTGATTCGCGGCTTGCGAAAGAGACCCTGGAACCGGAATACGCACGGACGCTTCCGCGGCCGCGCGGCAAGTTCTGGCCCTGCTTAACGGCAATTAGTTGACAGCATTAGTTGATACCCACCCTCGCATCAACTACGGTCAGGCTCCGTTATTTTTTCCGTGGCGCGAGGCTGGTGTAGACGACCTCCACGAACTGGTCGGGTTTGAGAAAGCCGTTGCCCCATACCGCGTCGAATTCGTGCGTGGGCTGTGCGGTGATCACCTGCTGCAGGTTCTTGCCGGACTTGATCAGTTGCTCGATGCGGCCCGAGACCTTGGCGAGCATGTCGCGGTATGCCGCAAGCTCGCGCTTGTTCGACAGCGGGCCGTGGCCGGGGATGATCTTGGTGTTGTCGTCGGTCATCCTGAGCACGCGGTCCGTTGCGGCGATCATGCCCTTGACCGAGCCGCCGGTGCCGACGTCGACGAACGGGTACATGAACGAAAAGTAGACGTCGCCCATGTGCACGATGTTCGCATTGCGAAAGTGTACGATCACGTCGCCGTCGGTGTGCGCATGCGGCGCGTGAAAGGTCGTCGCCACATCGCCGTTCATGTGGAAAGTGACCGTATCGGCAAACGTGATGACCGGCAGCGCGCTCGGCGGCATCGGTCCGTACGATTTCTTGAAATAATCGATCATCTGCCGGACCGTGAGCCGCTTGCGGACATTGTCCTGCGCGATGATTACGACGCCGGCCTTGCCGTGATTCTCATTGCCGCCGGTGTGGTCGAAGTGCCAGTGGGTATTGAGAATGAAGCGCACCGGCTTGCCGGAAATCGCCTTGATCGCGGCCAGGATCCTGTCGGTCAACGGCGCGAACTGGTCGTCGATCAGGAACACGCCGTCCTCGCCCGCCGACACGCCGATGTTGCCGCCTTCGCCTTCGAGCATGTAGATGTTGGCGGATAGCTTGGTGGTCTTGATCTGCACCGCGTCGAAGCGGCCCGGCTGCGCGGCGGCGTCGAGGCAAAGCGCAGCCGCAAGCAGGGCACTCAATGCGACCAGCATTTTTTTCATGCGTCCTCCCGATGGCATTGCCGCGACGCAATGTTATTGTCCGCCAATTTGCTAAACTGCACCACAGCAAGGAGAGAATCATGTTCAAAGCGATCGTAATCGACAAGACCGGCGACCGGCAGCAATGCGCGATCCGCGACGTCGATGAGGCCGAGCTGCCCGGCGGCGACGTCACGTTGCGCGTCGAGTACTCGACCGTCAATTACAAGGACGGCCTCGCGATCACCGGCAAAGCCCCGGTGGTGCGCAAGTTTCCGATGGTGCCGGGCATCGACGGCGCCGGCGTCGTGACCGCCAGCGCGCATTCCGGCTGCAAGGCCGGCGACAAGGTGGTGCTCAACGGCTGGGGTGTGGGCGAGACGCACTGGGGTTGCCTCGCGCAGCAGGCGCGGCTGAAAGGCGACTGGCTGATCGCGCTGCCGGCGGAATTTTCGACACGCCAGGCGATGGCGATCGGCACCGCCGGCTACACCGCGATGCTGTGCGTGCGCGCGCTCGAAAAGCACGGCGTGACGCCGGCGCAGGGCGAGATCGTCGTCACCGGCGCGGCGGGCGGCGTCGGCAGCGTCGCGATTGCGCTGCTCGCGAAGCTCGGTTACCGCGTCGTCGCTTCGACCGGACGCTTGAGCGCAGCGGATTACCTGAAAGCGCTCGGCGCGGCGGAAGTGATCGACCGCGCGACGCTGTCGGCGCCGGGCAAGCCGCTTGCCAGGGAGCGCTGGGCGGGCGCGGTCGATACCGTCGGCAGTCACACGCTCGCCAATGTGTGCGCGAGCATGCGCTATCGCGGCGTGGTTGCCGCGTGCGGCCTGGCTGCGGGCATGGATTTTCCGGCCAGCGTCGCGCCGTTCATCCTGCGTGGCGTGACGCTCGCCGGCATCGACAGCGTGATGGCGCCACGCGCGCTGCGCGTCGAGGCATGGTCGCGGCTGGCGCGCGATCTCGAAGCCGCCCGGCTCGACACCATCACGCGCGAGATCAATCTCGCGGCGGCGATTCCGGCGGCGGCCGAGCTGCTCGCCGGCAAGGTGCGCGGCCGGCTGGTGGTCAACGTCAACGCATGAGCGGCGCCGACTGGCGATTTGCGCGCGACGATCTCGAGCGCGCCGCGGCGGTCGTTTACCGGACGCTCACGCCGACGCCGCAGTTCGCGTGGCCGTTGCTCGCGGCCGGGCTGGGCGCCGAGGTGTGGGTGAAACACGAGAACTACACGCCCACCGGCGCGTTCAAGGTGCGCGGCGGACTCGTCTACTTTCACGAGCTGGCCGCCGGCGGCGCACGCCCGGCCGGCGTAATCTCGGCCACGCGCGGCAACCACGGGCAATCAGTCGGGTTCGCGGCGCGCCGCAGCGGTATCGCCGCGACCATTGTGGTACCGCACGGCAACAGCCCCGAGAAGAATGCCGCGATGCGCGCGCTCGGCGTCGAGTTGATCGAGCATGGCGCCGATTTTCAGGAGTCGCGCGAGCATGCGGCACGCCTGGCGGCCGAGCGCGACCTGCACATGATTCCGGCGTTCCATCCGCACCTGGTGCGCGGAGTCGCGAGCTACAGCCTGGAGCTGTTGCGCGCGGTGCCCGGCCTCGCGACCGTCTACGTGCCGATCGGGCAGGGCTCGGGCATCAGCGGAACGATCGCGGCACGTGACGCATTGGGGCTGAAAACCGAAATCGTCGGCGTCGTGTCGGCGCACGCGCCGGCCTACAAGCGATCGTTCGACCAGCGTAAACGCGTTGAATGCGCGGCGGCCACGGAACTCGCCGACGGCATGGCGTGTCGCGTGCCGGATGATGCCGCACTCGAGATCATCTGGCGCGGTGCGGCGCGCGTGCTCGAGGTGACGGATGATGAAGTCGCGACGGCGATGCGGCTTTATTTCAGCGCGACGCATTGCGTCGCCGAGGGCGCGGGCGCCGCACCGCTTGCCGCCGCGTTGCAAGAGCGCGAGCACAATCGGGGGCGCAAGATCGCGGTCGTGCTGTCGGGCGGCAACGTCGACCGCGACGTGTTCGCGCGCGTGCTCGCCGGCTGAGCGGCGCTCAGTTCAGACTGATCGCGCGGCTCACGCCGCCAATGCGGTGGGTTTCGTGCTGCTGCTGACGGCGCGGGTGCGGCTGTTGACGCGCCTCGCGTGCTCTTCTCCCCATTTGCACATCAGCCGCAGAATCGGTTCCAGCGTGCGCCCGAATTCGGTCATTGCATATTCGACGCGCGGCGGCACCTGGGCGTAAACCTTGCGCGATACGACCCCGTCGCGCTCGAGCTCGCGCAATTGCTGGGTCAGCATGCGCTGCGTGATGCCGGAAATCGAGCGTTTCAGCTCGCTGAAGCGCTTGGCGTCATGCCATAGGTACCAGAGTATGACCAGCTTCCATTTGCCGCCGATTACCCGCAAGGTGATCGTGGTTGGACAAGTGCTTTGTTTTGGTGCCATTTCGCGCCCCCTAGTACAATTGCGTCATCCAACTTTCCGCGGCCGCCAATGGTTACATTTTCGTAACTACTATGCATAATCGCTTATAACATGCACAATTGCAATATGCGGTCGTGAATAATTTGCAGTGTCGCCCCGGTTTCAGGCACGCGCGTCAGGCGGCGGTATCTTCGCTTTGCAAATATCCGTGTGCTCGTCTGTGGCCGGTCCGCGGGCAGCCGCGCTTATAGTTGCGGCTCCGGTTTCCCGTGACATTGCGTTTTAGCTTGGGAGAATTTCCGTGCCTGTGATTTCATTGATCGGATCAGGACATGCCGCGATGCCGAGGTCATTCGCGCTGGCCGCGATCCTGCTGGTGTTGTCGGCGTGCTCAGGCAAAGGCGGGAACCAGCCGCCGCCGGCGCCCGAAGTGACCGTAATCAAGGCGGTCGCCCAGCCGGTCACGATTTATGACGAGTACGTCGGGCAGACGGAAGCGGTCGACACCGTCGAGATCCGGGCCCGCGTGAACGGCGTGCTCGAGCGCCAGTCATTCGTAGACGGCGGACGGGTCAAAAAAGGCGATCTGCTGTTCGTGATCGACCAGCAGCCGTTCATCGCGGCGCTCGCGCAGGCGAAGGCGGCGCTCGCGCAGGCGCAGGCGACTCATCTCAATTCGAAGCAGGTGCTCGAGCGTGTCCGCCCGCTGCTCGCGGACCAGGCCATCAGCCAGCAGGACCTGGATTCTGCCATCGCCAGGGAAAGCGCCGACGCGGCGAGCGTGGATGCGGCCAGAGCCCTGCTTACGAGCGCCGTGCTGAATCTCGACTACACCACCATCCGCGCGCCGCGCGACGGCCTGATCAGCAAGGCGCTGATCAAGCCCGGCGGGCTCGTCAATGCATCTACGACGCTTCTTACGACGCTGTATTCAATCGATCCGATCTACGTCAATTTCACCATCAGCGAGCAGAAGATGCTCGGCCCGCAGAAGCAGCTGATGCGCAATTCCGGCGGCGACAAGGGCAAGGCTCTGCCGTTCCGGCTGAGGCTCGTCGACGGCACCGAGTACAAGTACGGCGGCAGGCTCAATTTTGTCGATGCCGCGGTGGACGCGAAAAGCGGGACGTTGCAGGTGCGGCTGTCGGTGCCGAACCCCGACCGCTTGCTGCGCGCGGGCCAGTTCGTGCAGGTCGTCTTGCCGGTGCAGGAGGTGAACGCGATCCGCGTTCCGCAGCAGGCGGTGCAGGAGTTGCAGGGCAAGCGCTCGGTGTTCGTCGTCGACGCCGAGAGCAAGGCCGCGTACCGCGAAGTCGTCGCGAACACGCGGCTTGGGAACGACTGGCTCGTGGAAGGCGGCCTCAAAGCCGACGAGATGGTGATCGTCGAGGGCGCCGGCAAAGTGCGTCCCGGCGCGCCGGTCAAGCCGGCGACGGCGATGCCTGCGGATGCCGCCGGCGGCAAGAGCGCGCCGGAAAAACCGCCGGCCGAGCCCGTCAAAAACGATCCCGCCAAAGCCGCGCCGGACAAAGGCTGAGCATGTTCAGTTTCTTCATCGACCGTCCGGTTTTCTCGACGGTCATCTCGCTCATCATCACGCTCGCGGGGGCGGTCGCGTGGGTCGGGCTGCCGGTCGCGCAATATCCGCAGATCGTGCCGCCGCAGGTGCAGGTGACGGCGAATTTCCCCGGCGCCAATGCGGGGACGGTCACGGATTCAATCGCGGCGCCGATCGAGCAGCAGGTGAACGGCGCGCACAACATGATCTACATGGAT
>JAHFRL010000052.1 GCA_023266235.1 Betaproteobacteria bacterium
CGCCGGAAGTAAACGCCGTGCGCACGGCGCGCACCGCGCGGTCGACGTCCTCGGCATTGCCGCGCGGGATCAACGCCCACGGCTTGCCGGTGTACGGGTTGTGGCTTTCGAAATGCCGGCCTGCGGCGGAATTCACCCACTGGCCGTCGATATACATCTGGTAAGTGACGAGCGTTCCTGCTGCGGTGTCCATGGTGATCCTTTCAGCTGTCGCTGCCCAGGATCTCGGCGACTTCGACCCGGCGTCCCTCGCGCGTGGACTTGACTCCCGCGAGCAGGACGGCGAGCGATCGGGTCGACGCTTCGCCGCCCATCTCGGGCTGCGCCTCGCCGCGCGCCGCGGCCGCAAATTCCTCGAGTTCCTCGACGATGGTGTCGTTTTTCGCGCACGGCACCGGGCTCGCGTGCTCGCCGCCGCGCTTGATGAACCTCAATCCCTGGTGCAGGTCGTAATACGCCGTCGCCTCCTTGCCGTAGATGTTCATCAGGTAATACTCGGAGGCCGCGGCGTAACAGGCATTGAGCGTCGACAGCGCGCCGTTCTCGTGCTCGAGGATGAGGCTCGCGACGTCGGGATTTTCGCCGGGCAGCACCAGTTGAACGAACGCGCCTCTCACCGCTTTCACGGGCCCCATCAGGTATGCGAGCACGTCGGCGTAATGGATGCCGATCTGCAGCATGACGCCTCCGGGCATGCCCGCGGCGGTATAGCGCCAGGAGCCGGCCTCGAACTTGCCGAGCCGGTCGCGGCTGATGTTGGCTTCGGCATTGACGAGCTTGCCGAACACCCCGTCGTCTATCTGGCGACGTACCCAGCGGAAATGGCTCCCGCGGCGGCGCTGGTAGCCAAGGGCGAGCACGACCTTCGCTTTGGAGCAGGCCGCGGTAATGGCGCGCGCATCGGCAATCGTGGTGGCGATGGGCTTGTCGAGGAACACGTGCTTGCCCGCGGCGGCGGCGGCGCGCGTCGTTTCGAGATGCACGTTGTTCGGCGTCGTATTCACGATCGCCTCGACGCCGCGGTCTTCGAGGATCGCCTCGTAGCTCGGCGCCGCGCGGCAGCCGTACTTGGCGGCGAAAGCCTGCCGTTTTTGCCCGGAGCGCGTGTAGCACGCGACGATCCGCAGTTTTCCCGAGCGCACGATCGCATCCGCGAGCACGTCCGACCACCATCCCATGCCGAGGCAGGCGACTTTTACCGGTTCAAACGCCAAAGCGTCATCGCGCCTTTGCGTTTGGCTTTTTCCCGGCGGGTTCATTTTGCATCGATGCGGTAGGTTGCCCCGATGGCCTCGATCGCCTCGCGCGCAATGCGGTCATCGAACGCCCAGTCGCCGCCGCTCACGCCGATGCCGCCGACGCACTCGCCGTCGAAAATGATCGGGTAGCCGCCTTCCATCGCGGTCCAGCGCTCCGGACCCGCGGCGAGCGCGAGCCCGATGGCGTGCGTGACGTCGAGCGGCTGCGCCTGGGCGCCCTTGGCCGTCGTGGGCCGCTTGTTCGAGGCGGCGCAAACCGCCTTGGTGGTCGAGGAATGCACGGTATGAAAGCGCCCGCCGTCCATGCGTTCGAGCATGACGAGGTGGCCCCCGGCATCGGCAATGGCGACCGCGATCGCGATCCCGGCCTCTTCGGCCTCGCCGATCGCAGCGGCCATCATCTTGCGCGCCCCGGCGAGCGTCAGGCGCTTTGTGTTCGCGACATACATGCTGCTTTTCTCCCGGAATTATTTCACTCGGCGGACGGCGATGCGTATCGAGCTCAAGTCCTGCGACGATAATGTTAGCGTTTTTGGTGGCTTCGCGCCATTTGCGTTCCCGCGACTTCTCCCGGATGAGCATTTCGAGCGCATGCAGCGGGGCGCGCAGGCCGAGCCCGCGTTTTGCTATAATTCAGCGATCCGTAGTCATCTTCCCGCCGGTCCGCGTCAGCGCTGCGCCGGTCCTCCGGAATATCCCATGAAACCGGCCAGCCACGAAGATCCCCACACCGAATTGCGCGACGCCGTGCGCGCGTTGTGCAACCGCTACACCGGCGAGTACTGGCGCAAGGTCGACGCGGAGCACGGCTACCCCGAGGAATTCGTAAAGGCGCTGACCGACGCCGGCTGGCTGGCGGCGCTGATTCCCGAAGAGTACGGTGGCTCGGGCCTGACGCTCGCCGCGGCGTCGGTGATCATGGAAGAGATCAACCGCTCGGGCGGCAACGCGGGCGCATGCCACGGCCAGATGTACAACATGAACACGCTGCTGCGGCATGGTTCGGAAGAACAGAAGCGCAAGTACCTGCCCAGGATCGCGACGGGTGAACTGCGCCTGCAGTCGATGGCGGTGACCGAGCCCGGCGCCGGCACCGACACCACCAGGATCAAGACCATGGCGGTCAGGAAGCGCGACCGTTATGTCGTCAACGGCCAGAAGGTGTGGATCTCGCGCGTGCAGCATTCGGAGCTGATGATCCTGCTCGCGCGCACCACGCCGTTCGAAAAGGTGAAGAAGAAATCCGAGGGCATGTCGATTTTCCTCGTCGATTTGCGTCAGGCGGTGAAAAAGGGCATGGCGGTGCGGCCGATCCGCAACATGGTCAACCACGAGACCAATGAACTGTTTTTTGACAATCTCGAAATTCCCGCGGAGAACCTGATCGGCGAGGAAGGCAGGGGCTTCAAATACATTCTCGACGGTTTGAACGCCGAGCGCATCCTGCTCGCCGCCGAGTGCATCGGCGACGGCTACTGGTTCATCGAGAAGGCCGCCAACTACGCCAAAGAGCGCGTGGTGTTCGATCGGCCGATCGGCAGGAACCAGGGCATCCAGTTTCCAATCGCGCGCGCCTACGTCAACGTCGAAGCGGCGAACCTGATGCGTTTCAAGGCGGCGGCGTTGTTCGACGCGGGCAAGCCGTGCGGCGCCGAGGCCAACATGGCGAAACTGCTGGCGGCCGACGCGTCGTGGGAGGCGGCCAACGTCTGCCTGCAAACCCATGGCGGATTCGGCTTTGCCGCCGAATACGACATCGAGCGCAAGTTCCGCGAAACCCGCCTCTACCAGGTCGCGCCGATTTCGACCAATCTGATCCTGTCCTACATCGGCGAGCACGTTCTCGGCATGCCGAGGTCTTTCTAAAGCCTTGCCGCCAAGGACGCAGAGGACGCGAAGGAAGGACTTTTTTTCAGTGAACATCAAGGCGCAGCATGCGGAGCTGGTTATTTTTCTCGGCAGTATTTTGTCCTCATTCTTAATCCTGATTTTCCTTGTTTTTCCTTGGCGTTCTTTGCGTCCTTGGCGGCGCGGCTGTAGATGAGACCCTTGGATGGCATAACGGTCATTGCGCTCGAGCAGGCGGTCGCGGCGCCGTTCTGCTCGCGGCAGCTCGCCGATCTCGGCGCGCGCGTGATCAAGATCGAGCGCCCCGCAGTCGGCGATTTTGCGCGCGACTACGACCAGGCGGTCAAGGGATTGTCCGCGTATTTCGTGTGGCTCAATCGCTCGAAGGAGAGCCTGACGCTCGACGTCAAGCATCCGCAGGCGGGAGAGATACTTTCAAGGCTCATCGCCAGCGCCGACGTTTTCATCCAGAACCTCGCGCCGGGCGCGGCAGGCCGGCTCGGGCTTGACGCCGAGACGCTGCTCGCAAAACATCCGCGGCTGATCGTCGCCGACATTTCGGGCTATGGCGACAGCGGGCCGTACGCGCACAAGAAAGCGTACGATCTGCTGGTACAGAGCGAGGCCGGCGTGCTGTCGGTGACGGGCACGCCCGAACAGCAATGCAAGGTGGGCATTTCGATCGTCGACATCGCGGCCGGCATGTACGCGTATACGGGCATCCTCACCGCACTCTACCAGCGGGAAAAGACCGGCAAGGGCACGCGCGTCGAGGTGACGATGTTCGAAGCGCTCGGCGAGTGGATGACGAATCCATTGCTGTACACGCATTTCTCGGGCCAAGCGCTGCGCCGCAGCGGTCCCGATCATGCGACGATCGTGCCCTACGGACGTTTCAGATGCGGCGGCGGCGCCTCGGTGATGATGGGCATCCAGAACGAGCGCGAGTGGGTGAAGTTCTGCGCGCAGGTGCTCGGCGACGCGCAGCTCGCGAAGGATACACGCTACGACAGCAACGCGAAACGCCTGGAGCGCCGCGCGAAAGTGGTGGCGATGATCGAACGAGTTTTCAGCGCGTTCAGCGCTGAGCAGGTGATGGCGAAGCTCGATGCGGCAGGCATTGCCAACGCGCGTGTCAACACGCCGGAAGAAGTCTGGCAGCACCCGCAGTTCAAGGCGCGCAACCGCTGGCGCGAGATGGGCTCGCCGGTCGGGCCGATTCCGACGCTGCTGCCGCCGGCGACCATGCCCGATTTCGAGGCGCGTCTCGATCCCGTGCCCGCGGTCGGCGAGCATACCGACCACATTCTGGCTGATATCGGTTACAGCAAGGCGGACATTGCCGAATTGCGCGCGGCCGCAGCCGTCTAGGCGTTAAAATAGCCGCCATTCAGTTCATGGAACGCTGATATGCAAATGAAGGCCAAAACGGCTGTGTCAGACGTCAGCCCGACGCGCACGCTGTCGGAATTTCTGGCCTCGATCCGCTACGAGCAGATTCCGCAGGCGGTGGTGGCGCGCACCGAAGAGTTGTTCCTCGACTGGTTTGCCTCGGCGCTTGCCGGCAAGGACGCGCGGCCGACGCGCATCATGGAGCAGTTCGCGGCCGCCATGGGGCCATCCGACGGGCCAAGCGAAATCCTGGTGTCGCGCCAGCGCACTTCGCCATTTTTCGCGGCGCTCATCAACGGCGCGGCGTCGCATTTTGTCGAGCAGGACGACGTGCACAGCGGGGCCGTCTATCATCCGGGCACCGTGGTGTTTCCCGCGGTGTTCGCCGCAGCCCAGGAAACCGGCGCCTCCGGCAGGGAGCTTATCGCCGCGGCGGTCGCCGGTTACGAGGCCGGCGCGCGCGTGGGCGAATTCCTCGGCCGCTCGCACTACAAGGTGTTCCACACGACCGGCACCGCCGGCAAGCTCGCCGCAGCGGCTGGAGTCGCGCACCTGCTCAAGCTCGATGCCGACAAGCTGCAGCACTGCCTGGGTTCCGCCGGCACCATGGCGGCGGGCTTGTGGGAGTTTCTGCGCGACGCCGCCGATTCCAAGCAATTGCACACCGCCAAGGCCGCGGCCGATGGCCTGCTGGCCGCCTACATCGCGCGTGACGGCTTCACCGGCGCGCGCCGGATTTTCGAGGGTAAGCAGGGCATGGCGGCGGGGATGTCCTCGGATGCCGACGTGCGGTGCCTCACCGACCGGCTCGGCACGCGCTGGACGACCGCCGAAACTTCGTTCAAATACCATGCCTCATGCCGGCATACGCACCCTTCAGCCGATGCATTGCTGGCGCTGATGCAGGAGCACAAGCTCAAGGCCGATGACATCGCGACCGTCACCGCGCATGTGCACCAGGGCGCGCTCGACGTATTGGGGCCGGTCACCGATCCGCAGACCATCCACCAGTCGAAATTCTCGATGGGGTTCGTGCTCGCGCTGATCGCGACGTCAGGCCGCGCCAGTCTTGCCGACTTCACCAGCGAGGCGCTGCGCGATGCGAAGCTGCGCGCATTTCACGACAAAGTGAAAATGGCGCTCGACCCCGCAGTCGACCGGGCCTATCCGAAACGCTGGCTCGGTCATGTCAGCGTGACCACGCGCGACGGCCGTACCATCGAGCAGCGCATCACTTCACCCAAGGGCGATCCCGATAACGTGCTGACGCGCGCGGAACTCGAGGACAAGGCGCTGCGGCTCGCAGCGTTTACCGGCGGCGCGAGCGCCGATGAGATGAAGAAGGTGATCGCGCGCATCTGGCAGCTGCACGACGAGACGAGCGTGCGCGATTTTCTCGGCGCTAAGTAATCGCAGGGCGGGCATTGCCCGCTGGTCGCCGCTCAGGTATGCAGCTCGATGACATCGCCGTCTGCAACCAGGTGATCGCGGCCGACCTGCTGACCTTCGAATCCGGATTTGCCCCACACGCGCGCGTATCTGAGCGAACGCGCAACATCCTTGTGCACGAGCCGCGCGACATCCTCGACCGTCTGGCCGCGGTGCAACGTGAACGGCCGGTTCTTGTCGGGTGGTTTGCCGGGGGTCTTGGTGTAAACGCGCACGATGCCGAGACGGGTGAAGAGCCACGGCCCGATCTCGCCGAGTCCCTGCCCCGTGGTCGCGGAAACCGCCAGCGCGGGGTAGCGGGATCCAGTCAGCTCGCGAAACGCCTCGAGCTCCGCTTCGATACCGGCAATGCGGTCCGCCTTGTTTGCGAGCATCAAGGCGGGAAGCCGCAGCGCGAACGGATCTTCATCGCTTTCTTCCGCGGTTGCGGATGATGCGCCCGCCGGGTCCCAGCGGTCCGCGAGCGTCACGCGTTTGCCGCGCAGCACGGTGTGTAGGGCCTGCACCTGCTCCACGCACGAGGGCTCGCCGAGATCAACGACCAGCAGACATGCGTCGGCCGTCTGCAACGTGCCCGCAATCCACGGCACTGGATGCTCGGGGGAGATGGCCGGCAAGTCGACGAGTTCAAAATGGATATCCGCGTGCGGCATCATGCCGGGCTCGGGATACTGGGTCGTGAACGGATACGGCGCGACGTGCGCATTCGACCCCGTGAGCCGCGCATGCAGCGAGGACTTGCCCGAGTTGGGTGGCCCGATCAGCGCGATCTGCGCGGCGCCTTCGGGGCGGATGACGAGCGCGGGGCCGCTGCGCGCGGCGCCGCCTTTCCTCGGCCCCTCGAGCTCTTCGGAAAGTTCCTTGATGCGGTGCTTGATGTCAGCCTGGAGGTGATCGGTGCCCTTGTGCTTGGGGATCGCGCGCAGCATTTGGCGCAGCCGCTCCAGGCGTTCGCGCGGTTCGCGCGCCTTGCGGAAAGCGGCTTCGGCGGCCTTGTATTCGGGCGAGAGGTTGGCGGGCATGGCCGATGCTGTAGACGCGGTGTTGATACGCTTATCGTTTGGCTGCCTGACCGGCGGCAAACATCGTCAGCTGCCAGCGATCCGACGCGACATCATAGCGGATGATGTAGATTTTTCACTGCTGCGAGTTCCAACGCAGCACGAAAGTGTCGTCGGGCCGGCGTTCCAAGCGCGTGCCGAACTTCCGCCCCTCGCGGTTCAACGTGTCCGCAAGCCAGCTCACGCCCTCATCAGGCGCGCGGTTCACGCGCAGGTGGCGGGTTTGCGTCGGCGTCATCGCGAACCGCAGCAACCTGCCGGTGGCGGCATCCAGGGTCGGGAAATACATCAGGGCGAGGTCGCCGCGGTACCCCTCGTAGCCGCTGATGCCCTCGTAATCATTCAGGAAGTCGCCGCAGCCGTAGAGTATCGGCTTATCGCGGTAGATCTCGATCGCCTTGGGGTGGTGCGAGGAATGACCGTGCACGACATCCACGCCGGCGGCATCGATGAGGCGGTGTGCAAAGGCCCGCTGCTCCCGCGGAATGCCAAAGCCCCAGTTGCCGCCCCAGTGAATCGAAGCGACCACGAGGTCTCCCGCGCGCCGTGCGGCGCGCACTTGCCCGCCAATGGCGCCCGCTGTCTGCGCAGAAAGATCATGCAAAAAATTAACGCCTGGCCGATCCTGGCTTGCCGCCCAGTCGCGAGGCACGCCGCTGCTTGCAGTGCCGAACGCGAACACCAGAACGCGCCCGCCGCCGGTCAACTCGATGACAGCGGGCGCGGCCGCCGCGGTCTCGTCATGGCCCGCGCCTGCGGTGCGTATGCCCGCCTGTTTCAATGTGTCCAGGGTTTCCACGAGCCCGCTGCGCCCCCAGTCGAGCGCGTGGTTGTTGCCGAGCGCGCAGCAGTCTATCGTCGCGGCGGTAAGGCACGGGATGTTGGCAGGATGCATGCGGTAGTGGATGCCCTTGCCCGGCCACGCGTCCTCGGCCGCGGTGACGGCGGTTTCCAGGTTGATGATCCGTGCGTCCGGCCGCACGCGTTCGAATTCCGCGAGCGCATCTCCCCAGATGTAGGCGAAGTCGACAGGCCTCTTGATGCGGCCCGTTGCGCGCTCGGCGAGCTCGACGTAACCTGCCGCCGAACGCATGTAGGGCTCGAAAATATGCGGCTTGTTCGGACGCGGCAGGATCTGGTCTATGCCGCGGCCAGTCATCACGTCGCCGCACAGAAACAGCGTGACGCCGCGCGCCCCTGCGCCCGAGCGTTCAGAAGGCTGTGACATTTTTACCGACCTGGTTTCGACTCCCGGCGCCGCGCCGCGGACTGTGGGCGGCGTGCCGGCGGCCAAACCGCCGAGCAGTGCGCTGGTGGCCCGAGTGAGAAAGCGGCGTCGTTGCGGCGACTCAATCAAGGCCGGCGGCGAGTGACGGTGAAAAAGCGGTCGGGTAAAAAAGCGAACAGTTCATCCTGAACCATAACGGTTCCCGGCAAGCATGTGCTCCGGCTCTTGGCCCCGATACTGAAAATCCTTGCGGCTATCCGTGCTGCTCGCGTCGTGCGCCGCGCAAATGCGCGGTCGCTTCCGCCTCGACGCGCATCTTGATTTCGCGTGCCATCGGATCGCGCATTTCCTCGCGGATGTGGCCGACCAGTCCGATCGCGCGCGCCATCACGCCGATGCCGCGAATGATCTTCCACGGCAAAGCAAGCTCGCTCGCGATAGCGGCGATCGCGCCGGTCGCGTTGACGGGGAGCGTCTTGGCGTAGGTCTCCTCGGCGTGGCGGGCGATTGCCTGCATCAGCTTCACGTAGGGTCCGGCGTAGCCGTGCCCGCTCGCGATTTCGAACAGCCGTGGCGCGCGCGGGTCGACCGGCTTGTGGAAGTGGTGGCCGATGCCGGGAATGATTCGCTTGCGGGAGTGTAAATCCGCGACGACTTTGCCGGCCAACCGCTCGACGTCAACGTCAGCCTTCGGATCGGGCAGCGCCTCCTGCAGCATGCGCGCCGCGGTCTCCATGCTGCCGACGAACACGCTGCCGAGGCCGCAGAGCCCCGCTGCCACCGCCGCTTGCATTGCTTCCGGCGCGCCGGCATAGGTCATGCGTGCCGCGATCGCGCTAGGCGTCAACCCATGCTCAACGAGCGTCACCGCGATCGCATTGAACACGGCGGATTCGCGCGGCGTCGGCAACCGGTCGGTGAGCTCGAGAAACGCCATGTCGCCGAGGCTCAGTTTGCCGAGGATGTCCGTGACGAGATCGTATCCCTTGATCGTGATGCTGTCGGGAGCGCTCCACGCGATGTCGCTCCGCAGTTGCCCGGGTTTTGTTGGCATGTTTCCTCCTTGGCGATATTCGCGCCGGTCGGCCTGCGCCATGGTGCTGCTGATGCGGTCCAGACGGATGCGCGGCGTCGCGTTGCAGTTTATTATAAGCGCTGTCGCGTGATGCACACATCCCGCGGCGCGCCGCGGCCGCTTGCCGTATAGTGGTTTCAAACATGAGAATACTCGCGATACACGAAACCGTTGCGCCGATCAGCTTGGATATCCGCAACGCCTACATTGATTGGACAGGAGGTAAACAATGGCAACAACGGCTCGTAACACGCCCGCGTCGGGCAAACGGGGGACAACGCGGACCCGCGCGGCGCGCTCCTCGGGCAACGGCGGGACTACCAAGACGAAAGGTGCGTATAAAGGCGGGCGCGGCGGCAAATATGTGTTCGACCTTTACGGATTAAAGCGCATCATGGCTGGCGGCGCGGCCGGAACCAGGGGACACTATGCCGACACGCGCGCGGTGGTGGTCGAGGGCCGGAAAGTGCAAGTAGGGCTCGCGTTCGAGAAGCGGGGCTGCGGTTCTCGCCTCCATACGCATCCGAATGAGCAGTTCAACTTCGTGGTCAAGGGCACTTTCAGAGTGGATGTCGGCCGCAAAAAAGGCATGTTGGCGCCAGCGGGCTCGGTAGTATATTTCCCGGCCAATGTTATTCACCGCTCGGTGGCCACGCCCGACGAGGATGGAATTTTCTTTGTGGTCAAGGATCTCTCGCACGGAATCGCAGGCACCCCGGCCGCTAAGGCGAAGAGCGGAGCGCGTCACAAGCCGGGATTCAGCCGTAACCGTGCCCGCCGCCCCGAGGTGAAGGCCTGACCGCGACCCCGCGGCTTGCGTGCTTTCCGCATCGCGAAACTCGCCATGCGCTGCCGCTTGCAGCCACGCCTTGCTTGCCGGATGATTGACGGCGACAGTATCGACGTGTTTTGAAAAGCAACGTTTTCGGAGCTTTGAGCATGCCATTCGCGCGATCGCTTATCGGTTTCCTCATCATGGTAGTAGTGTGTTGCGGAATTGAGCCTGTGTCGGCACAGTCCTATCCGAGCCGTCCGATACGGTTTCTGCTTCCGTACTCGCCCGGAGGCTCGTACGATGCACTCGCGCGCATGATCGGCCAGGCCCTGCACGAGCGTTGGGGCCAGCAGGTGGTGATCGATAATCGGCCGGGGGCCGCGGGCAGGATCGGCGCGGAGATGGTCGTCAAATCCACGCCGGACGGCTACACCATCGCCATGTTCGGCAACAACCAGAGCATAGTGCCGAGCGTGTACGTCAATGTGCCCTACGATCTCGAGCGCGATTTCGCCCCGGTCACGCTGGTGGCGACCATCGCGCAGGTGTTGGTGGTCCATCCTTCGGTGCCCGCCAAGTCGACGGCAGAGCTGATTGCGCTCGTCAAGGCCAAGCCCGGCCAGCTCAACTTCGGATCGGGGGGCACCGGCGGCATCACGCATCTCGCCGGGGAGCAGTTCAAGAGCATGGCCGGCATCAACCTCGTCCATGTGCCGTACAAGGGCAGCGCCCCCGCGATGATCGATCTGCTCGCCGGTCAGGTGCAGACCATGCTGCTCAACATGCTCAATGCGGTGCCTCACGTCAAGTCCGGCAAGCTGCGCGGGCTCGCCGTCACCAGCCTCAAGCGCTCGCGCTATGCCCCGGAGCTGCCGACGCTCGACGAGGCCGGGCTCAAGGGCTACGACATCGAGGAATGGTACGGCGTGCTGACGCCGGCCAAGGCCCCGCGGGAAATCGTCGTCAGGCTCCACGGCGAGCTGGTGAAGATCATGAACAGCGAGGAGATGAGGGCGCAGCTTATCAAGCAGGCGGCCGAAGCGGTCACCAGCAAGACGCCAGTTGATTTCGCGGCGTTCCTCAAGGCTGACCGCGCGAAGTACGCGAAGATCGTCAAGGACGCCGGCATCCGTCCCGAGCAATAGAGCGGGTGCCGGCTGTCGGCGCCGTTCGCGTCAGTCGCTCACCGCGATCTCGGCGCGGGCGCGCACGGATTCGCAGATCGCTTCCCAGACGCGGATTCCGTGCACCGCGTCATCGACCGGAACCACGTGCGGACGGCCGGTTGCCGCGGCCTCGGCAAACGATTCGAGCTCGGATTTTTCCAGATTCGGCGCCGGATAACGCGTGATCTCGATCGCGCTGTCCACGCTGCAGATCGCGAGCGAGGAGAGCGGAACGTGCTCGACGCATTCCATTTGCGCCCAGCCCCTGGAGCCGAAGACCTGCAGGCGCCACAGATCGGCGGTGGCCATCATGGTCGCGAGCGCCCCGGTCATGCCGTTTTCGAACTGAATCAGCATCGCCGTCGTGTCATCCATCTCGGTTGCGAGCGCCCGGCGCTGGCTGCGCGCAAACACCGACTGAATGCGGCCGCAGGTGTTGACCATCGCATCCACCACATGGATGCCGCGCGCCGCCATGCCGCCCGCCGGATTTTCGGCCAGCGAGGCGCGCCAATGGCCGGGCGGGCGGCGATAGCCCGAGGGGCCCGAGTAATTGCCTTCGACATGCAGCAGCGTGCCGAGCCGCCCGTCTTCGACCGCACGCTTGAGCCCGATCAGCGCCGGATGAAAGCGCCAGTTGAATCCCACCGCCAGGGTTACACCGGCACGGCTGCAGCCCTGCACCGCGTCGAGCGCGCTCGCCGCCGTCAGAGCCAGGGGCTTTTCCACGAACACGTGCTTGCCGGCGCGCGCCGCCTGGACGGCTTGCTCGACGTGCAGGGAATTGGTGCTGGCGATCACGATGGCGTGGACGTCGCGGTCGGCGAGGACTTGCGGGTAATCGTCGGTCAGCAGCAGATCATGCTCGCGGGCAAATTCGACCGCGTCCTGCGGCTGCCGCTCCACCGCTGCCACGAAGCGAATGCGGTCGCTGCCCCTGATCGAGCGCACCAGATGGCGCCCCCAGTTACCCAAACCGACAATGGCGGCGTTGATCACGTCAAACCTCGCGCTGGAATTGAATGTAGCGGCGCGTGTAGCGGTCCAACACGGTGCGAAACACGCGGTCGATGATCGCGCCGACCACGCCCAGCGAGAGCAGCCCCACGAACAACTGCTCGGTCTGCAGCAGCAGTTGCGAGTTCATGATCAGGAAGCCCAGGCCTTCGCGCGCGCCGATAAGCTCGGCGGCAACGATACCCATAAACGAAAAGCCGAGTGCAACGCGCATTCCGGTCAGCACATATGGCACCGCGGATGGCAGCACCACTTTCAGGAACACCTCGTACTCGTTGGCGCCGAGGCAGCGCGCCGCGCGAATGCGGGTGGCCGGGGTGCGGGAGACGCCCGCCGCAGTGTTGAGCAGCACGATGATCAGGGTCGCGTAGATGATGATGAAATACTTCGACACCTCGCCAATGCCGAACCACAACATCGCGAGCGGCACTATCGCCACCGGCGAGATCGGACGGATCACCTCGAGCACCGGATCGGCGAGCTCGCGCGCGAGCCAGAAGCGGCCGATGACCGCGCCGAGCACGATGCCGGCGGCGCAGCCGACCACATAGCCGACCAGCACGCGCCGCAGGCTCACGCCGATATGCATGAACAGTTCGCCGGTCACCATCATGCCCCACGCCTTGGAGAAGGTCGCGGCCGGGGTGGGCACCAGAGCGGAATTGAACAGGGTGCCGACCGAAAGATGCCACAGCAACAGCACGCTGCCGAGCGAGATCAGCGCCATCAGCATCTGGCGTGCCGCGCGCTTGAGCTTCGTGCTGCCGGCGCCGCGTGCATTCGCTTGCGTTGCGCCGACGTCAGCGGCCTGCTTGATCGAGGCCTCCCCTCTGCTCATGCCGCTTGCGCCTGCGCCGCGCGCGCCTTGTGCACTTCCTCGTGCAAAGTCGCTTCCAGCAACTTCGTCAGCTCGACGAAATCGGCGGAGGTGCTGCTGCGCGGCTGCGCAAGCCGCACCTCGATCTCCTGCTTGATGGTCGCCGCCGGCCCTGCGGTCATCACCGCCACGCGCGTGCCGAGCAGCAGCGCTTCGATGATGTCGTGCGTAACGTAGACGATGGTCTTGCCGGTCTCCTGCCAGATGCGGGCGAGCTCCTGTTGCAGCAGGCGCTTGGTGATCGCGTCGAGCGCCGCAAACGGCTCGTCCATCAGCAGAATGTCCGGCTCCATGATCAGCGCCCGGGCTATCTGCACGCGCTGCTTCATGCCGCCGGAGAGCTCGAATGGAAACTTGTGCGCGTGCTCCTTCAGTCCGACCATGCGCAGATAGCGGTCGAGGTTGGGCAGAAGGGCTTGGCCGGAGGCGCCGTGCAGGCGCGGTCCGAACGCCACGTTTTCCTCGACGTTGAGCCAGGGAAACAATGCTTCGCCGGCATCCTGGAAGATCATCGACCGATCGACCCCCGCGCCGCCGATTGGCTTGCGCCACGGTTGGTCACCAATCTCGCCGGCGAAGGCGATGCTGCCTTCCGAGACCGGCTCGAAGCCGGCGATGAGATTAAGCAGCGTACTCTTGCCGCAGCCGCTGGGACCGAGCAGGCAGTAGAAATCGCCGCGGCTGATAGAAATCGAGATTTCCCGCACCGCAGCGTAATCGCCGCCGCGGCTGTCCCGAAACACTTTCCTGACGTGGTCGAGCCTAAGGCTCTGCCACGGCGTGGAAGGCGCGGAAACCGGTTGCACATCGGTTTGCATGGATCGCATCCCGCAAAGCGCGGCAGCAGCGCGTTCCGCGTACCCTACTCGACGAAAGACGGGCCGAGCCTGGCGAGGAAACGCTGGTCGAACATCGCATCCCAGTTGAGCTTGATGTTGCTGAATTCGCCGACCACTTCCATGTCCTTGCGGAACTTCGCGGTGTAGGCGATGTTCCAGTCGATCTTCTCGAGCATGTCGCGGGCGAGCTTGATATCGTCGAGCCTGATTTGTGCGGCGACGATTTTCGCCGCCTCGTCCAGATTTTTCGGCATCCACCTGCCGGCGGCGTCTAGCCCTTTGAGGAATGCGATAATCTCCGCCTCGTGCGCGGCGGCGTATTCCTTGCTGGTAGTGACCGCCTCCCATTCGTGGAAATAGCCCTTTGCGGTAGTGAGGATATGCGCATCCTTAACCGCTGCGATCGCGCGCCAGCCAAACGGCTGCCAGATGACGAACGCATCGAGGTCGCCGCGCGCTAGACCCGTAACCATTTCCGCCGGCCGCAGGTTGATCATGTCAGCGTCGGTGGGCTTGAGGTTGCCCTTGGCGAGATAGAGCTTGGCGAAGAACTCTGAAGTCGAACCCATCAGCACGCCGATCTTCTTGCCCTTCATGTCTCGCGGGCCCTTGATCGTGTTTTTCGCGACGATGATCGAAAGTTCGTTGTAATTCGCCTGCGCGCAGATACCGACGTTGCCCTGCTGCCACAAACGCATCGCCGGCAGGTCGCCGGTGACGACAATGCTGCCGCGGCCGGCGCGAAATGCGTCCGCCGCCACCGAGCCGCTGGCGAAGTTGGTGATCGCAACCGGCAACCCTTCCTTCTCGAAGAAGCCCTTGTCGGCGCCAATGATGACGTTGCCGAAGTGCGGCGTGGTGCCGATGAAGATTTCCATCTTCTGCAGTTTCGATTGCGCGCGGGCACGGCCCGCCGCCGCCAGGATGAACGCACCGGCGCCGAGCCTCTTGAGCAGAATTCGCTTTGAGTTGCTGAAGTCATTCGCTGCGGACATGGTCATTCCTCCGATTTCGCTGGTTGATCAACCGACGAGTCGCAGCGGGCTGCGACAGCGTCGCGGGCGCGTTACTGCTGGCGGGCGTCCCTCGGTTTGAGTCCCATTTCCTGGCGGGTGCGGCTTAATACGTCGACGATCAGCGTCAGGTATACCTTGGTGGTCTCGACCAGATCGTTGATCGACGCGTGCTCGCCCTGTTTCGGATTCCAATCGCTCTGCGCTTTGCCGAGATGCTGATACTCAGACAGCGAGCGGGTCCTGCCGGTGGCTCCGTAATTCAGTGCCGGTATCCCGTGCACAACCAGCTCGCAAGCATCGGAAGCGAACGGAAGGGCTGAAATTTCGACCTCCTTGCCGAGCGCGTCCCGGTGCGCCTTGGCCACCGCCTTGTAGATGTACTCTTCCGGCGAGCACTCGGAGCCCCACTGGTTCATGAAAATGTTCATTTCCATGTGCAGCTTTCCCAGGTCAGGATCCTGTGCCTGCACGCGTTTGACCACCGCTTCGAGCTCGCGCTGCACTTCGAGAGGATCCTGCCCGGGCATGAGGCGCGTGTCGACATACAGCGTGCACGCCACCGGAACGCGCGAGCAGCGGTAGGGCCAGCCGCCTTCGATCGCCGACAATGTCACGTGCGCCGGCATTTCGTATTTCGCCCGCCGCTTCTCATACTCGTCTCCCCACTCCTGCACCGCCTGCATGATCTTCATCATGTTATTGATGGTGTTGTTTTTCTTGGTGCCGAATACGGTATGCATCGGGTCGCCGACCAGAGTGATCTTGGTCCAGACATAACCGCCGTGCGCACGCATGAGGGTCATTCCCGAGGGCTCCCCGACGACGGCGAAATCCGCCACTGCGCCGTGGGTGATCGCGTACCAGGTCCCGCAGGCGCCGCCGCGGTAGAGCGGACCCTGATAGTGGTCGACCTGGCACTTCTCGATTTCCCCCGCGACGCAGGCAATGATGAGGTCGCCGGCGAGCCCCGCCTTCGCGCGCTTGAGGATCTCGGCGGCGTGGATGAAGCACGCGAGCGATCCCTTCATGTTGTAGATGCCGAGCCCGTAGATCCAGTCGCCGTCGATCACGGCTTGGGGCCGGTAACCGGGCGTCTGCGGCAGGTAATCTTCATCCCCGACGTAGGAGGTATCCATGTGGCCGTTCAACATCAGGCACGGGCCGCTGCCGTCGCCCTTGATGATGCCTATCGCATTGGAACGCGTCTCCTCGAACACCTGCGGCAGCAACTTGATGCCTGCCTTGTGATAACGGGCGATGATGTAGTCAGCGCACTGTTTCTCGTAACCGGTCGCGCTTGGAATGTTGACCAGATCGCAAGCTAGCTTAACCAGCTCCTCGCGGTCTATGGCTTTGATCAGCCCGTTCTTGAGCACAGCGAGCTCCGCTGCTGTTGCCATATCAATGCTCCCAGCTGTTTACAATCATCCATGCATTACAGAGAGACGAAAGGCGGTTAAGCAACTGCGTAACCGACCAAATCCGCACCGCCTTCTCGAACTCATCTAGACTCGCACATTACCGCCGCACCTTTGTCCGATAACTCATCGCCTTCACGGGATACCGTTTACAAGCGTCCCGCTATCGGAATTTCGACTCCCCGTTAAGGAAGTCTCGATTAGGATTGCCAAAGGAACGCTTATTGCACGTTTGCACCCGATTGGCGGACGATTGGTCCCCATCGCTCCACCTCATCGCGGATAAATCGCCCGAACTCTGCCGGCGTACCGTGCCGAGGTTCGCCTCCTAGCGCCACGATTTTCTCTTTTACGTCGGGTAGATTGATTATTCGACCGACTTCCTTGTTGAGACGCTCTACAATCTGCCTGGGGACCCCTGTAGGCGCACCTAATCCTCCCCAACCTGTCGCCACCACCGGAATACCTAACTCGACGAGCGTTGGAACATCCGGTAATTGAATCACGCGATTCGCGCTTAGCACACCAAGCACTCGAATTCGACCGGAACGCATGTAAGGCAAAACGGTCGTTAGAATCGTAACACCAGCTTCGACGTGTCCGCCGAGCAGATCTATCACCGCCGGTGCGCTTCCAGCGTAAGGGACGTGAACCGCCTCGAATCCCGCCTGTCGACGAAAAAGTTCCATCGCGAGGTGCTGTACACTGCCGTTTCCGGATGAAGCGTAAGTGAGTGCTCCGCCCTTTGATTTGGCGTAGCTGACAAACTCCTGCACAGAGCGAGCAGGCACCGAAGGGTTCACGACAAGTAAATTCGAATAATTCGCGATGAAAGAAATGGGCGCGAAATCCTGGACGGTGTCATAAGCAAGCTTCCGTTGAAGGACGGCATTCAAAGGAAACGGCGTGCTGAGCAGAACAAACGTGTATCCATCGGGAGGCGCTTTGGCGGCGATGCCGTACGCTATTACCCCGTTCGCCCCGGGTCGATTGTCGTAAACGACGGGCTGGCCCCACTCTTCTGTCAGTTTCTGCCCCACCAGCCGTGCGAGCGCGTCTGAGGCGCCGCCGGCCGGGAAATCGATGATTAAACGTACTGGCCGGGACGGGTAGACCTGGGCAAAAGCGAACCCCGATGCCAAAGCAAGAATGGCCAGCGCGATACGACAGATGCTGCTCATGGATCAGAGTAACGTAAAAAGCAAAACGCGACTAAATTCGTGCATAAAAATCGCATCCGACGCTGAATCGCACGCATGGCGCGGATTACGCTTGTGGCTGCTCACCGCGAGAACTCGGGGTTTACGAAAGCTAAGTGGAGGCCCATGGAGCCGGCGCCACCCAGACCGGGCAGCTGGCCAATTGCCCCGGCCCGCCCTGATGCGCAGCGACTCGCAGACAGGCGACATGGGGCTATGCCCGGATCTTGCGATATGACGGTACATTGCGTTGAGGGCCGCTCGTGGTTTTATCGATCGGAATCCCTGAGATACTCCATGCGAGATCCTTGCAAACATAGAACACTACATCTTCATCCGCGGTCGCGCACGAAGCGTGCACGACGCCTGCGGGAAAGTACACTACCGAACCTGCAGGCACCAGCTGGTCTGGCTGACCTTCGATCTGCACGCGCAACGTACCTTTCATCACAAAATTGAACTGGTCATTCGGGTGGCTGTGCAATCGAGCACCCATACCGGCTTTCTCGTGGGACATGCCGACCATAATCTTTGCGCCTTCAATGACGACCGCACGCGTGTCGGTATAGTACTCTCCGCGTTTTTTCGTGCTGGCGAGCGTTGGCTCTAGTTCGGCGAACGTGAATACGTGGACATTGTTCTCGCCGGCTTTATACGCGCCTTTTGTCTTCGTTCCGGAACGGACGGGCTTGGGACCAAGGACTCGCACTTTTGGTTTGGATAGGAGTAGCTTCGTGGCGATCGGATACTTGATGCCGCGTCGGGCGGCGCCGGTAGACCTGCGTGCGCTACTGCCAACGCGGGCTCCCGTAAGTGTAGCCATTGCGATTTCTCCTTCGAACAGGGTGGGCTCGGAGCCCGGATTGTTGGATTCGTTGCTGAAGCAGTATAGTCGCGCGCGAATTGGGACGTCAAATCAAAACCGGTTGCTGAGCGGAAGCAGCGAGCGACGAGTTGGTGCGGTTTGCCGGCGGTTTGAAAAATGATGCAGCGTGAAACGAGGCGATCCTTATGAACAGAAGAATTCAATGCTCGATCGTCACCACATCATGCCGGAAAATACTCACAAGGTCGGCGGCAATTACAAGTTTCTCTACACGGCCCGTAGTGGAAGTGCGCGGCGGGGACGACACCCCTGTATATGTCGCCCCGGTCGAACGGCCCGCGCCCTCAATGGAGACGTGGAACCGAAACGCGATATGTGCGGGCAGATTCGGGCGGTCGAGGTGGAGGCAATCATGGAATCGGAGCGGTTGCGCGTGCTGAAGAAGTAGCCAGTGGTATTTCTTCGTCGACGATGCCGTCGAACAGGCGATCCATACGCGGCAGGGATTCCAGCCGCAGGATTCTTTGCCGCAACACTCGGCGGCGCGCAGGATCGAGGGGCATCGCGCCCGATCCGAAACAGTCGTCGAGCTTGGCCGAAAACGCGTCATCGTCGATCGGAGCATCGGGGGTGCCCGGCATGGTATCGATGCGGCACCGGAGGGTCGCACCGCGTAACGGAATCACCACGACTTCAGCGGGCGCGAACTTGCCTGTCAGACTCGGGTCCACGCGCACCGTCACGCGCTCCATGAACGAACGCAGCGTGCCATCCAGGATATTGGCACGCTGCAGATGCCCCACCGAGAACCCCCCTGTCAGCAATGCGCAGGCGACCGCGTATTGCACGCTGAATTGCGCCGCCACCTGCGGGTCGGCTCCGGGGATGGGACGGATACCGACCAGGCGATCCATATCTGGCGAAATGAGAACGATCACGCGCTTGATGGATTCGGCCGCCAGCGGGTGGTCCGCGATCAGCTTGCGCGCCGCCTCGATGGCGGCATGGCTGCAGGCGCAGCACGGATACTTCTTGAAGGCGGTTTTCGCGTTTAGGAAAGTTCGTCCCAGGTCCGCCACGACCGAATCCGAGTCGCCCGGCTGGTATAGCGCAAAGAATCCGAAATTGCCGTCGAATGCGTGGCGGGGCGCGGTGACGCCCTTTGCGGCGAGCAGGCCGGCGAGGACGCCCGAGCGCGAGGCGAACGCTGCCTGGAAGCGCATCGTCAGAGTGTGCTCGACAGCCGGCTGCTGCGTGCCGGACGCCTGGCTTACCGCGAGGCCGAGCGCGTTGCACGTAGCGTCGGCGTCCAAATTGAGCAGCTTCGCCGTTGCGGCAGCGGCGCCGACGATCCCGAAGATCGTCGTGTAGTACCAGCCCCGGTGCGCGCCGCGTGCGCTCCTGCCGAGCCGACACACGACATCGTTGGCCGCTGCCAGCGCGGTAAGAAAATCGCGGCCGTTCACCGCGTCGCGCTCGGCAACCGCCAAGGCGGCAGGCAGAACGACGCCGTCCGAGTGTACGCCGAGGTAATGCGAGTCGAAGTCCAGCGCCGCCGCAAACACGCCATTGGCGAAAGCGCTGGACAGCACGGGCAGCCGGTCGCCGTGTCCCCAAACCGTGGCTTGCGGCGTGCCGCCTTGCTCCCGCACGGTGGCAAGCGCGGCAGCGGCGCCCTCCGCATCGGTGCCGGCCCAGGCCACCGCGAGGGTATCGAGCATGACGCGCTTGGCCGCATCGAGCGCCACCGGCGGCAGTGCCTCGTGCCGCAGCGATACCAAATGTCCGGCGAGCGCCTGCGCGAGCGATCGGTTCATGGTCGTACGTAGCCGGAACCGACGCGCGGCTCAGGCGCGCCCCGCTCGAGCAGGCGAGGCGGCGTCGTTACCGGATCCAGGATCGCCGCCGTCAGCTCCCGGACAACGAATGGGTTTCGGGGAAGAACAGTTCGCGCCAGTTCTCGGGCTTGATCTTGATCGAACCGATCTTGTGCATGAAGTCCGCAAACTTGAGGATGTTCTCGGGCGTCAGGCGATACTGCATCTCGGGGTGCTCCAGGATCTTGAGGATGTTTTCCACCGGACCCTTGTCGTTCGTCGCCGTCTTGTAGATCTCCGCCGCGCTCCGGCGATCACGGTTGACGAGCGCCGTCGCCTCCTCGAGCGCCGTCCAGAACGCCTTGTACACGCGCGGGTTCGCCTCGCGGAATCGCCCGGTCGTCCAGGACATGATGAAGGTGTGGGGCCCGCCGAGGACGTTGAACGAGTTGAGCACAAGGCGGATGCCGGGTTTTTCGAGCTCCCAGAACTGGAACGGAGGATTGGCGAAGTGCGCACTGACGGTACCCGACAGCAGCGCGGTCATTGCATCGGCCTGAGGCATGGCGACGGTCAGCGGATCGAGACGATTGAAACCGGCATCGCCCCAAACCTGCGCCGCCGCCATCTGCAGGAGCATCGCCTGCGGCGAGACCTTCACGGCCGGGACCGCGATCCGGTCGGCCTCGGTGAAGTCGCGAATGGTCTTCACGTTCGGGTTGCGCGTGTTCAGGTAAATCGGCATCGCGCTAATCGCCGCGATGCCACGTACGTCGATGTTGCCCTTGGTGCGCGCCCAGAGCGTAAGAAAGGTCGACACGCCGCTGGTCGCGAAATCGATCTGGCCCGCGAGCAGCGCGTCGTTCTGTGCCGCGCCGCCGGACAGGAAGTGATACGTGGCCTTGATTTCCCCGAGTCCGGCCGCTTTCGCGTAGTGCTCGAGGAGACGCCTGTGTTGCATGACCATGATGGGCAGGAACCCGAATCCGGAACCGTAGCCGATCTGGACCTCTTTCACTTCGGCGCGGAGCGGTGCTGAGGATACAGCGGACACGAGGAGAAGCAGGGCTGACAGGTGACGCTTCATGAATGCACTCCTAAACGGCGTGGAATATCAGAAATCGCACAGGGCCCGGAAACCGCATCTACATTGTGGGTTGTTACATTGATGATACACCGGAACGCTTGACGCGGACGTTGGGGCGCTCACAGATTGTTGCTCAAAGGTTTCATGGAACTGGTCCTTCGCCTACAATGAAGAAAACAGCGGAAAAAGCTGATAGCCGCGCCCACGTAGCCGTGGCGCGGGCAGCGAACTCGGTGCTGGGTTGCTCGCTTGGCGCAGGCAGCGCGGCACCGGCGTGCGGCGATGTTTCATTTGCCCGCTCGCCGCGTGCCCGGTTCGAGTGGCAGCCGACGTAGCGCACCAGGTGCTCGTAGCGATCGGGGATAAAAACTCGAGGGATCGGGCGGTGGAATCGTCGGCAGCACGCCCGCCGAATTCGCGACCTGCTTGCAGGCTGAAATCGCCAAGTGGAGCAGGGTGGCGAAAGCAGCCGGCGTCAAGCTGGGCTGAAGATTCAGGATTCGGATATCAGGAGTCAGGGAAATCTGTTTTCGGATATCCTTGCGCTTCGCCTTGATCCTGGATCCCGAATCCTGCTCCGTTTATGAAAATCACGGCAATTCACGAAACCGTTGTGCCGATCAGCTCGGATATCCGCAATGCCTTTATTGATTTCAGCAGGATGACGGTGAGCGTCGTCGCCGTCGTCACCGACGTGAAGCGCGGCGGCAAGCGTGTCATTGGCTACGGTTTCAACTCCAACGGCCGCTATGCGCAAAGCGGGTTGCTGCGCGAGCGCTTCATCCCGCGCCTCATGGGTGTGGATTCCCGAACGCTGCTCAACGACGCCGGCGACAATCTCGACCCGCACAGGATCTGGGCATGCATGATGGCCAACGAAAAGCCGGGCGGCCACGGCGAGCGCTCAGTCGCGGTCGGCGTCATCGACATGGCGGTGTGGGACGCGGTGGCCAAGATCGAGCGCAAGCCACTCTACCGGCTGCTCGCCGAGCGCTACCGCGGCGGCAGCGCCGATGACCAGGTGTTCGTGTATGCCGCCGGTGGCTACTACTACCCCGGCAAGGACCTGAGCGCGCTGCAGGACGAGATGAAGAAATATCTCGACCTCGGCTACACGGTGGTCAAGATGAAAATCGGCGGCGCCAGCCTGGCCGACGACCTGAAACGCATCGAGGCAGTGATCAAAACCGCCGGCTCCGGCAAGCACGTCGCGGTCGACGCCAACGGTCGCTTCGACCTCAGGACCGCGGTCGAATATGCGCGCGCATTGAGGCCTTACGGGCTGTTCTGGTACGAAGAGCCGGGCGATCCGCTCGACTTCGCGCTGCAGGCCGAACTCGCCCGCCATTACGATGGCGCGATGGCGACCGGCGAGAACCTCTTCTCGATGCAGGACGCGCGCAACCTGATTCGCCATGGCGGCATGCGCGCGGAGCGCGACTGGCTGCAATTCGATTGCGCCCTGTCTTACGGACTGGTCGAGTACCTGCGCACGCTTGAAATGCTGAAACAGCATGCGTGGTCGCCGCGGCGCTGTATTCCGCACGGCGGCCACCAGATGTCGCTCAATATCGCCGCCGGCCTGGGCCTTGGCGGCAACGAATCGTATCCCGACGTATTCCAGCCGTTCGGCGGCTTCGCCGACAACATGCCGGTCGAGAACAGCCACGTGCGCATGCCTGATGCTCCCGGCATAGGATTCGAGGCCAAGGCAAACCTGTATGCGGTGATGAGAAATCTCGCCGCGGGCTGAACAAGGGGAATTATCAATGTCCGATCCGTATATCTTCCGTCCGATTACTTTCCGCTCGGTTACCGCGCGCAACCGCATCATGGTTTCGCCGATGTGCCAGTACTCGGCCACTGACGGCGTTCCCAACGACTGGCACTTCCAGCATCTCGCCGCGCGCGCCGTGGGCGGGGCGGGCATCGTGTTCGCGGAAATGACGAATGTCGAGCCGCGCGGGCGCATCTCAGCGGGTTGTCTCGGGTTGTGGAACGATGAGCAGCGTGACGCCTTTGCCCGCATTGCGCGGTTTCTCAAAGCACAGGGTGCGGTGGCGGGAATTCAGCTCGCCCACGCCGGGCGCAAGGCCTCGACGGCGCGGCCGTGGGAGGGCGGCAAGCCGATACCGCCCGAGAAGGGCGGCTGGCTGGCAATCGCACCCTCGCCGATTCCGTTCGGTGAAGGCTATCCGGTGCTGGTCGAGATGGACGAGAAAACGATAGCCGGGACAGTAGCGCAATTCGCCGCGGCGACGCGGCGCGCGCGCGAGGCGGGCTTTGATGTCATCGAGCTGCACGGCGCGCACGGATACCTGATCTCCTCATTCCTCTCGCCGATCACGAACCGGCGCAACGACCGCTATGGCGGCAGCTTCGAGAACCGCATCCGCTTTCTGCTCGAGGTGGTGGACGCAGTGCGCTCGGAATGGCCGGAGGAACTGCCGCTCTTCGTGCGCATTTCCTGCACCGACTGGATGGAGAAAAGTTGGGACATCGAGGCGAGCGTGAAGCTCGCGCAGGTGCTGAAAGCCGGGGGCAAGGTCGATCTCATCGACTGCTCGAGCGGCGGAGTCGACCCGCGCCAGAAGGTCAACGTGTATCCGGGCTACCAAGTGCCGTTCGCTGCGGCGATTCGCAGCCGCGCCGGCATCGCCACCGGCGCGATCGGTCTGATTAACGGTCCGGAATTGGCCGAGCAGATCGTCGCCAACGGGCAGGCGGATCTGATCATCATGGCGCGCGGCATGCTCAACGATCCATATTGGCCGCTGCATGCGGCCAAAACGCTGAAGGCAACCATCCCGTGGCCGGTGCAGTACGAGCGCGGCAATATTTTTTGACGGATTCGTGAGGGCACAGGCGCGGTCCGCAAGCGCTAGGACGGTCGCGCTCGCGGCGTGCCGCACTTCCAGCAGTCGGTGAACTGGCCCTCGAGCATCTCGCCGCATCGCGGGCAGGTCCAGCGCTCGTGGCGATAGCGCTGCGCCGCGCTTCCGCGCAGAAACTCGATCACCAGACGGTCGGCGTGCGCTGCCAGCGTGTCGTCCAGTATCCATACCGTCGGCAGGATCGGCAACTCGCCATACGCGCCATAGAGCTGGTCGCCTCTCACGATGGAGCGTATGCCCTCGGCCTCGAGCATGCCCTTGATCAGGTGCGCTTCGGTCGGATGTTTCGCGGTGTGGACGAGTTTCATATCGTTATATCCAGCAATTTCATTGTGCCCTGAATTTGGGTGCTGTCAATGCGCCGGAAGCGAACATGCGTATGTTAAGATTCACGCGTTGGTGAGGGACTGCGCGTGCGGGGTGTTGCATGGCGCGGCACCGTATCCCATTCGGATTGAATGCCATGTTTGAAAGCAGGCGTCAGCCGCCGATCCCGCATTCGCATTTCGTCAGGCGTATCGCGCTGTCGGTCGCGCTGTCGGGAGCGATTGCGGCCGTGGCGCTATCAATCGGGGTGCTCGGTTATCACTTTATCGCGGGGCTGCCGTGGATAGATGCGCTGCTCAACGCGGCTATGATACTCGGCGGCATGGGGCCGGTCGCCGAGCTGACATCGGATGCGGCGAAGCTGTTCGCATCGGCTTACGCGTTGTTCAGCGGCCTGGTCTTCATCATGGTGGTCGCGGTGACGCTGGCGCCGGTGATGCACCGCATACTGCACAAGTTTCATATGGACGAAGGCGATCTGAAGAAATAACCGACCGACAGGAGAACCGTTTTGGCAACGCTCAATATCTTCAGTGCCGGCGCGGCGCAAGCAGTGGTGACGCAGATCGCGGAGAAATTCCAGCGCGAAAGCGGCAATCTGGTACACGCCAATTGCGGCGCCGTCGGCGCGATGCGGGCACGCGTGGTGGCTGGCGAGCCGGCGGACGTGATCGTCCTTACCGCGGCATTGATCGACGAGCTGATCGGGCAAGGTTGGGTCGTGCCCGGCTCGCGCGTCGATCTCGGCAAGGTCGGCACCGGCGTCGCGGTGCGGGCGGGCACGCCGCTGCCGGACGTCAGGACCACGCACGTGCTGCGCGGCAATATGCTGGCGGCAACGCGCATCGTATGCCCGGACCCGGCGGTCGCAACCGCCGGCAAAGTGGTGCTTAGGGTAATCGATGAACTCGGCATTGCGGCACAGGTCAAGCCGCGGCTCGAATATTTTCCGAACGGTTACGCGGCGATGATGAACCTTGCGCAAAGCGCCGGTACGCTCGAGATGGGAATCACGCAGAGCACCGAGATCGTCGCCAACAAGGGGGTCGTGCTGGTCGGGCCGTTGCCGGCGGAATTGCAGAATATCGCGGTGTATTCGGTGGGGCTCGCAGCGCGTTCGGCACATCCCGAGCGCTCGAAGGAGTTCATCCGGCGCCTGACCGGCTTTAATGCGCAGCCCGTGTTAAGTGCCGCCGGTTTCGACGTCAGCCGCTAGCCGCAATCGGCACGCTAACCGGATTTGAGTCAGAACAGGCGCGCGCAAGCATGGAGGGCACCGCAACCGGCAAGTCCGTCGCCGAGCAGCTGGCCGATGTCAGCGGCGCGTTGAGTGCGGACAGGATTCCCGTCGCCGTACGCGCGCGCGTCGAAGAGCTGCTGATCGATGTCGCCGGTTTATGTATTGCCGCGCGCCACGCCGAATACATCCATGCGCTGATGGCGGGCGTCGATCACGGCGGCTCCTGCAGCGCGCTCGGCCATGGCGGCGGGTTCAGCGCGGAAGATGCGGCGATGATCAACGGCACCGCCGCGCACGGCGAGGATTTCGACGACACGTTCGAGGGCGGGCCGGTGCACAGCGGCGCCGTGATTGTACCCGCGGTGCTTGCCGCGTGCGAGCGCTTCGGCCGTAACGGACGCGCCGCGCTCATCGGCATGGTTGCCGGCACCGAGACGCTGTGCCGTTTGAGTCTGGTAATTCCGAAGGCGATCCACCAGGCGGGCTTTCATCCGACCAGCGTGCTGGGTGCGATGGCCTCGACGCTCGCGGTATCGGCGGCGCTTGGCTTGAACCGCAAGCAAACCGTGGACGCGCTTGGCATCGCCGGCAGCATGGCGGGCGGCATCATCGAGTATCTGGCCGAAGGCGCATGGACCAAGCGGCTGCATGCCGGCTGGGCGGCGCGCATCGGCCTGCACGCAGCGCGCATCGGACAGCAGGGCTTTCTCGGGCCGCGCACCGTGCTCGAAGGCACCCACGGGCTGTTCAACGGTTTCGCGCGCAGCGCTGCGGGTAATTATGACGCCGTCACGCGCGATTTCGGGCGCGAATGGCGGATGCTGAGCCTCACTTTCAAGCCCTACGCGACCGGCACCATGAACCAGCCGTATATCGATTGCGCGCTGCGGCTCGCGCGCAAGGGCTTCGCCGCGGACGATGTCGCCGCAGTGTTGTGCGAGACCGCGGAAGGGTATGTGCATCGTCTGTGGGAGCCGCTGGCTGCCAAGCATCGCCCCGCCAACGACTACGCGGCCAAGTTCAGCGCGCCGTTCAATATCGCGGTCGCGTTCGTGACCGGCGGCGCCGGGCTGGAAGCGTTCAGCGAGAAAACCGTGCGCGATCCGCGTATCCTCGCGCTCGCGTCCAAGGTGCATTACGTGGTTGATCCCGACAATCCGTACCCGAAAGCGTTTACCGGGCATATCAAGATGACGCTCAAGAACGGGCGCGTGTTCGAGGAACGCCAGCCGCACATCCGCGGCGGCGTGCACGAACCGCTCGCGCGCGCCGACATCGAGCGCAAGTTCCGCAGCAACGTGGCCTGGGGCGGCTGGACCGATCAACGCGCCGATCAGTTTCTGCGGTTCGTCAAGACCGCGTTCGACGGCAAACTCGATGTTGCCGCGTTCCGCGGCTAGGTCTGAACCGCCAAGACGCCAAGGAAAAAAACAGGAGAGGCGATAGACGAGAGGTGGTGAGGTGTAGTAGTTGCGGCTTGAACTGACGGTTACCCGATCAGAAGGAGGAGCGCATGAACTTGCTCGCAGGAAAGACAGTCGCAATGACCGGCGGCGGCGGCGGGCTGGGACGCTGTTACGGCCTCGCTTTGGCAAAAGCCGGTGCGGCCGTTGCCGTTGCCGATATCAATCTCGATGCAGCGCAGGCCACGGCGGATGCGATCATCAAGGCCGGCGGCCGGGCAATTCCGGTCCATGCGGATGTCACCAAGGCGGCGGCGTTCGAGCAGCTGTTCGACCGCACCGAGGCGGAGTTCGGCCCGCTCGACGTCCTGCTCAACATCGCCGGCATGTTCCCGCGCAGGGCGCTCGTGGATATGCCGGAGGAGGAGTGGGACGCGGTGATCACGCTCAATCTCAAAAGCGTGTTCCTGGGCGCGCGCGCCGCGATTCGGCGCATGCTTCCCCGCAAGCGGGGCATCGTCTTGAGCACGGCCTCGGGTACGGGCATCAGAGGCCAGCCTAAAGGATCGGCTTATTCGGCCTCCAAAGCCGGGATCATCGGGTTCACGCGCGCGGTCTCGCTCGAACTCAAGGACACGGGCGTGCGCATCAACTGTTTCGGACCCGGTGCAACGGACACGCCGCTGTGGAGAGTCGGCAAGAGCGAGGACGACATCAAGCGCCTGCTCGCCGCAGGCTACGTCTACCAACCGGACGACTTCTCGAATGTCGTCGTCTTTTTGGCGAGCGATCTGTCCGCCCCGTTGAACGGCGAATTCATCAGCCGCGATCTGCACCGCTAGCAAAGGGGGGAGGGCGGCCTGTCGACAGCATGCCGTTCAAGCCGTTCCGGTATCCGTCCGCTCCCGTCCCTGCTCGTTGCTAATGGATGATGTATCCGCCGTCCATCACGAGCGCGTGGCCGATCACGTAGGCGGCGTCCTTGGAGACCAGAAAAGCAACCACGCCGGCGACTTCTTCAACGGTTCCGAAGCGGCCGATCGGAACGTCGCGCGCGCGCTGCTCCAGCTCTCCCGGGTTTCGGCCTGCAACGAAACCCTCGGTCGAGACGGGCCCGGGACAGACCGCGTTGACCGAGATGCCGTCTGCGGACAGCTCGAGGGCCATCGAGCGGGTGAGCTGGATGAGACCCGCCTTGGTGAGGTTGTAGACGGCCCCGTAGCGCGAAGCGACGATGCCAAGCTGGCTTGCCATGTGAATCACGTGCCCCCCGCCCAGCGCGCGCATGATGGGCACCACCGCCTGGCTTGCAAAGAAGGGCGCGCGCAGGTTCACCGCCACCAGCCGGTCGAACTCTGCGTGCGAAAATTCACCGAAGGCCTTGCGGGCCCGGATGCCCGCGTTGTTCACCAGGATGTCGATCCGGCCCATGCGCTGATGGGCTGCGGCGACCATCGCCTCAGCCGCTCCCGCGCGCGCGAGGTCGTGCACGCCCCAGGCCGCGTCAGGGGCGCCGGCCTTGCGGCAGGCCGCGGCAGTTTCGTCGAGTTCCGTCTCCGTGCCGTCCGCCGCGAGGTAGACCGCGGCGCCTTCCGAAGCAAGCCGCAGGGCCACCGCCCGGCCGATTCCACGCGACGCGCCAGTGATGAGCGCGGCCTTTCCGTTCAATTCACCCATCGGCTGCTTCTCATCTCGCAGATTCTTGTCGATGGGGCTGATGCCGGATTGCGGAATCTCAGCGACTCTTAGTCGACCTTCAACCCCGCCGCGCGCACCACTTCGCCCCAGTCATGCACTTCCTTGGCCACATACTCCTTGAACTCGGCCCGTGTGTATGGGGCCGGTTCGGCCGAGTTCGCGGCAAGCAGCTCTTTCATTCGCGGTTGTGTCACCGCCTTCATCACTTCCGCGTGCATCCGGTCCAGGATGTTCCGCGGCGTGCCGGCGGGCGCGAAGAACCCCGTGTTGCAACCCATTACGAACCCGGGGATGGCTTCCGCAACGGCCGGGGTATCCGGATACAGCGGCGAGCGCGTCGGCAAGGTGATTCCCAGGAGCGTCAGCCTTCCGGACTTTATGTGGGGGATGGCGGCGGAAATGCACGAGAAATACATCCCGGCTTCCCCTCCGACCAGGGCGGCCGTGGCCGGCCCGCCTCCCTTGTACGGCACGTGCAGCGGCTTGATCCCGGTTTGGCGGTTGAACCGTTCGCCGGTGAGGTGCGTGATGGAGCCGGGCCCGGAAGAGGCGAAAGCAAACTCGCCGGGGCGTGCCTTCGCATAATCGATCAGTTGCGCGATCGTCTTGATGCCGTACTTGGGATTGACGACCAGCACCAGCGGCGAGCGCGACGGCAGCGCGACCGGCTCGATGTCCTTCAGCGGGTTGTACGTCAGTCTCGTGTAGAGGCTCGCGCTGATGGCATGGCTCGGCACATCGGTCATCAGCATCGTGTATCCATCCGCGTTCGCCTTCGCCGCGATGGACACGCCCAGCGTGCCGGCGGCGCCCGGCCGGTTGTCCGGGACCACATTCTGCCCGAGCGATTCGGACAGGGCGGCGCCCAGGCCACGGGAAATCACATCGGTGATGCCGCCAGGCGGCCATGGGACGACCAGACGAATCGGTTTCGATGGATATACCTGGGCGTTCACCTGAGGGGACATGGGCAAGCACATCGCGGCGAGCAGCAGGCTTGCGGTTTTCATGGCTTTCATCGTCTCTCCTCCTGGATTGCTGTGCCGCGTTGACTGCTCGGGGCGGCGATAGCTTCGAGCGCAGCGTTTGCCGCATTCGCCATCCCGCCGGTTCGTTCACCTGAAGCAAGCCGTAAGGAATCGGCGCGCACGAGAGGAACCGATGTTAGAACCTCATTTAATTCCGTGTCAACAACATCGATGTTGCCTTCCCGGCGCATCTCGTTCGTTTTGCCACGCCGTTTTTATGCTTTAAGGCGGATTCAGATCTAAGGAAACTCTGATCAAGTAATTGCAAATTGGTTGAATGGTAGTGCAAATGCGTGAATTGACAAGAATGACGCAGTTTTCCGAGGTTC